>CALGOA010000072.1 GCA_937958015.1 uncultured Acidimicrobiales bacterium | reverse complement strand
CTGCTGTGGTTCCATGGCGGTGGCTGGGTTCTGGGTGACCTCGACACCGGCGACATGCCGTGTCGTGAGTTGTGCATGTCGACAGGATGCACCGTCATCAGCGTCGACTATCGGCTCGCTCCCGAGGCTCCGTTCCCGGCTGCATTCGACGACGCATTGGCTGCGCTGCTGTACGTACTAAACCATGCTGACGAGTTGATGATTGATCCAACCCGCATCGTCGTCGGGGGTGACAGCGCCGGCGGCAACCTCGCCGCTGCCGTTGCCCTGGCGGCTAGGGACCGGAGCATCGATCTGGCCGGGCAGCTACTCGTTTACCCGGTGACCGCATCCAACTTCGACCCGTCGGCGCCCTGCGACCTCGGCGATGGGTACGGGCTCACGATGGCGGGCATGGGCTGGTTTTGGGACTGCTACGCGCCCGACCGTGCGAACCGGGCCGACTGGCGAGCTGCGCCGTCAGCTGGTGAGGTTGCAGGTGTGGCCGACGCATTGGTGATCACCGCCGGGTACGACCCGCTGGCGGCTGAAGGTTTGTCGTACGCCGAACAGATGCGAGCCGCAGGGGTTGAGGTATCCGCCGAACACGCCCCGTCGGCGATCCACGGTGTGTTCACGATGGACGTCACTTCCGGCGCCCACCTTCGGGCTGTTGCGGGTCGGTGGGTCAACTCGGTGTTGTCGGTGTCGTAACCGCAGCCTCGAATGCCTCGGAACGGTTGGACCAATTGCCGTGTTGGGGCGGAGTGGGGGCAGCAGGGCTGAAGAGCACAACCGAGGGTGAACTGGCTTCGCCCCGAACGATCGATACCGCATGTGCAACGTCTGTGGCCGCATCCCGGAAGCTGAGCCGACAGCCCGCCGATTCGAGTTGGTCGATCAGCTGGTCGCCATTGTCGGGCACAGAAATCACCGAGACCGAACCCGAAACCTGCGACACGGCGTCGATGAGGGGCTGGGGTGACACATTGCGATTCAGACCACCCAGGATCAACCAGAGATCGCAGTCGGCGAACGCCGACACGGCGGCCGCGGCTCCCGACGGGTTCGACGCAAGCGAGTCGTCGAACCAGCGGTGGGGGTCTGCCGGGCTCGGCAGTTCTCGCAGTCGACCCACCAGCGGTGGGAGTTCGGCGATCGTCCGACCCGGATCTTCGACGATGGGCACCGAGGGGTGGGCGTGGTGAACCCACTCTGCGGCCCTAATTGCAAGTGCGGCGTTGAGTGCCATGTGCCTGGGGAGCTCGTCGAGAGCTGGCCAATCGGTTGAAGGGGGCGCGACCAGCGGTGGGTGACCGCGATCGAGGACGTCGGTCAGGACGGGGATGGTCATCCGGTGCCGAGCCGCCAGAACCGGGCTCAACTTGTCTGCGTGATAACGCTCGACGGAACCGTGCCAGCTGATGTGGTCCTCACTGAGGCTGGTGAGCAGAGCCAGATCTGCCCGGAACGACATGCCAACCGCTTGATAGCTACTTATCTCACAGACGATCGGCGTGCCGGGCGACGGCCGATCGATCGACCAGATCGGCCGACCGATGTTCCCGACCAGTTCCGCCGTTGGCATCAGCGCCGCGATCATGTGGGAGACCGTGCTCTTACCTTTGGTGCCGGTGACGATCACGGTGGGGTAGTCAGCGCCGTAGGTCTCGAGCCAGAGATTTACCGCAGTTGTGACGTGGTGGGGCGGAAGCTGCGCAAGCTGTCGTGCGATGTCGGGGCGGTATGCGGGAAAGCCCGGCGAACGAACGACCATGTCGCCAATCTGCCAGTCCTCGATCGATCCAATCGTGGCATCCGCCGCGGCGCAACGGTCTCGAACATCGGCAGTCACCGACGCAGGGTCATCGACCCACACCCGTCGCTCGGCCGCGCCGGCGAGATGGGGGAGCAGGGCGGTGTTGTCGATGCCGGCCCCCAGGAGATCGACGACGAGAGCATCGAGGTCGTCGAGTTGCAGAACGGTCATCCGAGCGTCTCGGTGAGGCGTTGCGTGAAGGCGTCCGGCACCGGCCGAGGCGTGAGGATGTGTTCATCGGTGCCCATGCGACCCCAGCGACCAGCTAACAGAGCATCCTGGGCCGACGGAAGTAACTTCTGGACCAGTTCCCGATCGGACCAGCGGGGGTCGGCGGCGACCTGCACCAGCGCACCCGCGGCGTCGGTGCGTTCGCCGACGCACTCCAACGGCTTGACCTCAGCCCACAGCTCGGTGAAACCCTCGAACCGGTCGTTCTTCGCCAAGAGATCGGCACCGAAGATGGGTACGAGCTCATCCGGCGACAGTCGGGTTGCCAGAAGCAGATAGGTGAACAGGCACTTCGGGCACTCACCGCACCAGCGTTGATCGGCCTCCGAAGTTGCGCCTGTCGTTCGGCCAGCAAAGGCGCGATTGCAACTAACGATGTGTTCGAGCGCATCCGGTTGTCTTGCCAGGAGTTCGATGATCTGCCGCTCGGGGACATGACGTAGCCAGGAGAAGTATCGGATAGGGAGTCCACGGGACCCCAGGGCGTGGTCGAAGAGCGCCTCGAAGGTCGCTCCCTTCGACCACTGGTGGTTTACCGCTCGACCGTCGACGACAAGCGTGGGTTCGCTCGCGGCTTCTTCGTTGGCCAACACCACCGACGTGAGACCGTCGCGAATACCGAGCACAACGGCGATCGCTGAGACGATTGCAGTGATAGGTATGTGCCCGTTCAGTCGGTCGGGTCGGGTCAGCTCCTCAACCTGATCGACCGATCGGCGAACTCCGATCAGGTCGTGGCCCAGAGAGCGGGCGACCGACGAGTGAGTGGACGTCTGATTGACGGTCATGGCCCGAGCCTCGGGCAGCATCGACAAGACAACGGTCGAGTCCTTGCCACCCCCGAACGGAACCAGCGGCCTGCCGATCCCGACCGGATCGGGTGGTTGTGAAGCGGCGGTCAGCTCGCCGCCGCGCCAGTCGAAGGTTTGCCCCAGCGGAATGTCGAGGTTGTTGGTGTAGGCGAACTCTCGGAGACCGTGGTCATACAACGCCTCGATCAATCGCCGATCCGCGGCGGTGGTGGCCACCTCCACCACGATGGTCTCGGGGGCCTGGGACTTGTAATACGAGGTCCCTGCGACCATGAGTAGTACGGCGGCGGCCGACTGGAACTCGGCGGTGTTCAGGGCGGTAGGGCTGGCAGGCAAATCGATCCGTTCGACGAACTCCGGGCCACCGGCAAAGCCGTAGCGGAGTTCGATGTGCCCGGTTGTTGCGTCGGCCTCGACCGAACGAAGGTGGAACGCGCTCGTCCCGCGGCCACTAGTCACGGGCGACAGTCTACCCACCTCCCCAGACGGCAGGTTGTGGACCCCACGTGGGGGTTCGGACCGCTGTCCGGGCGGGTTTGGATCTACTGTGATCCCGGAGATGGACGACGCCATGACAACCCCAGCGGTGACGACAGACGCCCAGGAGCGGCTGATCGCAGAACACCGGACACTGGCGCGTCAATTGGCTCGACGATTCTCGCCAGGACCCGGGATCGACGAGGACCTCCAGTCGGTGGCCACCATCGCACTTGTCGTTGCGGCCCGTCGATTCGACGCCGACCGCGGCATTCCGTTCCATTCGTTCGCCGCGCCCACGATCATCGGCGAAATCAAACGATTCCTCCGTGACCAAACCTGGGCCGCGCACGTTCCCCGGCGGCTCAAGGAGCTCTCGTTGAGGATCGAGGCAACCCAGCGCACCGGTCAGCAGCAGCTCGGACGTTCCCTGTCGGTTGCGGAACTGGCCGAACGGCTCGATGTCGACGTTCCGTCGGTGATCGAAGGACTTGCGGCAACCGAGAGCCGGCGAAGCAGTTCTCTCGTTTCCTTCGAGCGGATCTCCACCGATCCGACGTGGGACGAGATCGCGGTGCTGGCTTCGGTGGAGCAAGCGATGATCGGGCTGAGTGCCGCTGAACGTGATGCGCTCGACCTGCGCTATCGGCAGGATCTGACCCAAACCGAGATCGGCGCCCGGCTCGGCTTCAGCCAGCCCCACGTGCATCGCCTGATCACAAGGGCCCTGGCCACGTTGCGGTCCTATTTCGACGAGCCTGCGGTCCAAACGACCTGACCCGCCGTCCCTGCGGTTGAGGGCGTCGCCGAGGGCGCCGGGTCCTATCTTGGACTCCAGTGAATATCGCCCGATCGTCTGATCCATTCCTGAGCTGGATGGCCGCGCCGGTGCGAGCGGGCGGTCGAATCCAATGAGCTCCCATCCCTTCGCCATGAGCATCCACTCCGACGGATCGTTGACGCGGGTGTACGTCTCTGGTGATATCGATGCCACCCACGCCAGCCTCTTGGAGAAGATCTGCACCAATCTGGTGGGGCCGGCCCGTCGGCTCGAACTTCATCTTGCCGGGGTCGAGTACTTCGGCGTAGCGGCCACCGAGTTGATCGTCGGGCTGAGGCATCGGGCATCGGAGTCGGGAGGTGTGCTCGGATTGGTCGATGTTCCCGATCCGGTCGCCAACCTTCTCGATCTGGTGGAACGGGCCGGGGTGACCACGGGTTCCGATGTCGACGAACGGTCGCGGCCGCAACTGAATCCCGACGAGTTCAATGAGATTGTGGCCAAGGCCGGACTCACCGGACGGGAGGGTCTCTGTGTCACGAACGCCGATCTGGCGGCGCCGGGTCCGTCGATCCTCGTGGTGAATGGTTCCTTCACGAGCATCACCGGGTACCTCGCCGATGATGTGCTCGGGCTGAATCCGCGCATTCTGCAGGGAGAGCTCACCGACCGCGCCACCCTCGACCGCCTTCGGGCCAATCTCGAGGCGGGCGAACGGTTCGAGGGCGAGACCGTGAACTACCGAAAGGACGGTTCGCCCTTCGTCATGAACTGGACCGTCGTTCCGGTCCGCAGCACCAGTGGTCGTACCTTCCATGTGGCCCAGCAGCACGACGGCACCGAGATGCGTCGGTTGCGTCGCTTCGAACGGGCCACGGGATACATCAACGGAAAACACGATTCGATCGCCGCCGATGATCCCAGCGATCGACAGCGAGTGGTGGCCGACGCTCTGGCCGCAGCGTTGATGATCCTGGTCGAGGACGGAACCGCTGAGGTCCTTCTGGGGCCCGATGGTGTCGAGGCGGAAGCAAACTCTGCGCTGGCCGACAACGATCGGGTTGCCGTCGACGCCGAGGCGGGCACCGTTTGGGCAAGGTTTGCGCCCACCAGCGCAACCGCAGGTGTGGTTCGGCTCCACGGCGCGCACCCGGATCGCATTCGGCTCACCAGCCCTGGGCTCGTCGAGGCTCTGGTTGACCACGCTGTTGCCGTTATCCAGCGAGCGGATTCGCCGCCGCTGTTGTAGGCCGCTGTCCAGGGGCGCATATGGCCGCTCCAAGGGCGCAAAGGTTACTTGATACGGCACTTGTCCGGCGGCACCACGGCCTGAAAGCTCGAGAGGGGGAGAGCGGCCTGATGCCGCCGGAGATCAACGGTGTACCCCATCGACGTACAACGGATTCGGCGGCGTGCCTGATTACCCCTCGTGGGGATAGGTCGCAGACCGGTTGGCGCGCGCCGACGAACTGAGCATCGCCACCGCCGCCGCAACACCGGCGATCAGCGTGTACCAGCGGGCGTTGCTGGCCCGGTCCTCGGTGGTGAGGGCCAGGACCTCGGGGCCCGGATCGACGGTGACCTGGTCGGTGGTGGAGGGGGGTGTTGCGTTTGGTCCGGGTTGGGGTGTTGTTGCGACGTTGTTGCTCTGCCCTTCTTCCGGCTGCGACGAATCCGGGCGGGGGAGGAAGTCGTCGGATTGGAGTTCGATCGATGGGCTCTGACGATCCGGGGACGTGAGTGGTGCGAAGCGGCGTTCGAGCTCCCTCGACTCGGGACTGCGCTGTGACGTTGCGGGCTCGCCCGGTGCTGTTGCGGGTTTGCCGGGTGATGTTGCGGGTTCGCCCGGTGTGGTCGCCGTCGTCGTTTGTGAGTTGGCCGGTTGGGTGGTCGAGGTCGAGGTCGAGGTCGAGGTCGACGGCGATGTCTCGAGATCTCGCTCGACGGCGGGCGGGTTCTCCGAGACTGTTGCCACCACAATGTCCTCCTCGCTGGCATCCTCCGGTTGTTCATCTTCGATGGGATCCTCGGAAGGGGCGTCGTCCTGGCCCACCGGAGGTTCGGGTGTCGCGGTCGTAGTCACCCGCAGCGCCAGTCCATCAGCACCCGCTGGGTCCTCCTGAGCGACACCGGCGACGAACAGGAAAACAGTCAACGCAACCCCGAGTAACAAGCGCATACAAGCTTGTCGGAAGAACTGGCAAAAGACTTGAAGATATCGATCACGATCGAGGGCGGCCTCTAACCCGGTTTGTTAGCATCCTGCGATGCTCGGCACCTCGCGCACTGCGCCGTCCGCGAAGTATTCGGCCGGAAGACTGCTCTGGAAGGGGCTTCGAAAAGCCGATTGGCCCCGAGCCTGGCGGGAACACGACCTTCGCAAGAGTTACGACGTGGTGATCATCGGAGCTGGCGTCCACGGGCTCGCGGCTGCGTACTATCTTGCGGCCAACCACGGCATCACCAACGTGGCCGTCCTGGACAAGGGGTATCTCGGCGGCGGGGGTTCGGGTCGAAACACCGCGATCGTTCGATCCAACTATCTGACCCCCGAGGGGGTGGCGTTCTATGACCGCTCGCTCTCGCTTTACAACTCGATGGCCCAGGATCTGAACATCAATGTGATGTTCTCTGAACGCGGCCATCTCACGTTGGCCCATACCGACGCAGCCATTCGCACGATGCGATGGCGCGCCGAGGTGAACAAACTGCAGGGCATCGACTCTGAGGTGATCGGTCCGGACCGGATCAAAGACATCGTTCCCAGCCTCGACACTGGTGGGAACTCCCGGTACCCGATTCTGGGTGGCCTGTATCATCCGCCGGGCGGCACTATTCGCCACGACACCGTCAACTGGGGGTACGCCCGCGGTGCCGATGCCTACGGCGTCGAGATCCATCAAAAAACGGCAGTCCTCGATGTCCTGGTCGAGGGTGGTGACGGTCCCGGGGGTAAGGGTCCGGGCGGCCGAGCGGTCGGCGTTCGGACCAGCCGAGGGGATATCGCGGCGGGAACCGTTCTGAATTGCACCGCCGGTTGGGCGTCGATCATCGGTGACATGGCGGGTGTCCGGTTACCGATCACCACCCACCCACTGCAGGCCGCAGTCACCGAACCGGTGAAGACGTTTCTGCCGTCGGTCGTCGTGAGCGGTTCGCTCCACGTCTATGTCAGTCAGACCGACAGGGGAGAACTGGTCTTCGGTGCATCGGTGGATCCGTTTGCGACCTACTCGATGAGAGGTTCCCTCGACTTCACTCAGGAACTTGCCTCGCATGTTCTTCAACTGATGCCGGGGATTTCTCGGATGCGACTTCTGCGCCAATGGGCCGGTCTTTGCGACATGACGCCCGACTATTCGCCGGTGATGGGCTTCACTCCGGTGGAGGGATTTCTGTGTGATGTGGGCTGGGGAACCTACGGTTTCAAAGCCGGCCCGGTCAGCGGCGAACAAATGGCTGAATGCATCGCAACGTCGGCAACACCGAAACTTCTCGCTCCCTTCTCGCTGGATCGATTTGCCGCAGGGCAACTGGTGGGCGAAAAGGGCGCAGCGGCGGTGGGTCACTAATGGCTTCTCCACTGCGTCGGCTGCCAGCCCAGCCTGGCGAGGAAATCGACCGCTCAGCTCCACTGTCGTTCCGATGGAACGGCAAGAAGATGTCCGGATTCGCCGGCGACACGATCGCCTCAGCGGTGAGTGCCAACGGTCGCCGAATCTTCTCCCGGTCGATGAAGTATCACCGACCCCGTGGTCTCCTCACCGCCGACTACTGGGACCCGAACTGTTTCGTTCAGGTAGGTCCCGAACCGAACGTGCGGGCCGGGCATCGGCAGGTCGCCGACGGCATGAAAGTGTCGCCCCAAAACGTCTGGCCATCGCTCGACCATGACATCAAGGCGGCCAATGGTTTGGTCAGCCGCTTCTTGACCGCCGGTTTCTACTACAAGACCTTCATGAATCCAGCGCCGCTCTGGCCGCTGTATGAACGAGTCCTCGCCACGTTCGCACCGGGCGGTACGGTCGATCTTTCGGCCCCCACCGATCACTACGACCAGCGATTCGTTCACGTCGACGTGTTGGTGGCTGGGGCCGGTCCGGCCGGGCTGTCCGCCGCGGTCGCCGCCGCCGAACGAGGCGCATCGGTGCTGCTCGCCGAACACGGCCATCGTGTCGGCGGACACCTGCGCTGGGGCGACGAGGTCGACCGGTCGCTGCTGGTCGAGTTGTCCGAGGCGGCCCACAACCACACGAACATCGAGGTGCTGACCGACGCAACGGTGACGGGTCGGTACGAGGACAACTGGTGCGCGATCAACCAGCGCACGGTCGACCACGTGGCCGAGCGGCTTCTGAAGGTGCGGGCCAAGACCCTCGTGGTGGCGGCCGGTTTGATCGAACGCCCCTATGTTTTCGACGGAAACGACCTGCCGGGGGTGATGTTGTCAGGCGCAGCCCGGAGGCTGATCAACCTGTATGGGGTGCGCCCGGGCGACAAGGCGGTGGTGTTCACCGCGAACGCAGAAGGCGACGCCACTATCGCCGACCTCGAACGAGCCGGTGTTGAGGTCGCCCGGGTGGTCGATGCTCGAGCGGGCCAGAACGTGGTCTCGGCCCGCGGCGGTTCATCACTCTCGTCGGTAACCCTCGATGACGGATCGAAGGTGTCGGCCGACCTGCTTATCACCGCAACCGGCTGGACCGCCCCAACCAGCTTGCTCAACATGGCAGGCGACCGACCGAGTTATGACGAGACCGCCGCCAGGTTCTTTCCCGATCAACCGCCTGACACCGTCCTGGTGACCGGCGGTTTGGCCGGCGACGGTTCCAGCGAACAGCTCGTGGCGCACGGTGTGGCCACCGGCCGTCTGGCCGCCGATCGGGCCGCCGTTATCGGTCATCGGCTCCGTTCGCTCACACCCCGGGCGGTGCCGGCCGAGGAGTCCGAACCATCCTGGCCTGTCGATCAACGCAGCGCTCTCGGCCGCGATCAGCACCCGGCCCTGTTCCGGTCCAGCACGCATGGCATCGTCGACTACAGCGAGGATGTGTCGTCCAAAGACCTGGTCGCTGCGGCCAAGGAGGCCTACGACTCGGTGGAACTGGTGAAGCGCTACACCACCTCTACGATGGGTCCCGAGCAGGGCAAACTCGAGACGGTGAACACGGTGGCGGTGCTCGCTGAGTTCCGGGGCGAGACCATCGCCGAGGTGGGAACCACGGTGTGGCGCCCGCCGTATGCGCCGATTGCACTGGGTGCACTAGCGGGTCGGCACTTCGATCCCGTCCGCAACAGCGCGCTGCAGCCCTGGCACGATCGCAACGGAGGGGTGCCGATGGTGGCGGGCCAATGGATGCGGCCCGAACACTATGGCGATCCGGCCCGCGAGGTGCTGAACACCAGAACCAACGTGGGGATCATCGATGTGTCTCCGCTTGGCAAGATGATCCTTACCGGACCCGATGTGCCGAAACTGCTGGAGCAGATGTACATCAACAAGTGGTCGAAGCTGCCGGTCGGCGGGGTTCGCTACGGCGTCATGGTCGGTGAAGACGGTGTGGTGATGGACGACGGTGTCACGGGTCGACTCGATGACGACACGTATTTCATGACCACCACGACCGGTGGCGCCGGTCGTATCTACGAGTGGGCCGAAATGTGGCTACAGACCGAGAAACCCGACTTCGAGGTTTTCGTCGATCCCGTCACCGCCGGGTTCACCTCGATCAATATTGCTGGCCCGAACTCTCGGGAACTCCTGCGGCGCATCGTTTCGGATGTGAGCGTCGAGAAGGACGACTTCGCGTACATGCAGGTGCGGCGGGGAACGGTCGCCGATGTGAAGGATTGCGTGATCTGGCGGATTGGGTTCACCGGAGAACTCTCCTTCGAGATCCACGTGCCCTCGGGGTACGGGCTCCACGTTTGGGAACAACTCATGGCATATGGCGCCGACCTCGGGATCGCACCGTTCGGGGTGGAGGCCCAGCGCATCATGCGGTTGGAGAAGGGCCACTTCATCGTGGGCCAGGACACCGACGGACTCACCAAACTCCCCACCACGGGGCTTTCCTCGCTCGCCAAGTTGGACAAGCCGGACTCCGCTGGCAAACCCGAGTTGGCATGGGCGATCCACGGTGAGGGTGGTGCGCCGGCACCCAGATTGCCCCAGATCGTGTTGCTCGAACCGGTCGACCCGTCGATCGTTCCAGCCGAGGCCTGCCAGATCGTGGGGGAGGGGACGACCGAAATCAAGGGCCGCATCACGTCCTCGCGTTTCTCGCCAACACTGGAACGATCTATCTGTCTTGGCCAATTGGACGCGGATCTTGCTGTCCCCGGCACCGAGGTGACGATCGTGCTCACCGATGGCGAACGCACCAAGGCGACCGTCAAACGCGACCATGCGTTCTACGACCCGGAAGGATCTCGAGTCCGTGGTTAACAGCTCTCCAGTAAAGCGATCACAGGTGGGCACCTTGCCTGCCGGCTCGGATCGAATCCGCCTGATAGACGCATCGGATCTCGCCCGGGTCATCGTGCGCGGGGCGCCCGGTTCCAACCTGGTGACCCAGCTGTCGTCGATCGGTTCCGGCCGCAGTGTCGTACGTCGTTCGGTCCGGATCGGTCGTGTTCGTCCCAACGAGTGGTTGTACATCGGTCCCGCTGACGATGTTGCCGCCGCGGTAGCTGATCTCGACCTCACGGGTCACACGTCGGTTACCGATGTGAGCCATGCCCGAAGTTCTTTACGCCTGGCCGGCCGTGATTCACGGTCGCTTCTGGAGCGCTGCTGCTCGGTCGACTTCAGCGACGTGATGTTCCCCAACGAGGCGATGGTCATCGCGGCGGTGGCGTCGGTTCGATGTGACATCGTGCGGGACGACATCGACGGTGATCTGTCCTACCTGTTGACCTTCGATCGGAGCTACTCCGAATACATGGGAACGACGTTGGCCGGCCTGCAGTCGGAGTTTGAGAGCTCCTAGGAGGCGCCCCGGGCCTGTGTCAGCCAACGGTCGACGTCGGAGCGGTTGCTCTCGATCCATTCGGAAGCGTGTCGAGCAATATCGGTGGCGGAGTCCTCGCCGGACAACATCTTGACGTTCTGGAACGAGACGTCCAGCACGCTGATCTTGATGAGGTCGAGCAAACGTGCGGCGGCCGGCTCGGCGTCGAGGAAGTCGACGTTGGCGCTGGCCACTATGTCGCTGGGGCTGAAGCCGAGGGTGCAGGGACTGAGCCGACACTGGTCCTCGGGCAGATTGGCGGCGAGGGCCTGGCCGGTCGGAGGATTCTCTACTCCAAGCCACACGGCATTTTCGCCCGGGGTCAACTGTGTGATGAACGGCCCGGGTGTCCAGACGTATACCAGCACCGGTTCGCCGGCCTCAGCTCGCTCGACCTGTTCGGCGAACAACTCGGCGTGAACGCCCTGTGCCTGGTTGAGGACGTCCTCCCATTCGTTGGAGGCGATGATTTCGTCGATGACGTCGGCGCAACCCCAACCTACGTCACAACCGGCGATGTCGGCTCGTCCATCACCGTCGGTGTCGAACTCGGCCCGGATCTCGGGGTTGTTGACAATGTCGTCGAGCGAGGTGATTTCGAGCCGGTCGGCCGTGGCCGTATCCACCAGAAACCCCTGTAGTCCGCCGCCCAACATCTGCTCCCCGACGTAGGCCACCCGATCGCCGATGAGATCGCCCGATGCGGTCGTCTGGTCGAGGAACGTGTCGTGCACGATCGGCCAACTGTTAGCCCACAGGTCGTAGTCGCCTGCGGCCAGTGCGGGGTAGAACTGGTCGGGTGGGACTTCACCCTCGCGAACGACCTCGTGGCCAAGTTCTTCGAGCAGTTGGGCGTAGATCTCGGCCTGCATAGCGCCGCTGCTCCAGTTGGCACGGGCCATCGTGACCGTCGAGCGTTGGACCGGAGCGGTGGAGTCCTCGGCAGCGTCGGACTCGGTGTCATCGAAGAGTAGTGCGTCGTCGGTTTCTTCCGACGTGCCGCCGACGATCAACTCGTCATCGCCGAGGAGGGCGCCGTTGGGTCCGGCGCCAATGGTGGTGCCGGCGCAGGCGCTCGCAATCAACCCGAAGACGGCGAGCAGTATCGACGATTTGAGTACCCGATACCGAGGCGTGCTCGGAGATTGACGGTCGGTCGGCCCGGGCCGCTCTCGGCAAGGATGGTGGAGTTGTTCGTCGGTGGATGGTCGCACGTGATCGCCGGATTCGTGAAGTATGTGGTTCGAAGGATCGCCCTACCAGTGACGCTAGTTCACCCCACGCGCTCGTTCGTCGCTTTGGCCAATCTACGTCATCGACCGGGCCAAAGGGTTTGAGTACGCCCGAACTGACGCGATCGTTGGTGAACCCGCCGGAATCGTCGTATTTGAGCGGTTGGGGCGGGTTCGGGTGCTAGCGCGTCGGTTGGCGGTGGTTCAGTCGCCGGACAGGTGGATGCCGGCGGCGGCTGCGAATTGTTTCGCCACAGAGGTGGGGTCGAAGGTCTGGGCGGCGTAGGCCCGTCCGAGGTTCCCCATTCGGCGCCGCTCGATCGGATCCTCCAGGAGGGCGCGGATCGTGGTGGTCGCGCTGTGGATGTCTGTGCAGGTGACCCCGGCCCCGATCTCCTCGACCAATTTGGCCGACGGGTTCGACCCGTTCATCAATGCGATAACGGGTCGACCGGCGCAGAGATACGACAGAATCTTGGACGGCACGAGCGCCTCGCTGGCCCGGTCGTCGAGGGTTCCGAGCAGTACATCGGCCGAGGCCAACACGTCGGCGAGATCCGAGAGCGGTTGGAGCTCGATGAAGTGGATGTTCGGATGTGTCTGCAACTCGGGGCGGTTCCGCAGGACGTCAACACCGGGTCCGCCGGCAACCAGCACCATGTCGACGTCTCCGTTGGCGGTAAGGGTGAGCGCCAGTGCCGCGATTTCGTCCGGTCGATGCTCGAGGCCGAGTCGCCCGCTGTAGAGGACTCGTTTGCGATCCGGGTGCAGACCCTGGTCGGTCGACCATCGATTGATGCGATGCCGACTGGGTAGGTATCGCAACGGTGCCCAGTTTGGCAGGACCGTGACATCGAGATGTCCGGTCTTGCGGTTGGCGGCCGCGAACTCGGCGAAACCTTCGGAGATGGCGATGACGCGATCGGCGCCCGCCGCGATCCGACGTTCGAGCGACGTGAAGACGCGCCCGGGAAGGGCTCGCGTGCCCGGAATCGATGCGAGATCCGATTGCAGTTCCTGCAGCCACAACACGACGTTCTGGCCTCGAGATTTCGCCGCCCCCTGGATCACGACCGCAGCGGCGACGGGAACCTGACAGAGAACGATCGTTGCGTCGGGAGACGTCTGGCGGATGAGTTTGCCGACCGCCCAACCGAACTGTTGCTCGTCACGGAACCGGCGCCGGAGTTGGCTCTGATCGACCGGACGACCCAGGTCGATGTCGTGCACCGTGACACCGTCGCTGGTTGCGTCGCTGAAATCCCCGTGCGGATTTGACTCGTTCGAGGAGCTGAACACGTAGTCGACCGAGGCGCCGGCCCGCTGGAGCGAGATGGCAAGGTCGGCGGTGAAGGGATGGCCTCCGAAGTCGATCAGCGTGACCGCGGGGCCCGGCGATTGGCTACCTGATCCAGTGCTCACCCGATCACCGTACTCCGCTGATCTCCCGGGGCCGACCGTCCACAGCATTGCCTATAAAGCGTGGTTCGTGGTGCCCCCGCTCGGTTTCTCATGCACGACTATTCTGAAGCTGGCGTACAAATCAAAGCGAGGCGTGACAATGATCAAGACTCCTGCTGTGGCCCTTCTGGCCGCTCTCATCATGGTGGCAACCCTGCTGGTGCCCACTCCGGCATCGGCTGAGCTTGGTGACAACAACAACCTCCCGTGGGGGGTCGATGGCACCGATCTGCCCGTGGGCACCCTTCGGATCGAAACCGAGGTGTGGGACATCGAGCAGATCGGAAACACGATCTATACCGGTGGACGGTTCCAGCAGGTCACCGACGGTGTCACGTCAATTCCCCAGCCCTACCTAGCCGCGTTTAACGCCACCACCGGGCAGTACATCTCGGGCTTCACGCCCCAGCTCGACGGTGTTGTGCACGCCCTCGCCGCCTCCCCCGATGGAACCAAGCTGTTCGTCGGTGGCGAGTTTGACAATGTCAACGGTCAACCGATCGACGCTCTCGTTGCGCTCGACCCCGCAACCGGCGCAACCGACGCCGCATGGTCCGGCGACATCAACGGCGCTCCTTCGGTTCGCACCATGGAAGTTCTCGGCAATTGGCTCTATGTCGGCGGAAGTTTCGGTGCGGTCGTCTCCTCGACCGGCAACAACGCTGCCTTCGGTGCCATTCGGTTCGACGTCACCACCGGTGGCCACGACGCCGGCTGGCGCCCCAACTTCAGCGGCGGCTCGATCTGGGGTATCGCCCCCAGCCCCGACACCGATCGGGTCTACGCCGCCGGCTACTTCACCAGCGTGAATGGCACACCGGTCGTCGGCGGATTCGGCGCGGTCTCGTCGGTCGACGGGCAACTGGTCCCCGGCCTCCAGGACATCACCACCAACACCACCAACAGCAGCCGCCAGTACCTCTATGACGTCGTGGTGGCCAACGGGTATGTCTGGGTTGCGGGCAGTGAACACTTCGTGCAGGTTCTCAACGAATCCGACCTCTCTCTGCACCGATTCCATCTGGCCGACCCCCGTGGCGACTACCAGGACCTCGAAGTTGTTGGCGACCGCGTCTACGCAGGCTGCCACTGCCGGGCCGGGGCCACCATGCGAAGCTCCGATGCCCGGATCTGGTTCCCCCGTCCCCCCGCTGGCGAAGTGGACGGTGTGACCCTGCAGGAAGGACCCACCACGTGGGTTGCCGCATTCGATGCGAACAACGGCGAATGGATTCCCGGGTTCGTCCCGAACATCTCCGCTGCCAAGGCTGGCGTCTGGGCCATCCACGGTGATTCCACCGGCTGCGTGTGGTTCGGCGGCGACATTACGACCGCTGGGAATCAGACCGCCGAAGGTGTCATCCGGCTCTGTGACGCAGGCGAAGTGGATGTTGAACGGCCATCGACCCCCGGTGCCGCCAGAGTCGACGGAATCGGTGCGGACAGCGTCGACCTTTCGTGGAACCCCTCCACCGACAACGTCGGTGTGACCTCGTACCTCATCTTCGATGCCAACACCGACACCGTTCTGGCTACCTCTCCGACCGAGTCCACCACGTTGACCGGTCTGGCGGCTGGCACCTACTCGGTCTACCTGAAGGCTGAAGACGCCCGCGGCAACCGGTCCTTCCGAAGCGGCACCCGGACGTTCGAAATCACCGGCGCCGTGGTGGACACCGAACGTCCTTCGGTTCCCGGCTCGGCCCAGGTCGTGGCTATCGCCGAGGACAGCGTCGACCTCACCTGGAACGCGGCCACCGACAACATCGGCGTCGCCGGCTACCGAATCTTCAACTCGGCGGACAACTCGATTCTGGCCGAGGTGCCCTCGAACTCGACCACGCTGACCGGTCTGGCGGCTGGCACCTACACGGTGTACCTGCGAGCCTTCGATGCAGCCGGCAACGTTTCGTATCGCACCGGCAATCGGACCTTCGAAATCACCGGTGCGGTGGTTGACGCCGAACGTCCCTCGGTTCCCGGCTCGGCCCAGATCGTTGCCATCGGTACCGACAGCGTCGACCTCACCTGGAACGCGGCCACCGACAATGTGGGCGTGACCGGCTACCGGATCTACGACGCCGACACCAACACCGTGGTGGTCGAAGTGCCCGGTACCTCCACCACCCTGACCGGCTTGGCTGCTGGAGCGTATCGCTACTACCTGCGAGCGGTCGATGCGGCGGGCAACGAGTCCTACCGCAGCGGCACCCGCACGGTCGAGATCATCGGCAATGCCGACACCGAGCGACCCAGCGTCCCCGGTGGCGTCATGATCGACTCGATCGTTGGCGAGACCGTGACGATCTCGTGGGCCGCTTCTACCGACAACGTCGGCGTTGCCGGATATCGCGTCTTCGACTTTGCAGATGGCTCGCAGATCATCGAGGTGACGGGAACGACGGCAACGTTCGATCTTCCCGCCGGAACCTACAACGTGTTTGTGAAGGCCTTCGACGCCGCCGGCAACCAGGGCTACCGCAACGGTCTGCGCCAGATCACGACCACAAACTGAGAAGCGGCCAAAGGTCACACGCCGATCAAAATCTGATCGGCGTAGCATCTTCGTATGGTTGCGTCTGCAAATAGCTACCCCCTTTCCCCCAAGGAAGAGATCGTCCTCGGCACCGTGGCGGTCTCGGCCAAGGGTCGCAAGAAAGTCCACGGATATCCGCTGGCTCAGGAGATCGCAGCACTGCGTCCCCGCCATTTCTCGATGAACTACGCAACGCTCTACCGGGTTCTCAACCGCCTCGAGGAGCGAGGTCTGCTCACCTCCGAGGTGGCCAAACCCGGCACGTTCCCCGGCCGTAGCCGTCGTTCCTATGGCGTGTCGGTCGAGGGCCGCAAACTGCTTCGCAAGAGCGAGGTGGCCGTCAAGCGGGATGACGACGGCGAACTCTATATCGAGTTCTAAAAACGGTCGGTAAGGGCCCTCCGAGGTTCTGAGCTGCGCTTCAGTGATATTCTGAGCTGCGCTTCAGTGATAAAGGCAGAAGAATCACCACGTCGCTCGGTCGTGTGACCGTGCGAATCGGTAGCAGCCGAAGCTAAAGAAACTTGTAGCTGGTTCGACAATCAATGCATGAAGTTGTCGTTCCTCCGCGTGGCGGGTTTTCTGGCCCTGTTCACGTTGCTGTTTGGTCCGTTTTTTCAACCGGTGGCGGATGCCGATGGTGCGATTCGCACCCTGACGTTGCCACCGGGCTGTTGGGAAATCGAGCGGGCGGTTGTTGGCCTCGATGAAGACGGATCGGGATCGCTGCAGGTTCCCGCTCTCAGCGGCGACATCGAACTGGCGATTCTCACCTGGGCCGGGTCCGATGACCTGTCCCCACAGAACATTTCGGGCGGCGACCGAGGCGATTCCGACCTCACGATCAACGGCGTCACCGTGCGGGGCACGCAGTTGGAGGGTGACCTCGGGTACGCCCAGTTTCCCCAAAACGACTGGTTCGTGTGGGAAGCGGACGTGCGCAACCTCATCAGCAGCGGGGGGACCCTGTCGATCTCGGGGTGGGACGCCAACTGGGTGAACACCGAAGACTCGGATCGCAACGACCATACGAACGGTGCGATGTTGAGCGTGGTCACCGACACGTCGCCCTGTGCGGAACCGGTGAGTGTGGACGTCTATCAGGGGTTGGACTACGTACACCACGCAATCGACAACTCCGGACAGGCCGACGACTACACCGAGGCGATCGTTTTCCCGATGACGAACATGCCGGTGGAACAGATCATCGAAGTGCCGATCTTCTTCGCCGGAACCGAACACGGCGTCGATTGCCGTGGACTGGACATGTGGGGTGTCAGCGGTACCGATGCGGACTTCCCGGCGTCGAGCGGAAGCCCGAACTACAACGTCGACTTCGACATCTTTGAGAACCAGAACCAGGGCGCCCGCATTCTGAACGGCGTCGCCATCAACAACGCCGCCTGCAGCCCCGGTTGGAGTGGTCGGGGGCCGGGGTTCCCCCGAGGCGTGTCGGCGGAAACCATCGGTCTCGGTGATGATGTCTCGGGTGTGCTGGCCCAGATTGCGCTGCCTCCGAACCAGGATTGGCTGGCACTTCAGATGGAGTCGGTGGCCTCAAACAACGGCGAGTCCGGAGCGTGGGTCTTGGCGGCTCTGGTGAACCGGGCCCGCCCGGACGCTCTCGGTGACACCGTCTGGTTTGACCGAAATCGCAACTGTGCTCAGGATCCCGACGAGCCGGGTTTCCCGGGGGCGACCGCACGGCTCCAGCCCGACCCGAGCCGGTCGATCCCGATCCCACCACCTCGGACGACCGACGCCGATGGCTACTACGTATTCGAGAACCTCCCGATCGGTACCCATCAGGTCACCTTCGAACTTCCGGCCGGCTACACCTTCACCGAGGCGAACTGTGCCGCCGCCGACGACTTGACCGATTCCGATGCCATCCCGGTATCGGCTCGGGTGAGCGAACCCATCCCGGGCACGATCGATGGCATCACCGGCGACCTGACCATCGATGCGGGCGTTGTGGCACCGGTTGACGTGGAACTGACCAAACGGGTCGCCCCGTCGGCCGGCGGCCCCTTCGACGACGACCTGGCCGCCCAGATCGGCGACACGGTGTACTTCCAGGTCACGGTGCGGTTGGTTGACGAGCACCCTGCGGGTTACCCCTACTCGCCCCTGGATGCGGTGACGGTGTCGGATGTTCTGCCCGTCGGACTCAGCTTCGTGTCGGCCACCCCATCGGCGGGAACCTTCGAACCCACCACCGGATCCTGGGAAGTCGGGAGCCTCGACCCCGGTCAGTCACAAACCCTGGTTATCGCAGCCACGGTGGACGCTGAGGGGTTTCTGACCAACCGGGCATCGGTCGAACGTCACGATCACATGGGAAGTGCGGTGACCGATGTCGACTCCACCCCGGGGAATGGCCCCGGCGAAGACGACGATGATGCCGCCACCGTCCGGGTCGGCACCGGAACGATCGGCGACTTCGTCTGGCTCGACAGCGACGGCGATGGTTGTCAGACCCCCGGCGAGCCGGGTGTGCCTGGCATCCCGGTGAACCTCCGGCTCAACGGCACGGTGGTTGCCACTACGACCAGCAACGCCGCCGGGGTCTACCTCTTCGATGCTCTTCCGGCCGGTGACTATCAGGTGTCGTTCGGCTCCACCGCTGGCACCGATCCCACAACGGGGATCTGCGCGGACTCCGCCCGCAACTCCGATGGCACTGTCGTCGGTGTCTCGCTCTTCGCTGGCCAAAGCGATCTGACGATCGACCACGGCGTGGTCGAGGTTGACATCCCCGAGACCCTCGCGTTCAGCGGTCTGAGTTCAGGTGACCTGGCGCTGATCGCCGGACTCACGGTGTTGGCGGGCGGACTGTTGGCCGCCGGAACGACCAGACGAGCCTGGAACCTCGATGCCGAATAGTTAGGCGGCCGGTTCGGCAACGAACTCGACGAGACACCAGATGCCTACGCCGAACAAGTTCCATTCCTCGGGTTCGCCACCCTCGATCGACAGATCGTAGGTGGACACCCGCCCCAGGCGTCGTGCTCGGGCCAGTACCCCTTCGAACAGAACATCGGCGCAGCTGGCCAGGATCGCGCAGAGCTCGGAAACCGAACGCCCGGTCCACGCCTGCGGGACGTAGTTGGTCGCAGCCGCCATCGATTCGAACATCACCGCCCACGCCTCGAGGTCGGCCTTGTAGGCCCGGTCGAGGGCTGCGCCGATCTGCGGATGCCGATGCGGGTTCAGCGCATGGAAGGCCATGATCCCCTTCGACAGGTTCCAGCGGGACGACTGGCGGGTATCGCTCACCATCTGCTGTGATCCGATCCGGCCGGCGATGGCGATGGCGCGGCGGCGCCCTTCCACCGTGGTGAGGTCGAGGTCGCTCACCACGTCAAAGATCGCTGCGACCCCATCGGCGACGAAGTCGGGGTCGGCGTGAAGTACGGCGCGGGCGACCAGGTCGACCTGAAACTCTTCCTGTGATTCCCAGATTCGACCGTGCACCTGGGCCCGGGAGATGGTGAGACCCTGCTGCTCCTTTAGCCGTTCAAAGACCCGGCCATAGGTGATCTGGTCCGCACCGTGTCCAAATCCGCGCTCGATCAAAACCCCAATGCCAGCGTCGATCATGTGATTGCGCAACGTCTGGCGGTCCAGTCGGCCCGCTGCCGCCGGAGGTTTGGCGATCTCCGGTTCGACCGTGTGAAGATCGGACGCACTGATGACTGCGTCGTCTGGTCGCTCCGCAGCTGGCGGGTTGTTGAGCGATGCGATGGCGCTGGTTGCCGCTGCCGCAACCAGTCCCTCCACCGTCCACTCCTCGTCGCCGAGCCGAAGTTTCTCGAGTTCGGTCTCGAACGAGGATCGCCCACTGCTGCCATGGTTGATGACGTCGAGCAGTTCTGCGTAAAGCTCGATGCCTTCGGTCCAGTCGAGTCCGAGGTCCGCCCCGGGAGAGCAGCCGAAGACGTGGGCCACGTAGGTGTAGATGGCCGAATACCGATCCAGAATCTGGGCGTCGCTCACCTGGATCTGGCCTCGCAGCTCGGCCGTTGGTTTGGCACCCCCAAACGACTGAAGCACCTCGACGGCGTCGTATGCGGCCATCGCTTCCCGGTGTTTGAGAAACTGGGCGTTGGTTCGGGTCATCGTCCGGGCGAAATCGACCAAAACCCGCAGTCGTTCGTCGACGCTCAACTGGTCGATGTCGAGATCGGGCAGCGTCGACAAGGCCCGCACGACAGCGTCGTTGTAACCGTCGGTCGGTGGGTTGGTGGAGATCGAAGCCAACACGTCGTGGCGGTAATCGGCCACCGAGTCCCAGATTCGTCGATGCACCTGGGCCCGACTGACCGTGATCTTCCGATTCTCCGCCAACCAACGAAAGGCGTCGGCGTAACCGACCGGTGCTGTGCCAGATCCGAGACCCTCCTCCTGCAGAAGTTCCATTCCCGCATCGAGCATGAGGTCGTGGAGGTGGTCCCGGCTCAGGCGGGGCCGCTCGCTCTCTTTCATGTGTGTGACCCCGCGATCCTCAGCTGTGCACCTGCTTCACCAAGTACCTGCCTGCTGATTGTAGGAGCGTTGGGTTAAGAGGGCGAGGTTTGCATTGGCCCTTACCTGTGGGGAGAACTCCTCAACCGCTGCGACACTGGTTCGGTGGCATCTCGTGCGCAACGTCCAAACGCTGATGCGGTAGCCGTCTGCCCGGTCGGAATCGAAGCGTTGTGCTCGCAAGAGCTGGTAGCCCTCGGCTACAAGGTGGGTTCACCGACCGCTGGCATCGTGCCGTTCCGCAGCAGTACGCGGGCGGTGTACGAGGCCAACCTCTGGCTTCGAACTGCAACTCGCGTTCTGGTCCGGGTCGCCAGGTTCCGCGCCACCGATTTCGCCCACCTCGAACGGCGGGTGAGCGAGGTTGAATTGGGTCAGTACCTTGGCGACGGTGTCGCCCCACGGTTCCGGGTGACGGCCCGAAAGAGTGCGCTCTTCCATACCGATGCGGTGACCGAACGTCTTCACTCGATCGTGGGTAAACCCAAGGTCGACGATGACCAGCCCGAGCAGGTGTTCGTCGTTCGTGTCGATCACGACACGGTGACCCTAAGTGTGGATACCAGTGGCGAGCCGCTCCACAAACGATCCTGGCGAACCGAAACCGTTGCCGCATCGCTGCGACCCACGCTGGCCGCGGCGGCCATTCTCTCCTCGGGTTGGGACCCGACAACGCCGATGATCGATCCGTTCGCAGGCTCGGGAACCTTCGTGATCGAAGCCGGCCTCATCGCGGCCGCCCTACCGCCCAGCATCGATCGGGACTACGCGTTCCACCGTTGGCCGTCGTTCGAACGTGGCACCTGGGCCTCGGTCACCGGTGCTGCGGCGACCAGGACAAAGAAGCTCGGAGTCGAGACGATGCCACTGCTCGAGGCCAGCGATCGCGATGCGGAGGCGATCGAAACGGTCATGGCCAACGCCGAACGAGCCGGCGTACCGGTTCGTGCCGACGTCCGACCGGTCGGCCAAATGACCGGGAGCCCCGGACCTGGACTTGTGGCCACCAATCCGCCCTACGGCAAACGTTCCAGCACGGGAAACCGAGGCACCTCGCCGGTGTACAAGCGACTAGGAGAGGTCGTACGCGACCGGCGACCCGAGAGTTCACTGACCGTCGTTGTACCCGGGGATGAGCGAAGCATCGATCAGCGACTGCGAGGCGGAATCAAAGCAACCAACGGTGGTATCGCGGTCCGGATCGCCACCATGACTCCGACTCCGACTCCAACTCCGACTCCGACTCCGACCAAGGAACAGCCGGGCGCTGGGGATGCCCAGCACTCGCAGAACGGCTGATCAGCCGCCGAAGTCGAGTTGTGCCACTTCGGCTCCGTCGGCATCCCGCAAGACGTATCCACCGGGCCGGGCTGACGCTCGTGCCACCGAGTTGATCACATTCACGGTTCGCTCCAGCGATGCGATCTGGCTGGTGGAACAGTTCGAGTCGTCTCGACCGGGCAGCGAGAACGAGGTTCGGCGGCCCTCGTCTTCGAACGTGAGTGATCCAAGGAGCCGGGCACACGAGGTCTTGGCATCCACGGTCGCGGTCTCGATATCGATGTCGAGCGTGAGCCCGGCGCCCGCCAGAATCCACACACCATCGAGTGATTGGGGGACAGCCGGCCCCGAGGGAACGGTGGTGCTGGTGGCGTCCTGACTTGAGCCACACCCGCCCACCACCAGGCCGAGGCTCACACCCCCGATCATCAACCGGGTCACCATCGAAGTGCGGCCGCCGCTTCGTGCCCGTGACGCAATCGATGAGGTGAAGGTTCTGAACACTGCGCCCATGATCGCAGCCGAGGTGGCCCCACCCAACGTGGCGGCCCAACGTCGCCCCACCGAATGTGACCCCACCGAACTGGCGCCGGTACCTCGCAACTGGCGATCGCCCACCTCACCCACCCACCCCGCTAACGAACCGCCAAACCACTAGCTTGGAGTACATGAAACGACGCGGCTTCTTTGGGCAGGTTTCGGAAGCGGAACCCGAGCAGACCCGTCCTGTGCAGCCGGCCCCGGGGCCGGTGATCGCAGCCAAGGTCCCAGCGGCGGAGCCGGTTCCACAGCCGGTCACCCCCCAACGCCTCACTGCACCGCGAGGTGGGTCGACCCCGGGCTTCGTATCCGCTCACCATCGTCTCTACGCATCGATCGCACGAGGATTGCCGGCACCACGTTCGGCGCCCCGAAATTTCAGCGAACTCCTGAAGAACGTCATCTGGCCAATTGAGAACGCACTGGACAGTCCGATGATCGAGGCCGCGGCCCGGCTCGGCGCGCTCGAGGCGCTCGAATCGGGATGCACCACGGTGCTCGATCATCACACCAGCCCACGTGCTATCGAGGGTTCTCTGGGACTCATCGCCCGAGCCTGCAGCGATGTTGGCGTCCGGGTGGTGTGTTCCTACGCAGCGTCGGATCTGCGGGGGGCCGATCGCGCCCGCCAGGGCCTGGAGGAGTCCCGACGGTTCATCCAGAGCGGTGGACGGGGGATGATCGGGCTCGATGCATCCTCAACCGCGAGTCCCGAAACCATCGACCTCGCCATTGGAATCGCCAACGAACTGGGCGTCGGGATCCACGCCAAGGTGGCAGAGGGGATCGGAGATTCCGGCGGCGGTTCCGATCTGGTGCGTCGTTCGAAGGAGAGCTGGGTCCTCGCCCACGGTGTGCACCTACCCGATGGACTCGAGATCGCCGGCACCATCGCCCACTGCCCCCGTTCGAACATGGACCGTGGCGTCGGTTACGGATCACCCAGCCGCTTTGGGCCCCGGGTTGCGCTGGGCACGGATGGATTTGGTGGCAACCTGCTCGAAGAGTTCCGCATCGCCTACGGCCGCCTGCGTGAGACCAACGTGGGCACCAGCCCGCGCCTCCCGTGGGGATGGCTCGAGGCCGGATGGTTGCTTGTCCCCGAAGCCCGCCAGGATCGTGTCCACTGGTCGCTTGAGGACGTCGAGCCGGAGTATCTCGTTGCGAACACAGGTATCCGAGCCCTGAACGTTGTGGTGGCGGGACGTTCGGTGCTCGAAAACGGTGTGCCCACCCAGATCGATGCCGCCGAGGTGCGGGCCAAGGCCGCCGAACAGACCCGACGTCTGGTCAGTCGACTGTAAATGCCGTCATCGGTACGGGCCATGAAACGGGCCGCAACTGGCCTGTTGATCCTGGCGGGAATCATCTTCGTGCTGGCTCGGCTCGGCGAGGACGGCCGCCCATGGCTGGGATACGTCCGCGCCACCGCCGAGGCCGCCATGGTTGGTGCACTGGCGGACTGGTTTGCGGTCACCGCGCTGTTTCGGCATCCGCTCGGGCTGCCGATTCCCCACACTGCCATCGTGGCGAAACGCAAGGACGAGATCGGTCGGTCGCTGGGCGAGTTCGTTCGAGACAATTTTCTGACCGAGGAGAATCTCCGCCGACTGATCGCAGAGGAACATCTTGCGGTCCGAATCGGCGAGCAACTTTCCGACCGAGCGACGGCCGAGGCGGTTGCTGAGCAGGCTTCGGCCGTTATCCGGGGCGTCACCGAGGTTCTCAACGACGACTCGGTGCAGTCGGGACTGGAAACGGTGGTTTTTGCTCGGGTGCGATCGGTGCCGGTCGCACCGATCGCGGGTCGAGCCGTCGACTGGGGTATGGCGGGCGGCCACCATGAGGCCCTGATCGATAGCACCCTCAAAGGATTGGGACTGTTCCTGGAGGACAATCAACGGACCTTCCGGGATCGGCTACGCACCGAATCGCCGTGGTGGGTTCCCGAAGCCGTCGACGAGCGGGTCTTCGACAAGATCTACGAGGTGGTGAATCGTTTCATCCTCGAGGTCGGTGGCGACCGGAATCATGAGCTGCGACAACAACTGGGTGTGCGGGCACTGGAGATGGCCGAGCGCTTGAAAACATCGCCGGAACTCCTGGAACGAGGGGAAGAACTCAAAGAGGAAATCCTTCGAAACGAAGAGGTCCGAGTGTGGGTCGGGGGACTGTGGGACCGAATCAAAGAAGGGGTCGTGTCGGCGTCTCACGATCCCGAGTCCGATCTCCGCCTCCAGGTGACCGATGCGCTGGTCGAGGCGGGGCAGAAGCTCACCACCGATCCCGAGATGCAACAAACCGTTGACAAGTTCCTCGCCGAGGGCGCAAGTTATCTGGCCTCCCGCGGTGGTGATCCTGTGGTGAGCGTGATCTCCAGCACCGTCGAACGGTGGGATGCGAAGGAGACCGTGGGGCTGATCGAGGAGAAGGTTGGCCGGGATCTCCAGTTCATCCGAATCAATGGAACCGTGGTTGGTGGCCTCGCCGGACTGGCGCTCTACACGTTCTCGGAGTTCATCGGGTGAACGGGTTACGGCAACCCAGCCTGCCTTTGTTACTGCTGATCATGGCGATTCTGGCAACGGCATGTGTCTCCGAATCGACGCCGGACGAGGCCACCACACGAACGGGCCCGATGGCCGATGTGGAGGTTGTGGTAGGTGGCACGCCGGATCCCACCAACCGCATCATGAGTGCGCTGATGGCTGTTGCGCTGGAACAACGGGGCGCCGACGTGATCGACCGATCGGGAACCGAGGGGGTGGCGTTGAACCGGGATGACCTTGTAGCTGGCCGGCTGGAGATCGTTCCCGAAGACATCGGTACCGGCTGGTTCGTCCATCTGGGCCGTGAGGAGGAGTTCGCCAGAACCACCGAGCTGGCCCGGCAACTGCGATCCGCCGATCGTGAGAACGGGATCGAATGGTCGGATCATTCGTTGTTCGATGACGCCCTGGCGGCGATCGCCGAAGAAGACTCGGTCGTCGACGATGACGGTGACACGATTTCGGTGCTCGAACTGGCAGAACGCCTGCGGAACAGCTTCGATGCGGTGGTCTGCGTGGACCAGGCCACCCTGGAGAGTCCCGACGGGCTCGTGCGATTCGAACGCGCCACCGGCTTTACGGTGCCCGCCGAACAGTTGGAGGTGCGGCCGAGCGAGGATCTGGTGGCCGAGGTCGATGACGGAAACTGCACCGTTGCGTTCGTTCCGGCCGTGGACCCTGAGTTGCGGGATCGGGGGTTGGAGGTGGTCAACATGTTTGCCCCCTCCGGTCAACCCGAGGTGATCTTCCGGCCCCGGAATGCGGCGTACATGTTCGACGCAGAGTTTTACGACGAGTGGAACGAGTGGTTGGCCCCGTTCCTCGAATCGTTGATGGCGTCGCTGGACGCCGAGACGATGACGGGCCTGAAGGCCGAACTCGCCGACGGGGATACCGCAAGGGATCTGGCCCGTCGTCACCTCGAGCGCTCCGATCTGCTGTGACGGGACGATTCGCACCGAGCCCGACGGGTGACCTGCACGTCGGCAACCTGCGAACTGCAGTCGCATCCTGGCTGGACGCCCGCACCGCAGCGGGGGAGTGGTTGGTGCGATTCGAGGATCTCGACGCCGCCGTGGCTCGCCGCGAGACCGGAGTGGATCAACTGCGTGCGTTGGCCGCGCTCGGTATGGAACCCGATGCTCCACCGCTATGGCAATCGGACGTTGTGGAGCGATACGACGAGGCGATCGATCGACTGGTGGAGCAGGACGCCCTGTATCAGTGTTTCTGCTCCCGCCGCGAGATCCGTGCAGCCGTGGCAGCTGCAGCCCAGGCGCCAAACGGTCCGGCCGGAGCGCCGTACCCGGGCACGTGTTCCGAGCTGACCTCGGCCGAACGGTCCCGCCGAGCCGAGGACCGTCCCCCGGCCCTGCGGTTTCGGTCGCATGGTGCCGAGGTGACCGTCGTTGACCACAACAGCGGTCACCATTCGTTTGTGGTGGACGACTTCGTGGTCCGACGAAACGATGGGGTGGCGGCGTACAACCTCGTGGTTGTAGTGGATGACTCGGCCCAGGGAGTCACCTCGATCGTGCGGGCCGATGACCTGTTGTCATCTGCGGCCCGCCAGATGTTGGTGGCGGATGCCCTGGCGTTGGGTGAGTTTCGGTACGCACACGTTCCGCTGGTGGTGAACAGCGACGGTGAACGCCTTACCAAACGTGACGGGGCAATGACGTTGCCCCAGGTGGCCGAACGGGGCTGGAGCGCCGATCGAGTGCTCACGTGGCTCGCCGCATCGATGGGCCTCGCCGACGCCGACGAACCGGTCGACATGGCGACGCTGCTGGAACGCTGGCCGGACCGCCCGTCGGTAACGGAATGGCACAACACCTGGCTCCCGCCGAGTTAACCCCAGGCCCTACGACGAAGCGTTCGCTGCGCTGGTGGCCCGACACCCGCCCGCTCCGTCAACGGGTCGCTGCGGGGCCTGACAGTGGTCATACCAATCTCAGCGCGATGAGCGCAGAGAACCCCGCTCGGTTTGGACGGCCGGGGCTGGTTAGCGATGCACCTGCGGATCGGTTTGGTGGGCTCGGGTGCGGACGGTGAAAACGCTGGCGCCACTGAGAACACCACCCCGAGCGAACAGGCGGCCG
>CALGOA010000071.1 GCA_937958015.1 uncultured Acidimicrobiales bacterium | reverse complement strand
GAGGTCTGATAGTTCAGGCGACGCCTGTGACGTCGAAGGGCTTTGGGTCATTGAATTGCTTCCGCTCTGGGGACTCGGTGGGTTCCGGACGCACGAGTTCAACATCCGGGATTTCCGACCTCAGCAGTTGTAGTGCAGCCTCGTCAAGCTCAGCGTCAATGATCAGAGAATCCGCTGATTCCAGCGGACAAATGGTGCTCAGGCCGGTCACACCGAACTTGGTGTGGTCTGCCACCACTACCAGCTCAGCGGCGCCGCGAATGAATGCCCGATTTGTCTCTGCCTCCATCAGGTTCGGGGTGGTAAATCCCGCTCGTTCGGTCATTCCGTGAACCCCCATGAACAGCACGTCGATGTGCAAAGAGGACAGCGACGCAACAGCCACCGGGCCAACAAGTGCATCTGAAGGCGTTCGCACCCCGCCGGTCAGAACCACGTCAAGGGTGGGCGATGCCATCGGATACAGGACCTCCGCCACCGAAATGCTGTTGGTCACCACCGTCAGGGGCCGCACATCCAGGTACTTTGCCAACATCCAGGTAGTGGTTCCCGCTGTGAGACCCACCGAACTGCCGGGCCGCACCCGGGCGGCAGCCTTTTCCGCAATCGATTCCTTTACGTCGGTTTGCATTGTGCGCTTTACATCGAAGCCGGGCTCCTCAGTTGTAGGCCGGCCAACCAGCGATGCCCCACCATGAAACTTCTCAACTATTCCGCTGCTGCTCAGTGTCTCGAGGTCCCGCCGGACCGTCATTTCTGACACACCCAGAGCCACCGCAAGGGTGCTGACCCGCACCATTCCGTCCAATCGCAGAATCTTCACGATTTCGTCATGCCGACGCCGAGCCAACATTAGTGGCTCCCTACCGTCTGGTTCGGCGCCTCAGATTCGCACACCAAAACCCCCACTTTGAACATCGAAACAGGGGCCGCCCCCGCAGGCGCCGGTAAGACTGGACTTGGAGTACAGCGACTGCGAGCACCCCTGGAAGACAACTCGTCAATTCGCACATGTTCGAACATGCTTGTGAGAATCTCACAAAAGTCGAACACCACGCAAGGTGAGCAACCTCCCCAAAAGGGGTAGTAGCGCCTAGGGAACCGGCCTTTTCTCTCATTGGGGGTACTTGACTAGGGCGTGAGAATCTGAGAGCTTTTGAGTGATTGCCTGCACCGTGTGGGCGCCGCCGGGAGACACTCTTTCGGTCGGAAATGAAGGTGTCGTTCTGACGCCAGAGATCAGGGGAGAATATGACTGCAGAGTTTCAACAGTCACCTAGCCCGTCCGAGGTCGGTTTTGCCCTCGGTCGCCGTGACGTACTGAAGGGTGCCGCTGCTCTCGGCGGCATCGCCGCATTCAGCGGCGTGCTGGCTGCCTGTGGCGGCGGCGACGACGCCGGAAGCGCCAGCGGCACCATCCGTGTTGGCTCCAACTACTCCAACGAGCTTCCCAATGCTGGCCTCCGCGCCGCACTGGACTCGCTGCCGAATGACGATCTAACGATCGAACTCAACGAGGTAGACCACAACACCTACCAGGAGCAGATCGTTGCCTACCTGCAGGATCCACCAGACGACGTAGCCCCTTGGTTCGCTGGCTTCCGCCTTCAGGCGCTCGCCTCCCAGGACCTGCTCCTTGACATCTCCGATGTCTGGACCGACGGACTCGACGACGTTCTGTCCGGTGGCTTCAAGCAGGCATCCACCTACGAAGGCAAGCAGTACTTCGTGCCGTGGACCTACTACAGCTGGCAGGTCCACTACCGCAAGGACGTTTGGGCCGACCTCGGCGCAACCCCTCCGGGAACCTTCGACGAGCTGCTCGCCCTGTGCGAGACCCTCGATGCCGCCGGTGTCACCCCGTTCGCACTCGGAAACGACGGTCGCTGGCCCGCCATGGGCACCTTCGA
Organism: uncultured Acidimicrobiales bacterium; assembly: GCA_937958015.1. Lineage (GTDB taxonomy): Bacteria > Actinomycetota > Acidimicrobiia > Acidimicrobiales > SZUA-35 > JABDIY01. The sequence goes on along the minus strand of CALGOA010000071.1, from coordinate 33,692 downwards.
CCAGATCAACTTCCGTCTCAACGGTTACCAGTACCACGTCGACCTCATGGCCGGCGATGAAAGCTGGACCGACGACCGCACCAAGGCTGTGTTCACCGAGTGGGCCAAGCTCCTCCCCTACACCCAGAGCGAGCCAAACGGCCGTGAGTGGAACGACGCCGCACAGGCACTCGTTAAGGGCGAAGCCGCCATGTACCTCATCGGCAACTTCGTCGGCTCGGAATTCCCCGAGGACGAGGCCGACCAGCTCGACTTCTTCCCCTTCCCGGTGATGAACGACGAGCACGGTCTCGACACCGTCGAAGCTCCCATCGATGGCTGGGTCGTCGTAGCCAACCCTGACAACGAAGCCGGCGCCAAAGAGGTTGTAGCCCACCTCGGTACCGCTCTCGCCCAGGACGCCTACCTCTCCGTGGATCCCTCGGTCCAGGCCCCCAACAACAATGTGGACACCTCGGCGTACAACGCTCTGCAGGCCAAGTCCGCTGCTGCTGTTCAGGGCGCGAAGAACGTCACCCAGTTCCTGGATCGTGACACCGTTGCCGCATTCGCCAACGAGGCCGGTCAGGGTATTGCTGACTTCCTCGCCGGTGGCGACATCGATGCAATCCTGGCTGACCTTCAGGCCAAGGCAGAAACCATTCTGTAATTTCGGTGGGCCCATCGGGTCCGCTTAGAGTAAGCCCCGGCCGTCTTCGGACGGCCGGGGCGACTTAGTAAGTCAAACAAAGGGGAACAAGTGACGACGTCAACACCGGTGTCCACCGGCGACGACCAACCCACGATTTCGACCGCTGAAACGGTCGCTTCGTCAGCGTTGGACGCCGGTAAGGCCAAGAAAAAGCGATCTCAGTTCACCGGGAATGACCGCAAAGTCTTCCTTGCGATGGTCGGCATTCCGACCTTCATCCACGTCGCCATCGTGTGGATTCCGACGCTGCTGTCGATCCTGCTGTCGTTCACCAAGTGGCGCGGCAACGACATCAGCGAGATCGAGGTCACCGGCGTTGAGAACTACGACGTGGTTCTGCTCGGCGCCTTTCAGGGCGACACGATCCAGGCGATCCTCAACAACCTGTGGCTGCTGTTGTTCCTCTTCTTTGGACCAACCCTGCTCGGTATGGGATTGGCCTACCTGCTCGACAAGAACCTGAAGGGCACTCGGATCTACCAGAGCCTCTTCTACACGCCGGTGGTCCTGTCCCTCGCCGTGGTCGGGTTCATCTGGCAGAACATCATGTACGACCAGAACTACGGCCTGGCCACCTGGGCATTCGGCGGCGGCGATCGGGTCGACTGGCTGGGCAATCAGGAGTTCATCTTCTCGATCGGCAACTACGGCCTCTCCAAGAACTTCCTCGCCATCCTCATGGCGATGGCTTGGCGCCACACCGGCTACATCATGGTCCTGTACCTCGCCGGCATGAAGAGCGTGGATGCGGCCCTTCGGGAGTCCGCCTCACTCGACGGCTGCAACGAATGGCAGACCTTCCGCCACGTGCTCTTCCCCACCCTCAAGCCGATCAACGTGATCGTGGTCGTCATTACGGTGATCGAAGCCCTGCGGGCCTACGACATCATCGCCATTCTCAACGAGCCCCGGAACACCGAACTGCTCTCGCACCTCACCACCAACGCATTGATCGGTGAAGGCGCTGACAACATCGGACGAGGTTCGGCCTATGCAACGTTGCTGTTCCTTCTCTGTATCGGCTTCGTCCTCTGGTACGTCACCAACCACTACAAGAAGCAGGAGAACACGGTATGAGCGACATGAAATTCGACTTCGATACCTCTCCCAGTGGTTCTGCGTTCTCCGAACCCAGCGACAACGTTCACTTCGAGGCAACCAAGACACCGCTGCGCCCGGCTCGGGTGGTCCTCCACGTATTCCTTGCATCGCTCGGAATCCTGTGGATGGTTCCGCTGGTCATCTCGCTGTATTCGTCATTCCGGCCCTTCGCTGAAACCAGCCGAAAGGGGTTCCTATCGGCTCCCGAAAGCCTCGGACTGGCCAACTATCGGGAAGCTCTCGATCGTGGTGACTTCATCGACAAATACTGGAACACCGCGCTGATCCTGATCCCGTCGTTGGTTCTCACCATCTTCCTGGCATCACTGATTGCATTCGCAGCCAGTCGATACTCATGGCGATTCAACATCTTCTTCCTGGTGCTGTTCACCGCCGGCAACCTGCTCCCCCAGCAGATCATGGTGGCTCCCCTGTTCCAGGCGGCTCGTCGAATTCCGCTTCCCGAGATCATGTCGAACTCCGAGAAGTTGAACGGCTCGAACTGGATGATCATCCTGCTCCATGTCGGATTCCAGATGGGCTTCTGCACCTTCGTGTTAAGCAACTACATGAAGCTGCTGCCAAAGGAACTGAACGAGGCCGCCATGGTCGATGGCGCCAGCCTGTGGACCCAGTACTGGACCATCATCATGCCGCTCACCCGGCCGGCTCTCGCCGCTCTAGCAACGCTCGAGTTCGCCTGGATCTACAACGACTTCTTCTGGGCCGTGATCTTCGAACAACGAGGCGACGATCGCCCCATCACCTCGGCACTGTCGAACCTGGGCGGTGAGTTCGTCACCGACACCAACGTCGTGTCAGCGGCATCGATCTTCGTGATCATTCCGGTGTTGGCCGTGTATTTTGCGCTGCAAAAACACTTCATTGCCGGCCTCACCCTCGGAGCCAACAAGGGGTAGAACGCCCAGATACCGGTTGTGGAGCGAACACTCCGGGCCGCCGCAATGGCGAGCCCGACGTGTTCGCTCTCGCCGTTTTGTGCCAGAGACTGAACGGTCGCTCTTACGCTTCGGTGACCCGCACCAGGAGAGCGCGTTCGGGCCAGAAAACCGGCATTGAAAGGCCATGGCCTCCGAGGAACCCACCGGTCATCACCGATCCGCCCAGGATCCACTGCGGCGGATAGTGGTCCTTCCCCGGGTGTTCACCGCCGATAAAGAGCGGCTCCACCAAGTATTCGCGTTCGTTGCTCAGCCACGGGATGACCAGTGGCGTGAGCGCTGACGAGCTTCGGGTCGCCGTGCTGGCGACGCTGAAGAGACCCTCGGTCAGATCGGCATCGACGACACCGTGGGCCACGATCGAGTTGTCAGGGTGGTCCAGCCGAACCGGCACGCCGTTGTGCAGTAGCTCGCGGTGGGTCTTGTAGAGGTCGATAACTTCCCGCAATGCCTTGCGGTCGTCGTCGGTCATCGTGAGCACGTTCCATTCGATACCGAGGTGCCCGAAGAGCGCGGTTGCCGCCCGGAACCCAAGGCTGTGGGTTCGCCCGGTGGTGTGACTGGTGGGCGGCCCGATGTGGCAGCCCATCATCTCGGGCGGCAGGATCAGCGATGCGCCGCGCTGGATGAGCTGTCGGTCGGCGGCGTCGTTGCTGTCGGAGGTCCACACGCGGTCGGTGCGGGCCAGGATGCCGGAGTCGATCCGACCGCCGCCGCTGGCGCAGGATTCCCATTCGACGTGGGGATGAGCCGCCCGGAGGTCGTCGAGCAGTTGATAGAGGCCCAGCACGTGACGGCGAACGCCGGCGCGCCCTTCGGCTCCCGAACCCTGAACGACCACACGGTTCATGTCCCATTTGACGTACCCGATGTCGTGGTTGGACAGGATCTTGTCGATCTGTTCGAACATGTTCTGACGAACTTCGGAACGACCGAAGTCGAGCACCAACTGGCCGCGACCCAGAACCGGTTCGTACCCGTCGGTGGTGAGAGTCCAGTCAGGATGGAGCCGGTACAGATCGGAGTCGGGATTGACCATCTCGGGTTCAAACCAGATGCCGAAGACCATCCCATGGCCCGTGACTCGTTCGATCAGCGGATTCAGACCGGTCGGCCAGGCGTCCGGGGAGACGAACCAGTCCCCCAGTCCCCTGCTGTCGTCTCGCCGCCCTCCGAACCAACCGTCATCGAGCACGAATCGTTCTGCGCCAACATCGGCCGCCGCATCTGCCAAGCGAAGGAGGCGGTCGAGGTCATGGTCGAAATAGACCGCTTCCCATGTGTTCAGATTTACCGGACGGGGACCGAGGTCCTTGGGTCGCACGCTTTGTCGCAAATGCGAAAGAAACCGTCCACTGGCAACGGTGAGACCGTTGTCAGAACAGGTAGTGATCACCTGGGGCATGTCATAGGCCTCGCCCGGCGCAAGCTGAACCTCGCCCGGCAGCAGCAGCTCCCCCAGTTGCAGGTAACAACGTCCATCGCCCATGCGATCGGCGGTGACTCTGTAGTTGCCACTCCACGCCAACTGGGCGCCCCACACGTGGCCCTCGGATTCTCTGAAGCCATCGGTACCGACGAAGACGACCGGTGCATTCTCGTGGGAAGTCCTGCCGCGCCGGTTCTCCACGATCGTTGAGCCGATAAAGGGCCGCCGATCCATCTGGAACTCCATGCACCAACGACCCGACAGCGTCAGCACTTCGGCGGCCGAGGCGGGAACGGGTAGTGTCGCAGCGAGAGTGTTGAGGTTGTACGGGGTGTCTCCGATGTTGGTGAGCACCGCATCGACGGTGATGACCGCCCCGGTGGTCACGGCGATCGTTGTGACCAGCTCGAGACCGGCGAGACGATCCTCCAGGACGAACGAGGCGCAGTCGGCCTCGACTCGTTCCTCGATCCGCCGGAAACGAGGCGACCAGCCAGTGCCGTCAGGTCGGTGACCGCTGATGCCGGGCGATCCGGGAAACCCCAGTGACTCCTCGGCGAAGAGACCGACCGGGTAGTGCTCGTCGAGGGTCGCCGGCGGCAGGCCGGCGCGATAGGACTGGTCATTCGCCTCCGCCTCGGACCGGGAGGGTTCATATCGACCCCAACCGAGGACCTCGGGCATGGCGTCGCCACCTGTGATGTCTACCGACGTTCCGCCGTAGGAGATTCTGTGCACCCATGAATGATAGAGAATTCCGTGGTGGCAGGTGCGTCTCGATCCAAGTGCGAGGGCGGGTAAACCACCCAACCGACGCCCGAGTCGAACAGACCCACCGTGGGGGACGTTTAGGTTCGTTGGAGGATGGGTACGGAACCTCGACGGCAACGGAACGAGGAATCTATGAAGCTGATCGGCATGATCGCCCGCACCGGAGCTGCGCTCTGGATCTACAACGTCTGGTTCAATCGATTCGACAAGGACACCGGCTACCGGGGTCGAGGTGCCAAGAACATGCGTGAGGAGTTCGAGGCCTATGGACTGTCGGAGAACACGATGTACGCCGCCGGCGCTGCCAAGGTAGGGCTGGCCACGTTGATGCTCGTCGGAAACGTCGTCCCGAAATTGGCTCGACCCGCCTCAACCGGACTGGCCGGACTGATGGTCGGGGCGGTCGGGATGCACGCCAAGGTTGGAGATCCGCTCAAACGTTCGGTACCTGCGCTCTCGGTTCTGGCTGCGTCGATCGTGTCGGCCGTCATCGGGGCGGGCAACGACGCCTGAGCCAGTTTCGGCTCAGGCGATGTGCAGAATGAGAATCGTGAGGTTCAGAACTGCCAACGATGCGGCGGGAACCATGAGGCGCGGTGCGTCATGAATCCGATATCGAACGGCCAAACCGAGCAGCATCATGACCACCAGGCCCGTTGCCGCAAGGGCGCCGATCACTGGTTCGACCAGACCGAAAAGCAGGCCCAGGCCACCCAGTAACTGCATGCTGCCGACGAAGATCCGAACCCGAGGCATCCCGTAGCGCTCGTATTCGCCACGGGGCGGCACCTTGAACACCGTCTCGTATCCGTAGTACAGAAATGCTGCCGCGGAGGCAATGCTGAGAATCACGAGAAGCATCGGCCGCTCACAGTAGAAGGCGGGCCCAGCCGACCCCCTACCGGGTCGGGAGAAGTTGTCGGGAGGGGCGCGCTAGGGCGCGTCGGCGTACCGCAGGTAGGGCTTAATCTCCTCGACGTTGTTGAATTTGGCCTTGGCATCCTCGGTGGACATCGCCGGCGAGATGATGACCCGGTCTCCCGGCATCCAGTCGGCGGGGGTTGCCAGTCCCACCGTTTCGGTGAGCTGCAGGCTGTCGAGGACCCGCATGATTTCGTCGAAGTTACGCCCGGTCGACTTCGGGTAGGTCAGCATGAGCTTGATGTGGTTGCTGGGGCTGATGATGAAGACCGAGCGCACGGTGGACGAGTCGCCCTCGCCGGGATGGATCATGTCGTAGAGCTCAGACACCGCCTTGTCTGGATCAGCGATGATCGGGAAGTTGAGCTCCACCCCGCCGAGTTCGGCGATATCGGGGGCCCATGCGTGATGGTCCTCGATCGGATCGACCGACACGGCGATCGGCTTGGTGTTGCGTTGTGCGAATCCACCCGAGAGCGCAGCCGTGCGGCCCAGTTCGGTGGTGCAGACCGGGGTGAAGTCGGCGGGGTGGCTGAACAACACCGCCCAGGACCCGTCCTTCCAGCTGTGGAAGTCGATCTCGCCTTCGGTCGTCATTGCCGTGAAGTTTGGAGCCTCGTCACCGAGTCGTAGATGTGCCATGTCTGCAGTCTTGTGCCGAGGGGCAGATCGATCAAGTGTCAGAAGTCATCGAGCCGGGCCATGGTTCGCCAGCCGGCTGGGCAGATCGTGATCGACTGCGGTGGCGAGGTCCTTTGCCACCGCAAGAAGCGCAGCAAGGTCGACTCCGGTGGAGATCATCGGGTCGTCATCGGCCAGGTGAACGAGGTCTTCCGTGGCCAGATTTCCACCGGCACCCTGAGCGAAGGGCGAACCGCCGAGGCCACCGACGGCGGTGTCGAAGCGGGTAACTCCCATACTCACGGCGGTCATCGCATTGACCAGGGCTGTCCCCCGGGTGTCGTGGAGGTGCAGGCCCACGTCGATGCCGGTCTTGTGGAGCACCCGCTCCACCCGGTGAGGCGTCGCCATCCCGGTGGTGTCGGCCAGGGTGAACCGAGTGACCCCGAGGTCCGACAGCTGGCCCATCAGGTCGGGCACCGTGCCGGTCGGCTCGTCTCCGGTGTAGGGGGAACCGAAGACACACGAAATCACAACATCGACCGGACGCCCTTCGGCGACCTGCACTATCTCGCCGATACCGACGACCGACTCGGCGATCGTTCTGCGCACGTTCTTCTCGTTGTACACGGGGCAGGCGGAAACGGTGACGGTGAGCGCATCGATGTTTGCGTCGACGGCCATGTGTGCACCGCGAACGTTCGGCACGAGCGCCCAGAGCCGGACCTCGGATCGACGATCGACGAGTTCGAGCACATCGGCGGCGTGTGCCATGGCCGGGACCGCCTTTGGGGAAACGAAACTGACGGCTTCAATCTCGGTAAGGCCGGTTCGGCAGAGAGCACTGATGATCTCGGCCCGTCGTTCGACGTTGAGCGGCTCTTCGTTCTGCAGTCCGTCCCGTGGACCAACTTCGCGGATAACCAGCTGCGCCATTGAGACACCGTACCCCTCCCGGTTGGGTGTAACGAAGGAGCCTGTCCCTAGTGTTACGCGGTGCATTCGGTTCTTGTGTTTGGTGACCAGCTGAATATCCGGATCGGCGCCATGGCTCACGCCGATCCCGCCACTCATCGAGTTCTGCTGATCGAGAGCGACCAACTGTTGGCGACGACCGGTCGCCATGTGCAGCGCCTCCATCTCGTGGTGGCGGCCATGCGCCGATTTGCGGTCGAGTTGGAGGAAAAGGGATTCGAGGTTGACCTTCGCCGATCCGCCACGATGGCCAGCGGAATCACCGAACATCTGGAGTCGTTCTCCCCTGCCTCCCTGATTGCAACCGAACCCAACAGTCGCCGAGCCCGCACGATGGTGGAAAGCTTCGACGTCGAGTTGGTGCGATCCAACCAGTTCCTCTGCCACTACGAGGAGTTTGCCGAATGGGCCACCGAACGGAAGTCGCTGAAGATGGAAGACTTCTACCGGTTCACCCGGTCGAACCTCGGCTACCTGATGAACGGAGACGAGCCGGAGCAGGGTCGATGGAACTTTGACGCTGAAAACCAGGAACCGCCACCTTCGGACACGTCGATCTTTTCCGACCCGAGCGTGTCGCGACTGGATGACCTCGACGACGAGGTTCTCGACTCACTTCCGAGCGCCCATGGTGCAACCCCGGTGGGACTCTGGGCCACCAGCCGCGCCAGCGCGCTGCAGCGGCTTCGACACTTCGTCGACAACGAACTGCCGAACTTCGGGCCCTTCGAAGATGCCATGACGACCGACAGTTGGCACCTCGCCCACAGCGTGCTCAGTCCCTACCTGAACATCGGCCTGCTCATGCCGGACGAGGTCGTCGAGGCTGCCATCGAGAAATACCGGGACGGATCGGCGCCGCTCCAGTCGGTCGAGGGTTTCCTCCGTCAGATCATCGGTTGGCGTGAGTACGTATGGGGTCTCTACTGGTTGTGGCCCGACCACGTTGAGGCCAACGATCTGGACCATCAACGTCCCATTCCGCCCGCCTTCACCGGCGAGGCAACAACGCAGATGCGATGTGTGGCCGACGTCATCGAAGGACTGCAGGAACGGGCCTATGTCCATCACATCCAACGACTGATGATTCTCTCCAACTTTGCCAACCTGTACGGCATCCAACCAAAGGCATTGATGGACTGGATGTGGCAGAACTACATCGACGGGGCGGAGTGGGTGATGATTCCGAACGTGATGGGTATGGCCCTCTGGGCTGATGGCGGCCGGATGGCGACCAAACCCTATGTGTCCGGCGGTGCCTACGTGAACCGTATGAGTAACTACTGCGGAGACTGTCGGTATGACCCGAAGAAACGCGTGGGCCCTGACGCCTGCCCGTTCACGACGTTGTACTGGGACTTCATCGCCCGTCATCAGGACGTGCTGAAGTCCAACCATCGCATGAGTCGACCGGTAGCCAATCTCAAACGACTCAAGGACGTGCCCGACGTGCGGACCCGAGCGGCGGAGATGATCGAGTCGATCGCTGCTGGCGAACTCTAGAGGTCCAGCGAGTAGGAGCTAAGCGATGCTGGGCCGTCCGCGGTTATCAGCACCTGTTCCTCCAACTTCACGCCCTCGGAACCTCCGGGCGGGGCGGCGAGCGCCTCGACACAGAGGACCATTCCCTCCTGTACCTCCCCGTCGTAGCCGCCGGTCTCGAAGTGGTCACGGTTGAGAATCAGCGGGTACTCGTTGCAGAGGCCGATGCCGTGGGCGACGGCGGCGTTGGTAACCGAGTGGATGGTGGGAGGAGGCAGATGGGAACGAGCGGAGATCTCTGCGAACGACGCACCGGGTTGGAGAAGCTCACGATTGTGGAGAAGTTGTTCGAGCGCTGTCTCGTGAAGCATCCGCTGGTCGGCGGTTGGTCGCCCGTTCGCCGCCCAGGTGCGCGAAATGTCGACCGAATACCCGCCGATACCGATGAGGTCGGTGTCGAATGCGACCAGGTCACCATCGTCGATCACCTTGTTCGAACACTCCTGGTACCACGGGTTTGATCGATACCCAGACGTCAACAGGCGGGTCTCGAGCCACTCCCCTCCGGCCTCGATGTTGGCGCGGTGCAGGTGGGCCCAAAGTTGGTTCTCGGTCAATCCGGGGGTCATGGCGGAGTGCATCTGGGCCACGGCGTTCTCGCAGGCGTCGATCGCCACCTGAATTGCCACCACCTCTTCGGGAGTCTTGAGTACCCGGGCCTGATTGGCCACCCGTTGTCCGTCGTGAACCCTGATTCCGCGGCGATTGAGTTCGTTCCATCCCACCGGATCGAGTTTGTCGACCGCGAGGTCTTGGCCGGATCCGAGGAGCGAACAGATCTGGTCGGCCCACACCCCGGCAAACTCCTGCACCCGGCCGCCGGCGATGAAGTCGTACCAAGAAACCGCCGGTCTGATCTCATCGACCCCGTCGTGGCCGACCGAGAGGTGCTCGCACCCCTTGAATTCGAACAGAACGACCGCACCCTCGCCCGGCACGAAGACGTACCGGCAGGGGTTGTGCAGTGAGTAGACCTGCATGTTCGAGGTGCCGGTGCAGTACCGGATGTTGGTCGGGTCATAGAAGAGGCCCGCATCACATCCTGAATCCGCGATCGATGCCCGCATCCGGGCCAATCGCCCGGCTTCCAGTCGGGCCTCGAATCCAATGTCGTTGCCGACTGAAGACTCGACCGTGGCGGTCACAGGATCAAACCGTCGGACCCGCACGCTGCGGCCTCGGCTGCTATCAGATGGGCCTCGGTCACCCGCCCGTACACCCGCCGGGTGCGGTCGACCGGCCCGATCACGCCGGGACGGTCGGCGTAGGAAAGCACCAGAACGTGGCGGGCGCGAGGTCCCGTCACCTCGGTGACCCGGTGAAGTGAGTAGCGCCCGAGGAACAGCTGAAGATCTCCGGGTTCAAAGCTGGTTGAACGGATCAGATCCCGATCGTGTCCGGCGAGGACTCGGCCGAGACCATCGAGGTTCTCGTCACCGGCGCTGCGAAGGTCCTTGCAATAGTCGAACCGTCCACCACCCTCGGGTTGGCGGATCATGATCGTGACCACGAATTCGTTGGTGTCGTAGTGCCAGGGGTATCGACCACCGGGAGGAAGGATCGTGGCCACCAGACCGGCGATCGGGTCGGCGTATTCGTACACCCGCTCAACCCCGACACAGGCGGCGATGAACGCCTTGAAGTGAGGCGACACGTAGAGTCGGTGCGACTCGTCGTAGGACGGAATCATGTCCCGGGTGACATGACCGGCGTTCCACTCGAGCTTCACGCGGCGGGGATCATCGGATGGCAACTGAGCCTGAAGTGCATCGCGGGCGTACACGGTGCCCTGATGGCGTCGAATCGGTACGTGTCGAGCCGCACGCTCAAGTTGAGCGTCGATCGCCGCAAGAGCTCTGGGCCGCAGAAACCCGGGCAGGGCGACAGCACCGTCGGTTCCCAGGGTGTCGCGGACATGTTCGGTCAACGCGAACCACTCGGCGGAACCGGGGTCGTCCAGCCGATACCGATCGAGATCCACGACATCACTGAGCGATCCGCTCTCGGGATCGGCAAGTTTGTTTCTACCAACAACATCAACCATCTGAACTGGAGTTCCTTTCCCTCGACTGCTGTACGAGCAAAGGAACCACGATGAGCGTCATCTGTCCAACGAATGATCTTGGGCCATATCCATGAATTCTTCTCATGTAGGATATTGTCCATGCAGACCCTGAAGTTGGATCTCCGTCACTACGAAACCGTCGCCGCAATCGTCGAATTCGGCACGATGACCGAAGCGGCCCGACACCTCTCCAGCAGTCAGTCCGCGCTCAGCCACCGACTTTCCGAGGCGGAACGCCGCCTCGGGACGGTGTTGTTCGACCGGGGGCAACAGCGCCGGCTGACCCCTACCCGGGACGGGTTGGCTATCCATCAGGCCGCAACCCGGGTGATCGACGATCTGTTGCGAACCGAGGCGTCGATTCGATCGAGCGTGAACGACGCAACCACCATCCTGCGGATCGCCGTTGGCAGCTACGACTGCTTCCACTGGTTTCCCGGCTTTCTTGCCAGCGTTCGTTCTCAGCACCCATCGATCGATCTGGAACTGGTTGTTGTGGGCGACGAACCGGGTGCGGCTCTGGCGTCACATCAGGTCGACATCGTCATCGCCCCCGGCACACCGGAAGGTGACATAGCCCTCCATCCATTGTTCGAGGATGAACTGGTTCTGGTCACCAGCCCGGACCACCCGTTGGCCGCCCGAACATCGATCGACGCCGATGACCTCGCTCAGGAGACCTACTTCACCTACAGCGCACTACCGTCCCCCGGCTTCGAATACGACCGCTTCATCCGTCCCTCACACGTGTATCCGCAGTTGGTCACCATCGTTCGCCAGACCAGCGCTATCACCGAACTTGTAGCTGCAGGTACCGGAGTGGCCATCCTCAGCCGCTGGGCGCTGCACCCGTCGATCAGTTCGGGCCGCGTCGCCACGGCCGCCTGCGGCCCCGAGGGACTCCCCCTGCAATGGCACGCGGCGGTTCGACGCAACGACGACCGACCTCTCGCAGTTCTCGAGGACCTGAGCCGTTACCTCCAGGAGCAGCCCAACCCTCCCAGCCAGTAGGTTCAGACCATGTTCGAGAACACCACCATTCTGATCACCGGAGGAAGCCGAGGGATCGGAGCCTCGACCGCTGTGCTTGCCGCAAGCCGGGGCGCGAATGTGTTCATCAACTACCGGAACAATCACGATGCGGCAGCATCCGTCGTGGAGGCCTGCCGGGCAGCAGGTGGCGACGCCGAAGCTCTGGCTGGAGATGTCAGCGTCGAGGCCGACGTCAAGGCCATGTTCGAGATGTGTACGGAACGTTTCGGCCCTCCCGCCGTGCTCGTCAACAACGCCGGCATCCTGCACAACCTAGACCGGGTCGAGAACTACACCGCCGAGCGCCTGCACGAGGTCGTCAACGTGAACATCGTTGGAGCGTTTCTCTGCGTTCGCGAGGCGGTAAAGGTCATGTCGACCAACCACGGTGGGTCGGGCGGCGCGATCGTAAACGTCTCATCGGCGGCGGCGTATCTGGGCAGCCCGAACGAGTACGTCGACTACGCCGCCACCAAGGGGGCCATGGACACCATGACCATGGGACTGGCCAAGGAGGTGGCCGATGAAGGCATCCGGGTCAACGCCGTGAGGCCTGGTCTGATCGAGACCGACATCCATGAGGGCGATCGGCTGGAACGCCTGTGGCGAAACATTCCGATGCAGCGCGTCGGTCAACCCGACGAGGTCGCCGAAGCGATCCTGTTCCTTGCCTCCGATGCGTCAAGTTACGTGAACGGAACCCTGCTCAACGTTTCCGGCGGCCGCTGATCCCGACTCAGACTTCAGCGGTGTGAAGTTTGGTCAACACTCGGGCGAAAGCGGTGGAGTCGAGAGCTCCGGGGATCCCGTAGCTCATGTTGAACACGAACGTTGGCACGGCCGAGATCTCGTTGTCGGCCGCCATCTGCAGATCCTGGGCGACCTCGGTCTCTCCGCCGCCGTCGTCGAGCCAGGCCCGCAGTGCGGTCTCATCGATTCCCACCTCACCCGCGAGCGAAACCAACTCGTCCAACTGTCCGATTGCTGAACCCTCGGTGAAATAGGCCTTCATCAGCCGTTCCTTCATCTCGAGTTGTTTTCCGACGGTCCGAGCGAACGCAAGAACCCGATGGCCGAGGATGGTGTTCGAACGTTTTGCGATATCCATTCGAAAGTCGAGTCCCACCGCAGCTGCTTCGTTGGTGACGTGTCCGATCAGTTCGGCGGCCTTCTCGGGCCCGCCGAACTTCTTCTCGTACACCTCCTGCACCAACTGGTCTTCGCCAACGGGGGCCGTGGGATCCAGCTGGAAAGCGTGATATTCGAACCGAACGTCGAGGTCGGGGTGTTCCTCTTTGGCCAGCGCTACTCCTGCTTCCAGACGTCGCTTGCCGATGTAACACCAGGGGCACACGATGTCGGACCAGATGTCAATACGAATCGGTTCAGCCATAGACCAAGGCTAACGCTGCCCGCGGTTCGGACATTCCTGACCGCAGCTACATAACAGCACTTCTACCCCTTCGAATCACCGTCAGATGTAGTCACCATCAGGAATTTGCAGAGGGTTATGCGGTTTGGATGGCGGCGGCGTCGGCGAGACCGAGTTGTTCGATCGCTGCCTCCCGAAGCTTGAACTTCTGGATCTTGCCGGTGACCGTCATCGGGAACTCGTCCGCAACCTCAACATACCGAGGGATCTTGTAGTGCGCGATCTTGCCTTTGCAGAAGTCCCGAACGTCGTCGGCGGTCAGGGACTCACCCTCGACTACCTGGACCCATGCCATGATCTCTTCGCCGTACTTCTCATCGGGAACTCCGATCACCTGAACATCGCGAATGAGCGGGTGGGCAAAGAGGAACTCCTCTATTTCGCGTGGGTACACGTTTTCACCACCTCGGATGACCATGTCCTTGATCCGACCGACGATGTTGACGTAGCCATCCTCGTCCATCACTGCGGTGTCGCCCGAGTGCATCCATCCGTCGGAGTCGATGGACTCGGCGGTTCGTTCGGGGTTTTCCCAGTACCCGAGCATCACCGAATAACCCTTGGTGCAGAATTCGCCGGTCACGCCCCTCGGTACGGTCTCGCCGGTTTCGGGGTCGATCACCTTCACCTCGATGTGGGGCTGGACCCGGCCCACGGTCGAGACCCGCTTGTCGACCGGGTCGTCGGTAGCGGTCTGAGTGCTGACCGGTGACGTCTCGGTCATGCCGTAGGCGATCGTCACCTCGTCCATGTTCATCTCCGACATGGTCTGTCGCATCACCTCGATCGGACACGGCGAACCGGCCATGATCCCGGTGCGGAGCGATGCAAGGTCGTAGTCCGCGAAACCCTCCTCGCCCAGCTGGGCGATGAACATGGTGGGAACGCCGTACAGGCTGGTGGCCCGCTCCTCGGCGACCGCCTCGAGCGTGGCGACCGGCTCAAACGACGCCGCCGGGTAGATGGCGGTGGCGCCATGGGTCGTGCAACCGATGTTTCCCATGACCTGCCCGAAACAGTGATAGAGCGGTACGGGAATCATGACCCGGTCGTTCTCGGTGTAGTCACACGCCTCGGCCACGAAGTAGCCGTTGTTGAGCACGTTGCGGTGGCTCAGCGTTGCGCCCTTGGGGAAGCCGGTCGTTCCCGAGGTGTACTGGATGTTTATTGGATCGGTCGGCGACAGCGTCGCTTCGATTTCGGCCACCTGCTCGCTGGTGACCGAATCGGCCGCGGCCAGTAGTTCGTCCCAGTCCGAGGTCCCGATGAAGACCACCTGTTCAAGCCCGGGCACATCGTCACGGACTTCGGCGACCATCTTTCGGTAGTCGCTGGTCTTGAACTCGGTGGCCGCCACCAATCCACGACAGCCCGACTGGTTCAACACGTACGCAACCTCGTGCGTGCGGTACGCCGGGTTGATGCTGACCTGGATCACGCCGATTCGGGCGGTTGCGTATTGGACCAGGATCCACTCGGACACGTTCGGGGCCCAGATACCGATCCGGTCCCCCTTCACAAAACCGCGTGCCACCAACGCTCTGGCCACCAGATCCACCTGATCCCAGAACTCCTGGTACGTCCAGCGGATGTCCTGATGACGCACCACCAGTGCTTCCCGGTCGCCATGGGCCGCCACCGTGTTCGCAAGATTCTGGCCGATCGTCTCCTCAAGCAGCGGCGGTTCGGTGGCGCCGACGGTGTGGCTACTACTGGTCGAAGAGGTCATGATCAAAAGCTAGCCACCAAGGTGTCGGCCGTCATATCGAGTTGTCCCATGTGGAGATATGCCCTCTTCAGCCATCGACCCGATCTACCGATACCACGATCGTGGGAAACATCGAACTGACCGGGCTCGTCGACCCTTCGACACCGCTCGATCCCTCCGCCCGACGGGCCCTTGCCGCGCGCGAGATCAAACGCCTGGGCCCCACCCCCGGCTCGCCTGCGGACCCCACTGCGCCGAGTTGGACCGACCTCATTCGGATCAGCTTCGCCGGCCTCCAGAACGACACCGCCTGCGAGATCCTGGACTGCGTGCTCGACCCGGCCTACTCCGCGGTCGAACGACCCGCCGGTGTCGACGATCGAATCAAGGTGTACGTCGAAAAGGCGATACCCGGTTCCGACCTCCCGGACCGTTTGCATGCCACACCGTCCTGCCCCGAGGTTCTCCCCGGCCACATATCCACCAAAGCCGCAGTTGCGTCTATCTGGCGGCTGACACGGGATCGGGTTGCGTGTAACCGTTGTCTGGCTCATCCCGCCCTCGAGACCGCCTCGAACATTCGGGGCCGCAGTCGCCACCGCATCGACATCAGAACCGATGTTCTCCTGTCACTGGGACACCTGCATCAGGGTGCTGTCCACTGGCCCGCCGTTCATCGGCTCGCCAACCTCGGAACCGAACGTTGGGAGCCCCGCTTCGAGAACGGATTCATCGATCGCGGAAATCCAGAACACTGGGCCGCAGACCCGATCGCCGAAGCCACGGTGGAGCTCGCCGTTGCCGTCGGTCATGCCACGGGGCAACATCTCGCGGCTCTCTGGGATGCTGCGATGATCGATGTCCTCGTCCGCCACAGTTCCAACGGCGGATCGCTGAAGGTCCGCCGCAAAGCCAGCAAGGCCCTGGCGGCTGTTCTCGAAGGCCATTCCTGGGAGGAACTCTCCGGGATCGTCGCCGAGGAGATCGACACGATCAGAACTCGGAAGAAGTCGATCGAACGGCGGGTCAGCGCCCTGCTGTCCGAGTTTGAAGTAGAGATCGGAGAGTTGGTCGCTGACCAACTGGACGAACTCGAGCGCCACGACGATTCCTTCACGACCTGGTCCCCCGAGCTCACCACCCCCGATGCGCCGGACTCGGCGGTACTCGGGTCTCGGCTGGTGATGGCGTGGCACGGTGGTTCGGTGCCTGAGGTCGTCCTTCGGGCGATCGCCGCCTATCCCGTCGGGCGTTAGAAACCCAGATCCGCCAGGTTGTAGAGACCGGGCAAGTCAAGGAGCTGCTCAAGGTCCCGCAGTGCATCGGCGACCTCGATGATCAGTGCCGGATCGTTCAGATCTTCCGCTCTGAGCTCGGAGCGATAGTGAGTGTCCACCCACGTCTCCAGCCGGTCGAGCATGCCGTCGTCCATCATCACGCGACCGCGAAGCGCTGATCGTTCGGCGCCAGTCATCACAACCCGAAGTCGAAGGCACGCCGGTCCACCGCCGTTTCGCATCGATTCCCGCAGATCCATCGTTTCGACCGAATCGATCGGATTGGCCGGATCGACGATCGCGGCCGCGAGGTAGTTGCGGGTGGAGTTGGTCTCCTCGGTCTCGATCGGAGCCACCAACGTCATCGTTCCATCCGGCAGGGTGACGAGTTGGGAGTTGAAGAGGTAGGACGAGATCGCATCGCGCAGGGGCACTTCCGTTTCCTTCACCACGACAACACGGGCATCGAGATCCGCCGCCGCTTCGGGGTCAGCGAACGCCGATTCGTGGGTGAAGAGCACCCGTTCGTTGATCACCGAGACGACGTCGTTGTGAAACGCACCGGCGTCGATCGCCGTTGGCGACTGCCGGACGTGCCGAACGCGACGGGGATCGAGCCCGTGGCTGCCGGCTATGAGTTCACCAGCCAGTCGGGACTGCCGCCGCGGATAACCATCGGTCACGACCTCGTGGGCCTCGCGTCCGTAGACGAAGACATGGATTCCGGGTTCGCCGTGGGAGTTCGTGACCCTGCCATGGTTTGCCGCACCCTCATCCGCAAACGCCGCCGCCGAGGGCAGCGGTCGGTGAACCTGGAAACGCTCCTCGGAGGCAAAGATCGACCGGAGGATGTGGTGGGTGGCGTTGGGTTCCAACGCCCGGTGCACCGTGGACACCAGGTTCGCCGGGGTGAGGTGCAGCTTTCCGTCGGCGGTATCGGCCGAGGGCGAGACCGTGGCCGCATTGGCAGCCCACATCGACGAAGCCGACATCAGGGTTGGAATCAGTTGAGGCGCAACCGCGGCGACCTCGGTCAAACCGCGGGCCGGATCGAAACCGAGAGAGCGAAGCACCGAGGGGTCCGGGCGCAGCGGTGGCGGAAGGACGGCCTGGGCGACACCGAGCGAATGCAGCCGTCGCATCTTCGCCAGTCCCTGCAGCGCTGCTGTTCGTGGGCTTGAGGTGCCTCCCGCGTTCTGCTGGGAGGCCTGGTTCCCGAGCGATAACCCGGCGTAGTTGTGGGTTGGACCGACCAGTCCATCGAAGTTCACTTCGACCGCTTCTTGTTCGGTCATAGGAGCCCTCCTGTAGTCTCAGCCCTGTTATGGCAGGCGACGCACACACTCTCGACGACATCGACTGGGAGATCATCCGGCAACTCCGTAAGGATGCCCGGATGTCGTTCCGACGACTGGCCCAGATCGTGCACCTCTCGCCTGCGGCGGCGACCGCCCGGGTTCATGCGCTGGAGGGAGCGGGCGTGATCACGGGCTACTCGGCGACGGTCGATCCCAGCCGACTGGGTCGCGGCACCCGGGCCTTCGTGCGACTGACTGCGACCAGCGCCACCACCCGTTCGGTCACTGCCGCGCAGGGCATAGGCGAGAATCATCCGGCGGTTCAGGAGGTCTTCGTGTTGTTGGGAGATTCGGATCTCTTGTTCTACGTGGAGGCCGCCGACCTCACCCAACTGGACGCCCTGGTGACCGATCTTGGCGACTACGGCCAGACGACCACCAGCCTTGTGGTCAACTCGCTCTCCAATAGGAACTGACCTCACGCCAGACCCTGAATCGGCGCGACGGCATCGGAGACCGAGTCGTAGGTCATGGTGGCGACGGGATAGGCGCAGAAGTCAGCCGCAGCCCATCCGGCCGGTCGATGATTCCCACTGGCGCCGACCCCGCCAAACGGCAGCCGTCCGGATGCTCCGGTGGTGGGGCAGTTGAGGTTGATCACACCCGCCCTGATCACCTTTTGGAATCGATCGAAATCATCACGATTGGATGAGATGAGACCGGCGGCGAGCCCGAACTTTGTGTCGGCCGCATGGGCGAACGCCGAGTTCAGGTCGTCGAAGCGGTGAACGGTGAGAACCGGCCCGAAAACCTCTTCATCATCGAGCGCGATCGTGTCGGCGTCCAGGATCGTTGGACGTACGAACGCTCCGTCGAGTGTGGGGTCGTCTCTTGTCAATCGGGTTGCCCCCGAATTGACCAGTTCGTCTACATGACGTCGCACCCGGTCTGCGGCCGCCCGGTTGACGACCGGACCCATAAACGGTTCGGTTTCGCTGGGGTAGGGCCCGACGGTCAGTTGATCGGTCGTTGCAACCAGTGCATCGATCAGCGCATCGCCCGCAGCGGTGCGGGGTACGTAGAGCCGGCGGGCACAGGTGCAACGTTGTCCGGACGTGATGAAGGCCGATCGGACGATCACGTTCACCGCTGCATCCTGGTCAGCGATGTCGGCGACCACGAGCGGATTGTTGCCGCCCATCTCGAGGGCGAGAAGTACATGTGGTCGCGCCGCCAGCGATCGGTGAATCGCCTGACCCGTCGCCACGCTGCCGGTGAAGGCGATCGCATCCAGGTCGGATTCGACCAGTGCCTCGCCCGTCTTGCGACCGCCGATCACCAGGTTGATCACGCCGTCAGGAACACCGGCCTCAGCCAGTAGTCGAACGTGGACTGCAGCGACGCCGGGAGTCAACTCGCTCGGTTTGTAGACCACGGTGTTGCCAGCGAGCAGCGCCGGAACGATCTGGCCATTGGCGAGGTGGGCGGGAAAGTTGAAGGGACCCAACACACCGACCACACCAACCGGACGATGGGTGAGCCCTGCGGTTTCTGAGATTGCCCGAGAGGGGTTCTGCTCAGCATGGGCTTCGATCGACAGCCCCACCTTGCCAACCACCGCGCCCACTTCAGTCAATGCTTCCCAGAGCGGCTTGCCGGTCTCGACACTTATGGCCTCCGCCAGAACCGATCGATCCGAATCGACCAGCTCGGCATAGCGTCGAAGAATCGATTCCCGTTCGGCGAGTGAACTCGCCTCCCAGCCAGGCTGAGCAGATCGTGCCGCCGACATGGCATCTGCAACGTCATCGCTGCTTGCTTCCCGACCAGACCAGACGATCGATTCGTCGCTGGGACCAACCGATTCAAGAGGGGAGCCGGATCCGCTTCGCCAGACACCGTTGATGAAACATGCATCGTTGGTCATCGCCGGGCTCCGTCCTTTCCGACACAGGTAGCGAGCGGGAGTGCCGAGACAAGATCACCGGCGCCGATTCCGAGTGCGGACGCCTTCGATGGGTCCAGGCCGATGGTGCCAGCCGGGTCGATGTCGATGCCGGACCGAACGACTGCGAACCGCGCCACCGAGGGCGTGGCGATCAGCGAATCGATTTCGCCGTCCGGTGTGAGCGCGACCGGCCCGTGCACTCGTGCCGAGCTACTCATGGTGTCGGCGAGGTCGCGGACCACGGTGGGTCCCCCATCGATCGGGTCGTACATGCCGTTGGACCGCAAACCCTCCTTCATGAGTATCCGGAAAGCCGGCAACGAAGAGGCGTGGACCAGCCCCAGCGAATCCAGATCGGGCGCAGTGAGTGGAAGCACCAAGTCGGCCAGATCGTCCAGCAGGCTGGGATCGGCCGCCAACGCTGCCTCGGCGTCGGTGGAGTTCGACCACGGAACAAAGTGTGCACCGAAGCTGTGCCAGAACGGAGCGAGCCCCTCGTCGTCGATCCGACCTCGCAGATGCGACGCAATCGTCGTTGGGATCTGACTTCGCACCAGATGAAGGAACATGAACCGACCGCGGGAGATCAACGACCCCAGGCCGCGCCCTCGGCCATCGGGGCCGAGGTAGATGGCGTTCAGCTCGGTGCGGGTCCAGGGAGCTGAGATGCTGCGCATCGTGAGTCCGAGTCCATCGAGACTGGTGGTGACCTGGACGCCAAGATTGGGAATGGCGTTCTTGAACGTGAGGCCCGAGGTCCCGAGCAGCGCACCCGACACAGCATCGAATGCGCCGAACAACATGTGGGCCCGCTCCCCCTCCGGCAGCTCGAATTCACCGGTTGCCAATTCGGTCAGGGTCCTGGCGGATTCGAGACAGAGCTCGTCGGCGCCAGCCCGGGACTCAGGCAGCGAGGTCATACCCACCGTTTCGGAGGCGCCCCGTTCCAGAAGGCCCCACACCGCATCGGTGTCGTCGGAACGAATCGGTCGCATGACAACCTGGGCGCTCATGACGCCATCGTCCGAACCAACTCGGTCACCAACGCAACGCGCTCGGGGATGCTGTCGATATGGGCGAACTCGTCTGCGCTGTGGATCGCCCCACCCCTGATTCCGAGGCTGTCGATATTTGGAAGACCAGCCGCGGCGAGGTCATTGCCGTCGCAACACCCGCCGGTGTCTTCGATCGGCAGATCCAAACCCAACCCATGCGCACTACGGGCCAGACCGGTGAACATCGTCTCCAACTCGGCGGTGCGCACCTTTGGTGGGCGGGTGGAACCCCAGACCAGTTCGACGTCGAGCGCAGAATCTGCCACGTGTTCCTCGAACCGGTCCATCACGAACGCCTGGTCATCGGGCGTCTCCACCCGCATGTTGAAACTTCCCACCGCAAGATCCGGAACGACGTTCAGGGCGCCGCCGCCGGAGATCCGGCCACAGTTCACCGTGACTCCGTCCTGACTGTTCAGGGCCTCGAGATCGATGATCAGGCGGGACAGTTCGAGGATCGCCGAGCGACCATCGGCATGGGCTCGACCAACGTGGCTGGCACGCCCATGCACGACGAGATGGCCGGTCACAGAACCCTTGCGAGCACCGGCAACACCACCGCTGGGCAGAGCGGGCTCGAACCCGAGGCCGGCGTTGGCACGAGTGGCAGCCTCGTTGAGCAGAACCTTCGATCCGAACGAGCCGATTTCTTCATCGGGGACAACCAGCAACTCCCAACCGATCGAGTCGGCCCAGGAGGCGCGACCCAATTGGCTCAAGATCTCGGTTGCGATGATGAGCCCTCCCTTGCAATCGGCGACGCCCGGTCCGTTGAACGTGTTGCCATCGATCGCAACGGATTGAAAGGGGTGGTCGATCCCGAACACGGTGTCGAGATGACCGAACAGACAGATCCGAAACGGTGCATCGGCGTTCTTGATTGCCCGCAGAGCAGACCCGACCTCAGCCTGAGATTCGATTCCGTCGAGACCCAGCACCGGTGTGGGCTCCACCGGGATGATCTCAATAGTGTCGGGATTGAGGTCCTCCACGAATCCGGCGAGACGTTCACCGACGCGGTTCACGCCATCGGGGTTGAACGACCCGGAGTTGACCTCCGCTAGGGCGACGATGCGATCGCCGAGTTGATCCACGCGGCCCGCCACGTCGTGTCGAATCTGCTCTGCAGATAGATCCGTCATCCGTTGACCACTTCCTCGATAACCCGGCCCAGGGCCGACATTCCTTCATCGACCTCCTCGGCCGTGATGTTGAGAGCGGGCGCAAAGCGGAGGACGTTCGGGCCGGCGACCAGGATGACCACACCCTGCTCAAGAGCTGCAATCTGAATCTCCTTGGCCCGATCCCGGTACGAGTCGGAAAGCTCCGCTCCGATCAACAGACCGGCTCCCCGAACCTCGGCGAAAATTCCACTGGGGGCACTCAGCTCTTCGAGAGCCTTGCGGATCTGAGTGCTCCGGACCGTGACGTTGGTCGTGATTTCGTCGGAGGTCACTTCATCGAGCACCACCGAGGCGACACTGCAGGCCAAGGGGTTTCCGCCAAAGGTGGTTCCGTGGGTGGCGCGGGTGAGGGCCTCGGCAGCAGGTCCGCCGGCGAGCGTGGCCCCGATCGGCACGCCGCCCCCGAGAGACTTGGCGGTGGTCAGCACGTCGGGTACTACACCGCTCTGTTGGTATGCATAGAGCGGGCCAGTCCGACCCACCCCGGTCTGCACCTCATCGAATATCAACAGCGCGCCGTGCCGATCACACAGCGACCGGACCGAGCGCAGGTACTCATGGTCAAGCGGACGGACACCGCCCTCCCCTTGGATCGGTTCCAGAATGACAGCTGCGGTGCGGGCCGAGATCGCGGCCTCGATCGCTGGTAGATCGTTGGGAGCTACGTGACGGATGCCTTCGATCGCCGGCCCGAATCCCGTCTTGTAGTTCGGATTGGCACCGGTGGAGACGGTGAACAGGGTCCGACCGTGGAAGGAACCCTCCAGGGAAATGATCTCGTACCGATCGGTTTCGCCGTTGTTGAACGCATGCCGACGGGCCAGCTTGAGCGCAGCCTCATTGGCCTCCGCACCACTGTTTGAGAAGAACACGCGGTCGGCGAAGGTCAGATCGGTGAGTTGTTTTGCCAGCCGAATCGCAGGTTCGGTCGCAAACACGTTTGAGACGTGCCACAACCGGTCGGCCTGATCGAGCAGCGCCTGTTTCAAAACCGGCGACCCGTGACCCAGCGACGTCACGGCGATTCCGCCGCCAAGATCGATGTACCGCTTGTCATCGGCATCGACGATCGTGCTGCCGTGCCCGTGAGCAGGGACGATCTGCAGCGGCGCGTAGGTGGGCATCAGGAGTTCGTCGGCTCCCTGTAGAACCTCGGTCGTTGTTGCGTTCTGGTCCATAGATCGAACCTACGCCGAGAGCGACACTAGGGGAAGAGACTCTGACTGGACCGAACTCCACCTGCTTCGACTATGCCTGCCAATAAGGGCATTCGACCAAACAAACTTGCCGCTTGGGCGAGATATGCCGATCAGGCCTTCCGGAAGAGCATCACCGTGCCGGATGCGTTTGCGGCCCCCACGTCGTTGTCCTGTGTTGCGCCCAAGCCATCGGCGTACACCCGTACGGTCTCCACCCGACCGTCCGTGATTCGTCCCGCTTGGGCTGCGTCACTCAACCACTGGCCGAACCCACCTTCGTCGTTGAAGAGTTGCGAGTTCACGCCGATCGCCAACAAGCCGCCGCTTGCCGCCATCGCCAATACGTTGTCCAGCGAGTCGGGTCCGAGATGGCCGTGGGTGAAGGTTCCGGCCGAGACGATGCCGGGATATCGATCTCGCTGGGTTGGTGATAGGGTCAGATCCACCTCGGCGAGTTCGCCGTACACCGGTTCGCCTTCGTCAAGCGTCTTCTCCGCCGCCTTGGCCAGCATTGCGGGTGAGATATCGAATCCGTGCACCTCGCGAACGCCACGACTCCGCAGGGCCACTCCAACCAGGCCCGTCCCACACCCAACATCCAAGACGAGATCCGTCGAACCACCCGCCGCGAGAAACGCCGAGGCCACACCGTGGTGGTACTCGTAGTTGTGGGCTTCGACAAAGTCGGTGTCGTAGCTCTCCGCCCAACGTTCGTACAGCTCCCGGGTGGCCTCGGGACTCTTAGGGGCGTATGCGTCGGTGAGTTTCACTGCGTCGGCCATGAACCATGCTTGCTCATGCGCCGCCCGACGCCAAACGCAAGACAGAACCGAACCGCCATGGGTCACGTTCAAATCGACCCGATCAGCGCCACAGAAGCAACTTCGGGTGACAAACAGATACACAACGTGCCCTAGGGGGCACCTTATGAATCAGATTGCGTCCCGACAAGCTTCCGGCTCGCTCCGCAACCCTCTGAGGTGCTTCGTCGACTGGCTGAACCCTGCCGCTCACGAACGGAGGTTGATGTGGTCGAAGTCCTTGGCCACGTGCACGTCCGGATGGAACCGTCCGGCCTCGGCCGCAAACAGTGACATGTCGTTGTACCGGGCCGAGAAGTGGGTGAGCACAAGTTTCTTCACCCCTACCTTCGAAGCCAGTCGTCCCGCGTCGGCGGCGGTCATGTGGGCGTAGTCGTCGGCCAGTTGCCGCTCGGATTCAAGAAAGGTGCTCTCGCACACGAGCATGTCGACCCCGGCGGCCAAAAGCTCGGCTCCGTTGCAGCTTCTGGTGTCCATGACGAACGCGAAGCTCTGACCCGGTACCTCCTCGCTGACGTCTTCGAGCCGAACTTCGCCGCGGGGACCGACCACCGAACCCTTTGCAAACAGTTCTCCGACGATCGGACCGGAGATGCCTGCTGCATTCAGGCGTTCGCCTACGAACTTGCGACCGGGAGGTTCGGTAATGCGATACCCCTGAGCGGTGATGCGGTGATCGAGCGCAGCCACTTCAACCGTGAGGTCGCCGACCGTTCCCGCCACCGCCAGTCGATCCGGAGTCGCCTCCACCGGACGGGGCGTCAAGAGCGGTTGCATGGTGCCAGCGGTACAGGTGCGGAGCTTCTCGTAGTACTCCTCGCCATCGGCCGGGTAGAAGATCTGTAGCGAGTCGGGGCACCGGTCCATCCCCCGCCGGGCGATGAGACCTGGCAACCCCAAACAGTGATCGCCGTGGAAGTGGGTGAGACACACCGCGTCGCCCCGGGCGATGGCCACATTGCCGATGGTGCACTGACGCTGAAAACCCTCCCCAGGATCGAAGAAGATCATCTGACCGTCCCACCGCAGCGCGTAGCCGTTGTGGTTGCGATGCCGGGTCGGTGCCTGCGATGCGGTGCCGAGAACGACGAGTTCCCGCACACTCACGAGGTCGTGTCCATCACCAGCGCTACGGCCCGGTCCTGGGCCCGCTGCAGGTTCTCGCGTAGTTGCATCGTAAAGTCGGCCAGATCCTGTCGCGACGCCTTTCCACCGTCGACACCAGCGGGTGGTTGCATGGGTGCCGCAACCGACACCCCCACCTGCGAACGACGAATACGTTTCGATCCCGAGGCCAGCGCCTCTGCGGTGCCCGAGATTCCAATCGGTATGACTACTGCGCCGGTGCGGGCGGCGAGCCAGGCCGCTCCGTCGAAGAGCTCCTGAACCCGGTTTCGTTCCGCCCGGTCGTCACTGGTGAACCGACTGCCCTCCGGGAACACGAACATCGCTTCACCTCGATCCAGGAGCGCTTTGGCCGCCTTCAACGCCTCACGATCCGCCGAACCCCGCCGCACCGGGATCGCTCCGAGCGCCGCACAGACCCAACCCAGACCGGGGGTGGTGAACAAACTCTCCTTGCCGAGTGCTCGGAGGCGTCGCTCACACAGCGAGGCGACGATCACGGTGTCGAGGTGGCTCCGGTGAACCGGTGCCAACACCATCGGACCCGAGTGTTCCAGCACTTCGACGTTCTCTGACTTCACGTTCAGATACGGCAAGAGAGTGCGCCGACAGAACCAGCGAAACCCTCGGTAGGAACGCAGGGACGAACTGCGATCCCCAACCTCAAACGCCCACTGCCGCAACGAGCTGGAATCGTCCGGATCATCGGGCAGGAAGGCCTGACGTCCTCGGCGGAACATCGAAACTTCGGTCACCTATGTATTCAATCACTCGACCGGGATGGCACGCTTGTCTGTCGCTGAACTTGCGTCCCCCTGTCCGCACCTACGATGGCTGGAATTTCTTGTCGAAACGCCTCTCCCCCTCCGAACTCACCGCCGCGGCCGTCATGGCCGACCTTGCGGTTGGTGTCGTCGTGATCGCAAAGCTGACCCCCTTCGCCTACCTCACCACGGTCCTCGGGGGCATCCCGTTTGCGGTGCTGGCGCTGCGTCATCGCTCCCAGGTCGTCACGGTCGCCTTCTGGATCGCAGTGGTGTTGACGTTCCTGCTGGCGGGTTTCTCGTCCGCTACCCAGGTGCTGGTGATGGCGGTCTTCGGTGCCGTTTCGGGTCGCGCCTACAAGAACGGCTGGGGTCGGGGCCGAACGACGCTTACCGCTATCGCGGTGGGTTGGACCGTGGTCACAACGTTGACCGTTGGAATCCTGTTGGCCCTCCCGGGACTACGCCGGCTGAATCTGGAGGTGGCGGCGACGCAATGGGAGGGAACCTCACGAGCGTTGACGCGCATCGGTCTGGGAGGTCTCGCCGACGCGCTGGACCCGACCGTGACGTGGTCGATCGAGAACTGGTACATCGCACTCCCGGCCGCCCAGCTCTTCTTTTCGGTGGTCGTGGTTCTGCTCATCGGCAGAATCGGCAAACCAACCGTGCAACGAGTGGATCGGGCCGTCAGACGAGGCGATCCTCCGGCGGTGGAACCGTCGCTGGTAGAGAAGGTTCTTGACCGTCCCGGCTTGACCGTTCTGGCCGGTCCGAATGGGGCTGGAAAGTCGACACTGCTGAAGGCGATCGCCGATGCGGACACGGCCGCACTTGGCCAGATCGGTGGCGTCAGCTGGATCGGGCAGCGGCCCGACAGTCAAATACTCGGAGCCCGGGTCATCGACGATCTCGCCTGGGGACTACATCCGCTGCCATCTCCGGACGAGATGACCGCTGTCTTGGAACGGGTCGGACTGACGGGCTTCGAGACGCGCGAGACCGACACCCTGTCCGGAGGCGAACAGCAGCGCCTTGCGATGGCGGCGGCCCTGCTCCGCACACCGTCACTGATCCTCTCCGACGAGACCACCGCAATGTTGGACCCCCAGGGTCGCGCTGATCTGCGACTCACGCTGCAATCGATCGCAGCAGACGGGACCCGAATCGTTCATGCGTCGCACCTGCCGGAAGACCTGGCGCTCAGCTCGCGACGAATCGAAGTCGGCAAACGCTCGTGACGGTGCTGGAACTACAGGACGTCCATGTAACCCACGGGGCCGGAACACCGTGGGCAGTGCCTGCGCTACACGCGGTCAACCTTCGGTTGGAAAGCGGCGACCGCCTCCTGGTCGTTGGGGGCAACGGTTCCGGTAAAAGCACCTTGTTGTCAGTGCTCGGTGGATTGATCGTGCCCACGAGCGGAACGTGTCTGCTTGATGGCGAACCGGTAAGCGATCGGTCCGACCTGGTCTCCATCGTCATACAAAACACCCGGTTGCAGTTGATGCGGCCAACGGTGAGCGAAGAACTGGACGACTTTGCCTCCTCGAGCGCCGAGCTGCCTCGGGTGGTCAACACGCTGGGTCTCGCAACCCTGCTCAATCGCCGTATCGACGAACTGTCCGGAGGGCAGCAACGTCGCGTCGGTATCGCCAGCGCCCTGTTGCGGAAGAGCCAACTCCTCCTTCTCGACGAACCGATGGCCGGTCTCGATGCGGAATCGGCACGCGGCCTTCTCGACGCGCTGAGGTTGGTCGCTCCCACCACCATCGTCGTTGTGGTCACCCACGACCTCGATGCCACCCGGGCCCTCGTCGATGGCGCCGACGCCCGCGGGAACGGCCGAGTGATCACGCTCGATCGCGGCCGGGTCGAGGAACGGCAGCGTTCATGAGAAACCAGCTCAATCTCCTCCGGTATGTGGAGGGCGACTCGATCGTGCACCGGCTCAATCCCCGCGCCAAGGTGCTGGCTCTGGTCGTCGCCATGGGTGTGTTCTCCTTCGATGCATCGTGGGTGGCCATCGGATTTCTGTGGGCCATAGTGATCGGCGGGTCGATGCTGGCCCGCCTGCCACGGGGCGTGACACCGAAACCGCCCCGCATCCTGCTGATCACGATGGCCTTCACCTGCGCGCTCGGATTGATCGCAGGCGGCGAGCCCTACGGGCTCGGCGGGCTGATTCTTCAGGTTCGGCTGTTCGCCTTCACGCTGGGTCTGCTGGGCTTGTCACTGGTGGTTGGCTGGACCACGGCGACCGCCGACCTTCCGGTCGCCGCCGCGTGGCTATTGACACCACTTAGGCGACTGCGGGTTCCCGTCGACGATGTCGCTGCCGGGCTCGCTCTGGCGGTCCGAGCCTTGCCGCTGGTGGTGGATGAGTTCGCCACCGTCATCTCCCTGTCCCGGTTCCGCACGAAGAAACAAAAGGATCTCGTCGCCCGCGGCATGGACCTCACCGCCACGGCCACGGTCGCCAGTGTCCGTCGCGGAATCGAGATGGGCGAAGCGGTAGCGTCCCGAGGCGGCACGCCCTCAGCGGCCGACATCGCAGCATCGCCGGGTTGCCCAAACCACTGGGGTTGGGCGGAGGCAGCACTGCTGACGGCGATCATCGCCGCGTGTAGCGCTGTTTACATCCTTTGACCGGGACGCTCAGCTGAGCTGGGGCAGGACGTCGGTGGCGACCAACTCCAACTGTGACTGGGGATCCCCAAAGGGCACCAACACGATGCTGTTGACCTCGGTGGCCAGAAGTTCGCCGATGCGATCGGCCACCTGGTCAGGACTCTTACCGACAGCGGCCCACCCGTCGATCATCTCATCCGAGGGTGGCGGAGGGAGTTCACGGAGGTCGCCGCAGTAGAACCCGACGAAGAGCGTCAGCCGGTGCGGGTCGGTTCGACCAGCCTCTTCACGGGCTTCGGCGATGATGTCAACCGCCCTGTTGATGTGATCGGGCCCGTGGCCCTCAGGGATGATCGTTCCATCGGCCACTCGACCGCTGAGCGCCAGGGTCTTTGGCCCGACCGCTCCGATCGACACGCCCGGCACCGGATCGGGCGGGAAGGCCAGTTCGTATCCACCAACGGTGCGGTAGCGCCCCTCGATCATGGGATCCCGCCCGGCAAGCAGAGCTTTGGTCGCCACCGTTGTCTCCTCCAGCAGAGTGAGCGGCGAAGCAACCTTCTCACCGATCGACGCCATCCAGCTCTGAACACCGTGACCGATACCGGCTCGGATTCGGCCCGGGTGGAGTCGGGCGAGGGTTGCCCATTCCATTGCCAGAGCCATCGGGTTGCGGAACGGTCCGGGTGCAATCCCGTGGCCCACCATGCAGTCTTCGGTGTGGCGCAGCACTTCACTCAGTTGGCTGATCCCCCCGGCGTAGGGAAGATCCTCCACGATCCAAAGTTCGCTGAAGGCGGGCGCTAACGAGGCAGCGTGCATCCCAACGAGTTCGGGCGGGACGTCCCGCCGAATCATTGCACCGATCTCCGCAGCCATGACCGGAGTCTAGGCCGCCTACTTCGTTCCCTCGGTCGGGTCAGGAGGACAGCGAACGACGCAGGTTCTGATCGATTCGATCGAGCGCCGACGTAAGCACGTCGAGTTCGGACTCGCTGAAACCCTCGAACACTGCGTGACGAACCGGGATCGACGCCTCGATCAGTCGAGTCGCCAATGCGGCACCTTGGGCGCTCAGATGGAGGACCTTGCTCCGTCGGTCGTCGGGGTCTGGCTGACGTTCGATCATCCCGGAACCGACCAGGCTCTCGACCAGTCTGCTGACGTTCGGCGCATCACCGAGGGCAGGTTCTGTCAATTGCACCTGACGGACCGGTCCGTCCTGGTGGAGCCGAGCCAGTAGGAACCACTTCTCGGGGGTGATGCCGGGTTCGTGTTCGCCCAACATCCGCGCCAATTGGGTGAGCAACATCCGATTCGTGCGGTGAATCCGGAACGCAACGGCATCGTCTATCCGTGTGGATGCGTGACGATCCGACGGGTCGGTCACGGCCCAACCAGAGTGGCCTCGTAGTAAGACGAGTCCGGTGGCCCCGCCATACAGGGGCCGAGCACAGCCATCGCATCGGCGAAGTACGTCGAGGTTTGGTAGTTGTAGAAGGCGGCGGAGTCGGTCCACTCCTCGATGATGTGCACCCGGTTGGGGTCGTTGACATCGACCGATACGGCGAATCGTTCACAACCGTCGAACCGATCGGGGACCTCGGTGGTCTCCGCAGAAAGTTTGGCGATCACGTCATCCACGCGATCGGGTTGGCAAAGAGCAGAAACACGGGCGACAAACATCTAAACTCCTGAAGTGGCGTAGGCAATTGTTACGTTCGCAACTATATCAGACTCTGAGGAAACCGTATGAACGAACCAACACTGCGCACCGCCGCTCCCGGCGATGTCGACGCCATCAAAACGATCGCGATCGAGTCGGGCCTCTTCCCACCGGACGAGGTGGACTTCTTCGACGAGATCCTGGGAGGATTCTTCGACGGAACGCTCGCAATGGATCGATGGCTTGTGGTCGAGAACGGCGACGTTGTGGTTGCTGCCGCCTACGTCGCACCGGAACCCTTTTCCGACCGATTGTGGAACCTGTACTTCCTTGCGGTCGCCCCGTCGGAGCAGGGGGCCGAACACGGCGGCACCCTGGTGGCCACGATTGAGCAGGATCTCCGGGCGATGGGACCGGACGCAGCACGCGTACTCCTGGTCGAGACGTCATCGACCGACCAGTACGCACGAACCCGAAACTTCTACACCAAACAGGGGTTTGTGGAGGAGGCGAGGATCCGGCAGTTCTATGGCCCGGAAGACGACAAGGTTGTCTTCTGGAAAGCTCTGGTTTCGTGAGCGGCCGGTCAGCGGAACAGTAACCGCAGCCAGTCGATGGTCTCGCGCGGATCGATCACGTCATCGATCTCGAAGTGATCGGCCATGCTCAGACCTTTGCCGACCTCATACATCTTGGCCACCATCGACTCGTAGTGCGCCTCACGTTCGTCCGGGTCCTCGATCGCAGCAAGCTCATCCCGGTAGCCCAGCTTCACGAACCCCTCCAGCCCCATGCCGCCGAACTCGCTGGTGGGCCACCCCACGGTTGCGATCGGCGCCTTGAAACTGCCGCCGGCAAGGGCCTGTGCGCCAAGTCCATACCCTTTCCGGGTAACGATGGTGACGTAGGGAACGGTCAGAGCAGCGCCCCCAACGAAGAGGTCTCCGGCAGCCACCACAA
This sequence comes from uncultured Acidimicrobiales bacterium, assembly GCA_937958015.1. Lineage (GTDB taxonomy): Bacteria > Actinomycetota > Acidimicrobiia > Acidimicrobiales > SZUA-35 > JABDIY01. Next base: position 2,514 of record CALGOA010000071.1, on the reverse strand, counting down.
GTCCGGTGCGCTCTACATCGGGACCCACCATGAAGCCGGGTGTGTCACAGAAGAAGGCCACCGGAAGCGAGAGCTTCTCGGCCAACTCCAGCATTCGTTTCAACCCCCGGGCGGCATCGGTGTCGATGGCTCCGCCAAGGTGCTTGGGGTCGCTGGCAATCACGACGAGCGGTTTGCCGTCGATCCGAGCCAGCCCGGTAATGACGCTCGTGCCGTAGTCGGGCCGGAGTTCAATGAACGACCCGACGTCGACAGCACCACCCACCAATGCCCGCATGTCGTACACCTCCCGCCGGTTCTCCGGAACCGCGGTCAGCAATAGCTCGGCATCGGGTCGCGCTGGATCCGGCTCGTGAACCCCGGTCAACGATCTGAGGACCTCGCGAGCGGCGTCGACAGCAGCTGCGTCGTCGGCCACCACCATGTCGATCACACCATTGGTCGTCTGGTCCGTGATCGGCCCAATCTCGGTTGGCGGCACCACGCCCAGCCCACCACCCTCGATCATCGCCGGACCGGCCATTCCGACATAGCTGTTCTCCGTGGAGATCCGAACATCGCATGTGCCAAATAGTGCGGCGTTCCCTGCGAAGCAATAGCCGGTGTTGATCCCAATAACCGGGACCGTCAACCTCAACCGACCCAGCAGCAGGAATGCCAGGCAGTCCAGCCCGGCCACCACGACGCCATCGGTCTCCCCTGGCCGACCCCCACCACCTTCTGCGAACACGATGATCGGCAGCGACAACCGCTCTGCCACTTCAAACAGGCGGTCCTTCTTGCGGTGGTTTTGATGGCCCTGAGTCCCGGCGAGGACCATGTAGTCATAGGTCATCACCGCACACCGGACGCCGTCGATCTCCCCGATACCGCCAACGAGGCCGTCACCCGGGGTCTTTCTGATGAGCTCATCCTTGGATCTGCGAGCCCGCTGAGCCGCGAGGACCAGCGGTCCGTATTCGAGGAACGTCCCGTCATCGAGGAGATCATCGATGTTCTCCCGGGCGGTTCGTCGACCGGTGGCGTGGCGTTTGGCAACTGCGACATCACGTGACTCGTCGAGACCGAACGACCGGCGTTCAAGGACCTCCTCCAGAGCGGCCGAGACCGACCCGTCACCAGACGATGACGTCTCAACCTGCGCATCGACCTGAACTTCGATGACCGAACCGAGGGTGTGGCCAGCTGCCACCTGATCTCCTACCGACACGGTCAGTGAATCCACCCGACAGTCGACCGGAGCGGTCACCGGGTGTTCCATCTTCATGGACTCGAGCACGACGATCGGAGAGCCGGCGGGCAGCACATCACCGACCGAGGCGGCCCGGACCACGGTCCCGATCATTGGCGAGTTCAGCTGGATGGAGGGAGCGGTCACGCCCCCATGTTGGTCAGCTTCGACGGCGAAGGCGAATTGCCGGCACGTCGTGGCCCTGATTGCGAAGCCAGACCATGTAGTAGGTGCCGATCGCAACCGTCAGGGTGAAACGAACGACCATCATGATCGGCATTCCTTCTGCCGCAGCCCGAGCGGTCCACCAGGACCCGATGCCAACAGAGACCGCCAGGCCAACCAACGCAACTATCGAGGCGCTGGTGGCCGGCACGGAACGAGTCCGTCGTCTACTGCCTCCCCACATCATGTCTCTAACGGTACGAAGCAGCACTACCCGGCGCAGGGGGCGAAGTCCCCCTTAGCCAAAGGCGAAACTCCCTACCTCAGGCGTCCTAGTCTCACGGGATGACCTCGAGACCAGCCGCCGTGATCTTTGATCTGGGAGGGGTTTTGGTCGAGTTGGGCCCGCTCAGCGACATCCTCGGCGCCGACGCACCGAGCGAGGAATCGTTCTGGCCGAAGTGGCTGCACAGCTCAACCGTTCGAGACTTCGAAGGCGGTCGTTGTACTGCTCCGGAGTTCGCTACCCGCATGGTCGACGACTTCGATCTGGACTTCCCGCCCGCTGAACTGATCGATCGATTTCGAGCCTGGCCCAAAGGACTGTTCGACGGAGCACTGGAACTTCTGACCGATCTTCGAACCAACGACGACCTGATCACCGGAGCCCTCAGCAACTCCAACCCGATCCACTGGTACGAACAACGCGACGCCGACGTGATCCAGTCACTCTTCGATCGCCCGTTCCTGAGTTTCGAGATGAAGCTGATCAAACCGGACGCGGCGATCTACGAACACGTCCAATCCGAGCTGGAGTTGCAGCCAGACGAGATCCTCTACTTCGACGACAATCAAATCAACGTCGACGCCGCCCGCGCCGCCGGCTGGCAGTCCGAAGTCACCCGTGGCCCATCCGACTGCCGCCACCTCCTCGCAGCGCGAGGACTTGTAGGCGCGTAAATAACCCCGGGGAGGCGGGGGTGTCACGGGCGATGGGTTGGGCCGGGTTTCTGGACGCTTCTATTCGAGTTTGACGGGCGAGTCATCGAAGAGGTTGGAGCCGTGGGGGTCGTGTCGGTGTTTCCACCGATGATGAAATCGACAGAGCAGCTGCCCGT
>CALGOA010000070.1 GCA_937958015.1 uncultured Acidimicrobiales bacterium | reverse complement strand
ATCGTGCCTGGTGCAACGATTCGGATCCCTTCGACGGTCGCCAGCGAGGCAGCCGAAGGATCGGTCATCGTACGGTCCGGTGACACCCTGTCGGGCATCGCCGCTCGGCACGGCCACACGCTTGCCAGCGTGATCGCAGCGAATTCGCAGATTGCCAATCCCAATCTGATCTATCCCGGTCAGCGTGTGAACCTGCCCCGGCGGTAGTCACAATACGCAGAGCCAGATAGCTGGGGTCGACCGGAGCAATCCGGTGGGCCCCAGTTCGCGTTTTGGCTCTAGCCCTCGACGGGCTCGCGTGGGATCATTACGCCGTGAACTTCATGGAACAGATCGTGGAGCGTCGGATCGCCGAAGGACGTCGCGAAGGCAAGTTCGATGGCTTGTCGGGGCACGGCAAGCCGATCCCCGATCTGGGTGAGCAACGCGAAGAAGGTTGGTTCGCTCGCCGTCTTGTGCGTGACGAACGATTGAAGTTCGACGCTGAGAGTGACTCGGCGAGCATCTAACTCTCCAGAAAATCCCGAGTTGTCGGCGCTTGAGAATCGTCCGATTTCACGGCCGTATTACGGATGTTCGCGGCACCTTCCCCGCTGGTCAGTGAGCCGCTGGTTCCTGATCGGCCCGGCGTGGACGCCGTTGGACCTCACTGGCCAACCGTGTTCACAATGAACACGGAGAGTAGGGATTTGGTCACTCACAGTTTACTTTGTGCCGTCTTACCCACCCGTCTGGGTCATTCAGCCCAACTGCACGAAGGAAACCCGCCCTATGCGTACGCCCATTACGCACTCCAACGACCTGTCCATTTCGTCCGCCCCGCACCCCTCCGAAAAGCCCCCGCAGCCTGAGCCGCTAACCGAAACCGGCGTCCGTACCGGTACCGCAGCTCCGGTTGGGGCGCTCACCATTCTGGTTCCGACCCGGAACGAGTCACCGGCCATCGAACTGTTCCTGGAACGTTTGGCCAAGACCACAAGACGCCCCACAAAGGTGCTCTTCGTTGACGACAGCGACGACGGAACCGCCCACACGGTACGTCGGCTCGTCGCCCGGAAAGGTTGGGGTTCGCTCGACGTCGGCTTGTTGCATCGGCCTCCCGGCCACCGCGAAGGTGGACTGGGCAGCGCCGTGGTCGAAGGACTGAAGGCGGCCACCACCGACTGGGTGGTGGTAATGGACGCCGACCTGCAACACCCGCCTGAAGCCATCAGCCGACTGGTCGAATCAGCCGAGAGCGGCCAAGCCGACCTGGTGATCGCCAGCCGATTCACCCAGCTGGAGGAGATCTCCTCGGACAGTCTCTCCCCCGCCCGCCAGCGAGTCACGCAGGCGTGTTTGGCGGCCACCCATCTCGCCTTCCCGAAACGGCTTGCGGATGTCACCGATCCCCTCAGTGGCTTCTTCATGCTCCGACGACGATCGGTCGATCCGGACACACTCACACCGGAGGGGTTCAAGATCCTCCTGGAGATCCTCGGCCGGTACCCCCGGCTTCGGGTCAAAGAGATCGGATTTCGGTTCGAGGACCGGAGTGCTGGAACGTCCAAGGCCTCTCTGCGCGAAGGGGCACGCTTCGCCCGGCAGCTCGCCCGCCTTCGCACCCGGTCCCGGATCCATCGAGCCGTCCAGAAGCATCACTTCCGTTATGCCATCCACGACGTTCTGACGATCGAGTCCGACACCGACCTTCCCGAGCTCGAGAAGTTCCGAGTCCGCCTTCTCAACGGGGCGCCGGACCTTCGGGTGACCTCGGTGGAGAGCTTCTCCCACTCGGACAAGGCGCTGGTGTCCCTGGACGACACTCTTCCCGAGATTCGCTATCAGGAGTCGGTTGGTCGCAGCGGCTTTGGAATTCAGGTGACCATCGGCGAGACGACCGAGATCGAGGTGTCGTCGGTTGTGGGTCACTCCCCTCACGTGTTGTACACCAACGTGGTCGAACCGATCGTCCGCTGGAAGTTGGTCGAGACCGGTCACGCGCTGGTTCATGCGGCCTGCTTCACGACCGGAGATTCGGCCCACCTGATCACCGCCAGAACCGACACCGGCAAGACGACCACGATGCTGAAGGTCCTCGATCATTCCGAATGTGAATTCGTGTCCGACGACCTGTGTCTCATCGACTCGACCGGTCGGGTCCGTCCGTACCCCAAGCCGCTGACCATCAGCAACCACACCGTGCACGCTCTAACCGGGGCCGAGCTTGGCCGTCTCGAGCGGTTCACTCTGCCGATTCAAAGCCGGCTTCATTCGAAGGCGGGCCGCCAGTTTGCCTTCCTCATTGCAGGACACAAGTTCCCGGTTGCCACATTGAACGCCGTCGTCCAGCGATTGATCCCGCCACCGAAGTACCACGTCGAGCGACTGGTTCCCGGGGTGCAAACCCACCGGGAGGCCACGATCGAGTCTCTGTTCATCATCGAACGGGGCGAAACCGACGGGGCCCGGAGTCTGGATGCGACCGAGGCGCTTCCCATTCTCTTGGAGAACTGTGAAGACGCCTACGGCTTCCCGCCATACGAGCAGCTGGAGACGCTGCTTCACAGCATCAGCGACATCGACCTGGCTCGACGAGAGCGAGAGATCATCGCGTCGGCACTCGATGGGGTTCCCGCCACCCTCTTGACCAGTTCGATGATGGGCTGGGCCGAAGCCATTCTCGACACCGTGTGCGTTGTCGACGCACCGGTGGCCGAGGTTCCTGCATGACCGCATCGATCGGAGCTCTCCGCCCCGACGTCAACAAAGGCCAGATCGAGCGCCTCGTCCGCTTCGCCGCGGTCGGGGGGCTCGGGTTCGTCGTGAATTCGGCGGCCTTGGCTCTTGTTTCGGGCGTGCTCGGTTTGCACTACGTCCTGGGAGCTGCGGTGGCCACTGCGGCGTCCACCGGCTCCAACTTCGTGCTCACCGAACGATTTGTGTTCGGTGATCGGGCCGAACGAGCGGGCCGGTTCCGTCGTTTCGCCGTCTTCTTGGGGCTCTCGTTAGCAACCCTCGTGGCCCGCGGACCAATCCTCATCGGGCTAACCGAACTGGCGGGCCTCCACTACCTGCTTTCCAACGCACTCTCCCTCGTGATGCTGATGCTCGTTCGTTTTCAGTACTCGGGCTCAAAGATCTGGCCGGATACCACCTCATGACCGAAACAATCCTGGGCGGAGACGATCCGCACGGTTTAGACGAAGATCTGGCGGCCCATCTGGCCGGCCTGCTTCTCGACATACCCAGAGCCGAACCGCTGGAGCCCCGCGGGCCGACACAATTCACCGAGGAGAAGACCGGCGATCTCGCACGCGAGGTCGAACCGGTCGCCGCGGTCGACCTGTTGTTGACCGCACTCGAGTCCGATTGGTGGGACGAGGCGGCTCGAGAGATCGAGAACCGCACCACGACTACGCAGATCGAACCCGTTACCGAGTCCGACGTTGGTGAAACCGAAACGGTCGATCCGGTCGAGGAGCTGAGAGCTGAACTGGTACCGGCCGAGCCCCGTACGGTCGTTCCGCCGTCTGGTTCTGGTCTGGGACGGGTTGGTGTGGTCCTGGTGCTTGCTCTGATCGCCCTGGCCGGACTTGCGCTGCGCATCGTGAATCTCGGTGTCGTCGGACTCAATAGTGACGAATCGGTTTACGCCGGCCAGGGCGGAGCACTTCTCGGCGTTGGTTCGATGCCGGAACACTTCTCGATCTTTCGCGCCCACCCGCTGCTGCTTCAGTTCACGATGGGGGTCGTCTTTCGTCTGGTCGGTGAGAACGACGTTGCGGCACGGGCGACGGTTTCGGTGCTGTTCGGACTGGGGTCGGTCGTCGTGTCGTATCTGTTGGCCCGCGAGCTGTACGGGCAACGAGTAGCGATCGCTTCGGCGGGACTTCTCGCCACGATGCCCTACCACGTCGTGGTGTCACGACAGGTCCTCGTGGATGCGCCTATGGCCTTCTTTGCGGTTCTGGGGATCTACTTGGCGGCACGGGCGGTTCGCAGGGACAGCCGACGTGACCTGTATCTGTCATTCGTCGCCTGCGCGCTTGCGGCGATCTCGAAGGAGATCGCCGTGCTGCTGGTTCCGGTGCTGGTGGCCTGGATGGTCTTCGGTCCCGCGAAGATCAAGCTCGTCAGATTCATCGGTCCGTCGATGGTGTTCGCTGCCATCGGATTGCCATTCCCACTCACGCGGCTCATCAACCAACCCAGCAATGCGTCTCAGTTCTTCTTGTGGCAGTTCGCTCGGGCTCCCAACCACTCCCCCGACTACTTCCTCAACGTTCTACTTCAGTTCGCCGGAATCGGGTTCGTCGCGGCCCTCATCGCCGGTGTTGCCGTGGTGGCGCTTCGGCGCAGTGCAGCGGATCAGTTGCTTCTGTGGTGGCTGGGCACCTTTGGCCTGTTCTTCCAGTTCTGGCCGACCAAGCTGTTTCCGTACCTCTTTCTGATCCTGCCCGCCATGGTGATCGCCGGCGTAGCGGCGATCGAACACATCGCTCAGCGGTTGTTGGCCCAGTCGATGGCCAACGTTGCGATTGCGCTTTCGGCGGTACTGATCGTTACTTCCTTCACGATTGGCTCGGCCGGGATCGTCCTGGCAGGGCCAGCTGCGGAGCTCGAGGGCTTCGGCGACTTTGATATCGAGGTACAGACCTTCGCCGGAAGTCGAGAGTTTGGTGAGTGGGCGGGCGAGAACACCCCTGACAACGCACGATTCCTCACGATCGGGCCGTCGCTGGGCAACATCCTTCGTTTCTACGGTGCGCGGGATTCGGTAGCTCTCAGCGTCAGCACCAATCCTGAACGAAGGAATCCGGCGTACATCCCGATCGAGAATCCCGACCTGGCGATGCGGCAGATGTCGGTGCACTACGTGGTGTGGGACGCCTATTCGGCTGACCGGTCGGCGTTCTACAACAACCGACTCCGGGGCTACGCACGAAAACTCGGTGGCGAGATCGTGTTCTCCGCCTGGGCCGAGGGCGACCAACTGGTGACGACGACGGGACCACCGCCCGACGACGTCGAGGTGCGGATCGTCGTGTGGGACATTCCCGGCGCTGGTTCCACGACCGGCGGACAACGAGAGGCAGGTCTGTCATGAGGTGGCTGAAGCGTTGTTTGGTGGTGTCCTTTTCCGCTGCCCTGCTGCTGGCTGGAGCGTCCAGTCCGTCTCAGGGTGCCGAGGTGGCACCGATCGACCACGTCGTGGTCATCATCGAGCAGAACCACACGTTCGACTCGTACTTCGGCACCTACCCGGGGGCCAACGGCATCGTCGGCCAGGCCCTGCCGTATGAACCGGTTCCCACCGATCGTTACACGGGCCCCGGGGGTGGGTTATCCAACGCCCGCTCGACTGCGCTCTCGGCCCACCACGGTGGGGAACTCGACCGGTTCGACTCGGCTCAGGACTCCAGAGGCCGGGACGGAGATCTGGCTCTGACCTATCGGGATCGAGCGACCGCCCCGATCCTCTGGTCCGTAGCAGATGACTTCGTGCTCTTCGACAAGTACTACTCGTCGTCCTTTGGCGGGAGCCTTCCCAACACGATGCACCTCTTTACCGGTGACGATCGCGGCCTGGGCAGCGACAGCAAAGCTTCGGTCGAGGCGCTCCGGCAGCTGGATCAGCCAACGGTGTTGGATCAGCTCGAGGCGGCTTCGGAGCCGTGGCGACTGTATGTCGGACGGCTCGACGAACTGGATCCCGAGGCCATCGTGAGCGGTGCTTACGCACGGTCCGCCGACCCGACACCGTCGGCGCTGTACTGGGCTCCCCCGCTCGGAATGCCGCGGTTCTGGACCGACCCGAACCTTCGCGACGGCCTCGTCGACCAGCAGCAGTTCTACCGCGACGCATCGGCCGGAGAGTTGCCGTCGGTGAGTTATGTCGTTCCTCAACCGACCGACCATCCGGCCTCGTCGGGTGATCAGGGCCACGTGCGGCTGCAAAGCCTGTTGAACGCCATCATCAAGAGCCCGGATTGGGAATCGACGGCGGTGTTCATCGTGTGGGACGACTGGGGCGGATTTGCTGACCATGTAGACCCTCCGCCCGGCTATGGGTTCCGAGTCCCGATGTTGATGGTGTCGCCGCAGGCGCGGACGGGATATGTCTCCAGCGTCGAACACGACCACACGTCGGTGCTCAACTTCATTTCGGATCGTTTCGAGCTCGAACCCCTGTCCCAACGACAGGCGGCCGCCAACCCGTTTGATGATGCTCTCGCCCTCGAACCGCGATCATCGCGCAACCTGATCACCCAGCATGTTCTCGATCCAACGCCCGTCGGTACCACCTCACAGAACCAAGCGACGTTGTTCATGTACGTCGTCGGACTCAGCGTCGGCGCATCCGGAGTGGTTGCCTGGGCCCGTCGCGAGCGGTCACTTTCCTCCCCCTCCAGCAAGAAATCAACATCATGACCAGTTCCCTCTCTCGACGTTCCTTCCTCACCGGGCTCAGTGCGACCGTTCTCACGGCATGCACCCTCGAAGACACCGCACGGACCCGACCGGCCCCGTTGATGCAGTCGGGTGGGCCGCCGGAGGTTCCTCTCGTCAGAAACCCCGGTTCGCCGATTGCCACCGACCCCGACGTTCGAGTGTTGCTCGATTGGCCTGAAGCCGAGGGCGCAACCAGCTACGACGTCGAGCTGAACGATGTGCTCATCGCCACGGCGCTTTCGACGCCGGGTCTCACCATCGGCTTCGGTGATCGCGCCATCGCTCCCCAGGAAGGACCCAACCGTTGGCGGGTCCGGGCCTCGAACGGCGCCGGCTCCAGATGGTCGCTTCCGGACACGTTCACCATCGAAAGCGCTCGCCAGGTTCGGGCTCGTACGTTCGACTTCGAAGATCCCGGTCCGTTGGAAAGCACGGTCGCGACGGACGGCGCCGAACTGGACGTCGGTGCCGCCTATGCCTTCGGCGGTTCAGGGCAGGGGGTCGCCCTTAGGGCCCGCTCAAGCAGGAACACCCGGGCGTATAAGAATCATGACCAGCTGCCGATCGACGAGTGCTGGCTTCGGATCTGTGTGCAACCTCGCGAATGGTCGCGCGACGGCGTCGCCCTGAATTTGGCCCGAATCCGCAACCGGGCTGGCGATGTCGCACTGGACGCAGCGGCCGCCGACGGCGAATCGGTTGGTGACGGGTCGGATCGTGATGACGCTCTCGATGCTCCAACGGAGATCTCGCCCTCCTCGAGTGAATTGCTGTACTGGACGACCGGCGGCGGGGTACGTAGCACCTCGATCGCAGCGGCCGCCGACCTCCCGTCAGGGGTGTGGAGCCAGCTGCAGCTCGGGGTCAAGAGCGACGGCTCGGTCGAACTCTGGCAGTTCGATGGCACCCGCGAGATCCTGATCGGTACCGGCATGAACCCAGGTATGGCCGACCCGAAGAGTCAGGTGTCGTTTGGGAACATCAATCCCAATCTCGGCATCACCTTTGAGGTGTGGATCGACGAACTCGCCGTCGGACAGCAACGCCTGCCCTGGGCCGGCGTGATGTCGGATCGTTCGGTATTGCCCCGCCCCGCGCCCCTCCTAGCGGAGGAACTCGACGACACGTTTTCGTTTGTGTTCGGCTCCTGCAACAACTCGAGCCTGTTGCCCTACGACACGATGGCGATCGGTGCAGCCGCTCGAATGGAGCCTGACTTCACCGTTCATCTCGGCGACCATGGGTACCCAGATACCGGCGCCTACCGCCAGAGCGGAGCGGCGTACCAATCGCTCTGGACCGACCTCGGTCACGAGAGCAACGTGGCGTCGCTCCTTCGTAAACCGTGGCTGATGGTGGCATCCGACCACGACCTCGGTGGGAACAACATCTCGGCGGAGACGGTCGTTCCCTTCGCCAGCGAGGCGTTCGACAACTACAACCAGAACAGCACCGACGCCCAGCCCCAGGGTCGTTACGGCACCATGTTGCTGGCCGATGGTGAGATCGAGATGGTGTGGCTCGAAGAGATCATCCATCGTTCTCCCGTGAAGGAGTTCAACGGACCTGCCAAGACCTGCCTGGGGCCGGAACAGAAGGAATGGTTTCTTCGAGTCGTGAGCGAGTCGACGGCTGATCTGATGATCATCGCTTCACAGACGACGATCGGACATGTGTCTGAGAGCGGGTGGATTCAGTACAGCGCCGAACGCAACGAACTGATCGACGCCTGCCGAGCCCGCGACGGCTGGACCCGATGGTTGAGCGGAGACAAACACACCGCCCGGTGGGCCTACTTCGAGGAACGACTGGTGGAATGGGGCGCCGCAGCGTGGGCGGAGATACCCCAGGGCACGCCTCAACCGGCACCGGGCGTTGAACTGTCAGCGTCTGGTCCCGCCGGCGCCTTTCCGACCCGCCGAGCGGCGCTCGCATCTCTGGGACTCAACGGTGTCGCGAATGCGACGTCGTTCGGGTTCTGTGAGATCGACTCGATCGCAGGCACGGCGAGCTTCTCCGTGCGCGACAACAACGGTGAGGTTCGAGTTCAGCGCGACGGCACGATTCTCGAAGAGATGATCGACTACCGCACGCGGCCCTGGTCGAGTTGAAACGAGGACGATGGCTTCGAATATTCCCTCTGATGTGGATCAGGCTGGAGTGGTGCACCACCGGTAGGCCAGATCGGCGAAGTCGGTTGGCCCCAGACCATCCTCGGTCCGCTCCAGTCCGGCATCGGAGGCCATCCACCCTTGAGTGTCGTGTTCGCCGCTCCGAATTGGTTTCGTCGCAACTGCGAAGGTCCCAATCTTGGGCGGCAAGGTCACGATCGAGCGCCATCAATTGAACGACCAGCGGATGGGTCTCTGCGATCTCCTGATGATCAGGATCGAGGAGATGCCAGAAGCGGTGTCCTGTGCAGTGCGACGCAGAGAAGGAAAGAATCGAAAACTGAGGCTGACGCTCACGCAGCAGTTGCCTGATGCGCCAGCGATCGCGCCCGACGGTCGTCCAGTTGGGAAGACGTCCGGCGGCGAGCATCGATCGAACAAGCCCGAGAGGGGCACTGTCCCAGCACACCATCACAACCGGGTGCGCTGTCGTCATCGGATGTCCACCTCGGGACACCGTACGGGACCGACCGGGTGAATCGGAACTCGTGAGCACAGGTCCGTTCGGTTCGATACTGTTGCTGTTGTGAAGAACTGAGAGCTGTTCCGTTCAATCTGACCGAAAGGCTTCCTTCTTCATGTGTGCTCAACCTGCTCAACCGGCCGACACCATCCCGGCTACTCAGATCGTCTGCGATGAAGTGAGCTTTTCCTACACCGCCACGCCGGTTCTCGACGGCATCAACTTGACGATCGCCGACGGTGATGTGCTTGCGCTGGTCGGACCAAACGGCTGTGGCAAGTCCACCCTTCTTTCGCTTCTGGCGGGGTCGCTCGAACCAACCGCAGGCCGAGTGGACCGTCTTCCGCCCGACTCGTCGGTGGGACTCCTTCGCCAAATACTCGATGATCGACCCGACGAGAACGTGGGCACCTACCTGGCTCGATCGACCGGCATTGCAGCCATCGAGCGAGAACTTGAGGAAGCGGCGGCCGCACTGGTCGACCCAACTCCGACAGCCACCGATCGGTACGATCGAGCGTTACGGACCTACGAAACGAGTGGGTCGGCAACGTATGAGCATCGGCGGTCCGAAACGTTCGACCAGCTTGGACTGTCGGGGGTCTCGTTCGATCAAACGGTCGCACATCTCTCTGGTGGCCAACGATCCCGGGTCGGATTGGCCGCAATGCTTCTCGCTCAACATCAGATACTGCTCCTCGACGAACCGACCAACGATCTCGACTGGGAAGGACTCGACCTGCTCGAGACCATGCTCAAGCAGCGGGCCGGCCCGGTTGCCATCGTCAGCCACGATCGCCGCTTCCTCGAAACGGTCTCGACTGCGGTTTTCGAGTTTCACGATCATCATCCGACCGGTTCGTTGTTCAACGGAGGATTCGAGGCGTGGCAAAACCAACGTGAGTTGGCCCGACAACAGGCGACCGAGGATTTCGCTCGGTATACCGCAACAAGGTCGGCCCTCGAGTCCCGAAGCCAGCAACAGCGGGAGTGGTCGGATCAGGGCCGGAGCAAGGTGAAGAAGGACACGTCGGAGAAAGACAAGAACATCAAGAACTTCCGTCGCGAGTCCAGCGAACACGTGGCGGCCAAGGCGGCGATGACCCAACAGGCCATCGATCGGCTCGACGCAGTGGAAAAGCCATGGGAGCCGTGGGAATTGAGGCTGCGGTTCGGCGAAGGACAACGCTCGGGCGTCGACGTCGCAGAATTGATCGGCGCGGTGGCTCGACGAGGTGACTTTCGGCTGGGGCCCGTCAGCGTCAAGATCGGGGCCGGAGATCGAATCCTGATCACCGGACCGAACGGTTCTGGAAAGAGCTCGTTGCTCGCCGCTTTGTTGGGAGAACTCACGTTGGTCTCGGGCGATCGCCGGATGGGGCGATCTGTTGTGGTGGGCCGACTCGACCAACGGCGCTCACTCTTACGGAGTGACGAGTCGGTCCTGGAAACCTATTGCCGACGTACCGGAAGCGACGAGGTCGATGCCCGGAGCCAGTTAGCCAAACTCGGGATCGATCAATCCAAGGTGGTGAGGATGCCCTCCGAGCTTTCTCCGGGCGAACAGACCCGCGTGATTCTCGCCATCTTTGCTGCCGTCGGCACCAACCTGCTGGTTCTCGACGAGCCGACGAACCACCTCGACCTCTCGGCGGTAGAACAACTCGAGGTTGCACTATCGGCATTCCCCCACACCGTGATCCTGGTGACGCACGATCGAGCCTTGATCGATGGTTTCGACCCAACTCACACCTGGACCGTCAGCGACGGCCTTGTCCGTACCGATGAAAAGAAGGGTGGGCCCAGCGAGTCGATGCCAAGATGAGCGAATGCTTGATGCGGTCAGACTCGTGGGTCTTCTCGCCGAACCCGGTCGTCGCCGGATCGTTGCCGCCATGGTGCTCGGGGCGGTCTCCCTCGACGACATCGCAACAACCGCAGGTCTCACCACCCGCGAGGCGGTCGACGCCCTAGACCGAATGGAATCGGCGGGACTTGTCGAGTCCGGTGCCGACTCCACTTGGATCCTGCTCGAAGAAGCGTTCAAGGTCGCGGCGCGGGCGGCCGCTCCCCCGCCTCGTCCCACCCAACACGCCGACGAACCCGAATCCCATCAGCGGGTGTTGGATCGCTCCTTCGTCGATCGTCGCCTCGTACACCTGCCATCGAAACGATCGCAACGGCTGATCGTGCTGGAACACCTTGCGTTGCGGTTCGAACCCGGCCAGCACTATTCCGAACGACAGGTCAACGCCGCGTTGCGAGAGGCGCACGACGACACCGCCGCCCTGCGCCGCTACCTGGTCGACGAAGGATTCATGGATCGGGCCGACGGTGAGTACTGGCGTAGCGGCGGCCGAATCGAATAATCGGGCCGGGATTTGGCATAGTTATGTATGGCTCTCGTCCGCGAAACAAAGTTGCCAGGCGTCGGCGTTCGACATGAGTTTACGACCGAGGCCGGTGATGTCATCGGCGTTCTGGTCCATCACGACGGTCGACGCGATCTTCTGATGTACGACCGGGTCGATCCCGACTCGTGTGCATCCAGCACCGGTTTGAGTGCGCCCGACTCCCGGGCGCTGGCCGAAATGCTTGGCGCCAGCCAGGTGGCCGAGTCCCTGCAACCGGTGCAGCAGGAGGTGGCGGGACTGGCGATCGAATGGATCGAGATCCCGAACGACTCATCGGCAGCCGGCCACACCATCGCCGACGGTGAGTACCGCAAGCGAACCGGAGCCTCGATCGTTGCGGTTCTGCGGGAGGGTGCCTCGATTCCTGCCCCCGCTCCGGATTTCGAGTTGCTGGCCAACGACACCGTCGTCGCCGTCGCCACTCAGGACGGCGTGGCGTCGCTGCGCGAGTTGCTTCTACAGACTCGGTGATCTTCGCCGCTGGTAGTACTGAAACCGCGCTCGCCTTCATCGAGGTTGGCGCGATCGCCATCGTGCTTGGCGCGCTCGCTCGCCTGTCGGGTCGGCTCGGAATCACCGCCGTCCCGTTCTATCTGGTGATCGGACTGGCCTTCGGCGAAGGTGGTATCGCCGAGATCGATGTCAGTGAAGACTTCGTCGGCCTTGCCGCCGAGATCGGCGTCCTGCTGTTGCTGTTCTCGCTCGGATTGGAGTACTCCGAGACCGAGTTGCGAGAAGGACTTCGGACCGGCTTGAAACCCGGTGTGACGGACATGATCCTGAACGCCGGACCGGGTCTCCTGTTGGGGTTAATTCTGGGTTGGGACATTCTGGCTGCGGTCCTGCTGGCCGGTGTCACATGGATCTCCTCATCCGGCGTGGTCTCGAAGGTGCTGGGCGATCTCGGACGTCTCGGTAACCGCGAAACTCCAGCGGTCCTGAATCTTCTTGTGATCGAGGACCTGGCGATGGCGATCTATCTGCCGCTCGTCGCAGCACTTATCGTCGGAGGAACGCTCGCCACGATGGCCGGCAATGTTGCCATTGCACTCTTTGCCGTCACGGTCATCCTGCTCTCCGCGCTGAAGTTCGGGGGACGGCTGAGCGCAGTGCTGGCCGGCGGCTCTGACGAGGCACTTCTTCTGGGAGTGTTCGGCTTCACCCTGTTGGTTGCCGGCGGTGCGCAACTACTCGAGGTGTCGGGTGCCGTCGGTGCCTTCCTCGTCGGTCTCGCAATCTCCGGCCCGACCGAGGAACGGGCGATGCGGCTGGTGTCGCCACTCCGAGATCTGTTCGCAGCCACGTTCTTCGTGTTCTTCTCGTTTCAGATCGATCCGTCCGATCTGTTGGGTGCGCTACTGCCGGCCATCGGCCTGGTGATCGTGACCGCATTCACGAAGGTGGTCACCGGTTGGTACAGCGCCAGCCGGATGGGGATCGGCACCCAGGGTCGACTGCGCGCCGGCACGGTGCTTATCGCCCGGGGCGAGTTCTCCATCGTCATTGCGGCGCTTGGTTCCGATCTCGTCGATGGTCCCGATCTCGGGGCGCTCGCCGCCGCCTACGTTCTGGTGTCCGCAATCGTCGGCCCGCTAGCGACGAAGTTCTACCACTTGATTCCACTGCCCTCAAAGGTGTCGGGTCGTGTCAACGCCACTGTGTAGGGCCTGATCGCCCCAGCTTGTGGGGCTGCGGGTCCACTGGTTAGGGTCCACGGATGACGTTCGCGGTCTCCAATCGAATCACCGAGGCCCTCGGGGTCGAACACCCGATCATCCAGGCCCCGATGGGTTGGATCGCCCGCAGTCAACTCGCCTCTGCGGTGAGCAATGCGGGTGGTATGGGGATCATCGAGACCTCCAGCGGCGAACTCGACGCCGTCCGGGAGGAGATCTCTCGAATGCGAGATCTGACCGACAAACCTTTCGGCGTCAACATCGCTCAAGCGTTCGTCCGGGACCCTGCGATCGTCGATTTTGTGATCGATCAGGGCGTCAAGTTCGTCACCACCTCAGCCGGAAACCCGACCAAGTTCACCGCATCGCTAAAGGAGGCGGGGCTCACGGTCTACCACGTGGTGCCCACCCTCCGGGGTGCCATCAAAGCGGTCGAGGCTGGCGTCGACGGCCTGATCGTGGAAGGTGGCGAGGGCGGCGGGTTCAAGAATCCCGACCCGGTCGCTCTGATGGTCCTGCTACCGCTGGTTCGAAGCCGGGTGTCGGTTCCGATCGTCGCTGCGGGCGGAATGCTTGACGGCCCCACCATGGCCGCTGCCTTTGCCCTTGGAGCCGAAGGGATCCAGATGGGAACCCGGATGGTGAGCGCCGCCGAGAGTCCAGTGCATCAGAACTGGAAGGACGCGATCGTCAATGGGGAGGAGACCGGAACGATCATGCTGAACCAGCGCCACTCCCCCGCACTCCGGGCCATCAAGACCGATCGGTCGACCGACCTCCAGTTCGCCGAACACAACGTCTTCGGCGACTTTGGCACCCCTCAGGATCTGTACTTCGGCGGTGACATGAACGCTGCGATCGCGCTGGGAGGACAGGTGATGGGACGCATCGACTCGGTTGAACCCGTCGCAGATGTGATCCGCAACTGCATGGACGAATTCGGTGAGTCCCTTGGCGCACTGGCCGATCGTTACCTCGCCGGCTGAAACGCGTCGGCACCGTTTTCGCCGCTCGAATGGTCCGTGGAACACTGGCGGAATGAGTGAGCAACCAACTGCGCTGAACCTCCCCGCCGTCGATCCGCTGCCCGAGGCGACGCAGAAATACTTCGATGTTTGCGAAGACAAGCTGGGAATGATCCCGAACGTGCTTCGGGCGTACACCTTTGACATCCCCAAACTCGATGCCTTCTCCGGTATGTACAACGACCTGATGCTGGGAGACAGTGGACTGTCCAAGCTGGAACGGGAGATGATCGCCGTCACGGTGTCCTCGATCAACCACTGCTTCTACTGCCTCACCGCCCATGGTGCTGCGGTTCGGCAACTCTCGGGGGATCCGATCCTTGGCGAGATGCTCGTGATGAATTACCGGGTTGCCGACCTGGACGACCGTCAACGCTCGATGCTCGATTTCGCAGCCAAGATCACAAGCGACAGCGAGTCAATCGTGGAGGCCGACCGTGAGCACCTCCGCTCGGTTGGATTCAGCGATCGTGACATCTTCGATATTGCGAATGTTGCCAGTTTCTTCAACATGACCAATCGCATGGCGTCGGCGATCGACATGCGCCCGAACGACGACTACCACTCGCAGGCCCGCTAACGGTCTAGGGAACCAGAATCACCTTGCCGAACTTCCCACCGGCGCGGAAACGGTCGTAGGCGTCGGCGGCCTGGTCGAGGGGGTACTGTTCGGCCACTGGTACTACTGCCTTGCCCCTGTCGACCAGAGGCAGCACGTGACGCTCGACCAACCGGGCCACCGTCGCCCGTTGGGCCAGCGGGCGGGCCCGAAGCGTCGAAGCGTAGATCCGGCCGCGTTTACCCATGAGCTGCACGAGGTTGAGTTCGACCTTCGGGCCGGCCCCGACACCGATTACCGAGATTCGACCCTCGAGAGCGAGGGCGCTGAGGTTCGCAGGCCAGTTAGGGGCGCCGACCAGTTCAAGGATGACATCGAACGGCCCCGCGTCGACGAAGTCTGCTGGATCGACCACGTCGGCGCCGAGCGCAGCCACCTTCGGTCGAAGGTCTGCGGTGCGGACCGTCGCGGTCACCTGGGCCCCCGCTCCGACGGCCAACTGCACCGCCGCCGACCCGACGCCTCCAGCAGCACCGTGGATGCAGACCCGCTCCCCCATCTTCAGTCCGGCCTGGGTGAAGAGGGCATCGTGGGCGGTGGAGTACACCTCGGGAAATCCTCCGGCCGCCGGTCCGGCAAGAGCGTCGGGTACGGGCATCGCCAACGACTCGTCCAGCACACACAGCTCGGCCTGGGCTCCTCCCGAAACCACCGCCATGACCCGATCGCCAACCTCAAATCGATAACACCCGGCGCCCCGATCGACGACCACCCCGGCCAGTTCCAGACCCGGTGTGTCGGGAGCGCCGACCGGCGGCGGGTAGTTGCCGGTGGACTGAAGCAGGTCGGCACCGTTGAGACCACATCCCTCGACCCGAACCAGTAGCTCCGAGGCGGTTGGAACCGGGTCGGGCAGATCCACGATTGTTGGGATGGCATCAACGAAGGCGACGGCTTTCATCCGCCAAGACTACTGAGGTGGTCGACGGGAGCAGAATTGCTTGGAGGTCGACTCTTGATGGGGTCGAAATCACGCGATACCGCTGGTGGGATGCGCGTGGCGATAACCCTGATTCTTTCTTTGGCTTTGTTGACGGTCGTACCGACAACGGTCCAGGCCCAGGAGGCCGGACCGGGTGGACCGAACCTCATGAAGCTCCAACCGGGAACGGTCGGTGCGGACTCGATTCGGATCCGGGTGCAGCACGATCCGAGCGCCTATCAGGCCGACAGTTGGCAGGTGATCAGCAGTACCCCCGGCGTCGCAAACTCCGATGTGGTTCGCAGCTGCGACTGGGGAGCGACCGGTGCTCCTGCAGCAACCGCAGGACTGTTCAGTTGTGATCTACTCAACCTTCCCGACGGCAACCACTTCATCACCCTGTTCGTCACCAATGTCGGCCGTACCGTTCCGTCCCCGAACACCTACCTATGGCACACCGTTGGCGCCGCCACCGGCATCATCGATCCGGATCTTCCTGGTTCGTTCGCTACTTCAGGTAGCGCTGGTTCGTGGGACGCAGCCCCGTTGGCGACCGGCATTGCGGGACCACAACGGATGAACGGCTCGTGGCCGTCCTATGCAGCGTCGGCCGGTGACTTCCCGACGGTCGGTTACCTGATCGACGTGGAATCGGCCGCTGGCGACTCCCAGTTCGTGACCGACCGAAACGATCTAGTGATGTTCCTCACCGCCAGCACCTACGGCGATGCGACCGTCTCGGTGTATCCGGTGACCTCACGCGGTCTGATCAACTCCGCCCTGTCGGACACCATCGACATTCCCAATCAGGTCGCCTCCTTCCAGGCCGCCCTCAACCTCGACCAACTCGTCGGCGCGGCCGACTTCGATGACGCGCGCGATCCACAGTTGCTCCGCTACTACGTTGCCTACTTTGATCGTCAGCCCGATCTCGGCGGAGCCAAGTACTGGTTGGATATCCGGCGCCAGGGCTACACCTCATCCCAGATCGCCGGCTTCATGGCGGCTTCCCAGGAATTCGGAAACAACTACGCCGGCACGACCGATCGTGAGTATCTGACGAGGATCTACCAGAACGTTCTGGGCCGAGACTTCGACCAGGCAGGCTTCGATTACTGGTTGGACACGCTGCAGGGCACCAACGTGTCCGGCGAGAATCCCGCACTGGCTCAGATTTCGCGATCGCAGGTGGTCTTCTTCGTGGCGCAGTCGGTCGAATTCATCGCCTTGCACCCCTTCAGCTCCTAACTGGAAGCGGTCAGAGGAAGGTGCGAATCCCGAGCCCGAGACCGGCCGCGGAAATCGCTCCGAGCACCAGATAGTCGAAGGCCCTGCTGCTGATCTTTCCCCTCAGCCGGGAACCGATCGGCACCGTCGCCAGGGCGGGAACGCAGGCGAGAATCGACGCTGTCCACAGGCCCGTGACCTCACCGTTAGCGATGAGTATCACCAGCTGAATCGAACCCGAGGCCAGGAAGAGAGTGGTCAAACAGAAGACGTGGCACTGCCGATCGAGTCGGTGGGCGTGGACCCAGCTGCCGAGAATGGGGCCCGAGATGCCGATCGCACCCTGAAACATGCCGCCGACCGTTCCGACAACTGGGGCCCATCGTCGGGACGTTTGGGCCCCGATCGCAGCCTCCGGCTGGATCAGGTACGCCAGGATGTAACCGACCACGGCCAGAACGAGCAGCGCTACCAGGGGTTTCTCCGACACACTGACAAACAGCAGGCTTCCGGCGATGCCGCCGAGGAACCCCGTCACCAAAAGCACCGGAAGGTCGATAGCTCCCTTCGCCCCCTCCCGCTCGCGCCACGACATGGCCGCGTTGAGAGCGAAGTTCGGAAGCGAAATCACCACGACTGCTACCTCGATGCCCACGAAGAGCGAGATGATCGGGATGGCGATGGCTGGCAGCCCCATACCCGTCAACGACTTGAGTGCCGACCCCAGGATGACCGCACCCATCACGATGGCGAGATCAGCTCCGGTCACCGCTGCACCGTAGACGCCGTTCGAGACGCCCCCGTCGATACCGCCTAACGTGTCAGCCGTGCTCGACGAGATCATCGATCCCCACATTCATCTGTTCGACGCGAAGAACACCCCGCGTCCAACCCAGCCGCTCGCTCGGGCCCTCGGCTGGAACGAGCAGTTACTACGCGCTGTCGCCAAACGTGCGTTTCCGAAGCCGACACTGGCCTTCTTCACCGCCGAAACCGACATTCTGGTCGACTACATGACTGCGGAACTCCGAGCCGATCAGGCCTCGTTCCCGACCTCTCGGTACGTACACATCGAGGCAGGCTGGAAGAATAGGAAACCCCTCGATGCCGTAGGTGAAACGGCCTGGCTGGAGACGCTCGAGGATCCACCGGCCGGAATCGTTGCCCACGCCGACCTTTCCCTCGGAGCCGACGTACGCCCTGTCCTCGATGCCCACCGCGCCGCCAGCGACAGGGTGCGAGGCATCCGCCATATGCTCGCCCACCACCCCAGCGAGGGGGTGATGGACTTCGCCGACGATCCGAGTCTCAGCGGAAGGGCGAGCTTTCGTCAGGGCCTCGAGCAGCTGCAAGAAGCCGGTCTGTCGTTCGACGCGTGGGCCTACAGCCATCAGCTCGGTGCGGTCGCCGACCTGGCCTCGAGCCATCCGGAACTGCCGATCATTCTTTGCCACGGGGGTACGCCAGTCGGGTATGGCGGACCGTTCCAGGGGGTCGGCACATCGGTTGCCGAGAGGTCGGAAATTGCGGCGCAGTGGCGGGACGGGATCGACGCGGTTGCAGCCAATCCCAACGTGTCGGTCAAGTTGTCGGGGTTCTTGATGCCCGTTGTCGGCTTCGGATTGGAGAACCGACCGTGGCCGACGGTCGCAACGGTGGTCGATCGCATCGGCCCTCTCGTGCAGCATTGTGTGGAGGCATTCGGTCCCGACCGTTGCATGGTGGCATCGAACTTTCCCGTCGACCGGGTCAGTAGTTCCTATCGCGTTCTGTTCGATGCGATGATCGAACTTACCAACGCAACAGGCCCCGACGCACAAGCGGCAATGTTCGCTGGCACCGCCGCCACCGTGTATCAGCTCTAGACAAAAGATTCTCGCGTTAGAGCGCGCTAACTTAAATTCATGAGCGAGTTTTTCTCCGACGTGTCCGCCCCGATCGCCTATGAAGGGCCCACATCGGATAACCCCTTGGCCTTTCGGTGGTACGACAAGAATCGCCAGGTCATGGGACGTTCCATGGAGGAACAACTGCGATTCGCCGTGTGTTATTGGCACTCGTTCAACTGGCCCGGGAACGATGTTTTTGGCGAGGGAACCTTCGACCGACCCTGGTTGGCCGCTGATCTCGATCCGATCGAGGCTGCGAAGGCAAAAATGGACGCTGCGTTCGAGTTCTTCACCAAACTCGGCGTGCCGTATTTCAGCTTCCACGACCGCGACGTCGCCCCGGAGGGTGAGACGTTCGCTCAGAGTTGTGAGAACCTCGACATCCTGATCGACTACGCCGCCGAACACATGGCTCGGACCGGAGTCAAGGTCCTGTGGGGCACCGCTCAGCTCTTCTGGCAGCCCCGATTCGCCGCCGGTGCAGCCACCAACCCCAACCCGGATGTGTTCCTGCATGCCGCGGCTCAGGTGAAACACTGCATGGACGCCACCCACCGCCTCAACGGCGAGAACTACGTGTTGTGGGGTGGTCGTGAAGGGTACGAAACCCTGTTGAACACGCGGATGGGTCAGGAACTGGACCAGCTCGGTCGGTTCCTGAACATGGTCGTACAGTACAAACACGACATCGGGTTCGAGGGCGGCATTTTGATCGAGCCCAAACCACAGGAACCCACCAAACACCAGTACGACTACGACAGCGCCACGGTGTACGGGTTCCTGAAGCGATACGGCCTCGAAGACGAAATCAAGGTCAACATCGAGGTCAACCACGCCACTCTGAGCGGCCACGACTTCAATCACGAGATCGCCCAAGCCGCAGCATGCGGAATCTTCGGCAGCGTCGATGCCAACCGGGGCGACGACCGGCTGGGATGGGACACCGACCAGTTCCCCAACAGCGTCGAACAGATGAGCCTCGGCGTGTACGAAATCCTTCGGGCCGGCGGATTCACCACCGGCGGGTTCATGTTCGATACCAAGCTCCGTCGCCAGAGCATGGCGCGGGATGATCTCTTCCACGGACACGTCGGCGCGATGGACGTGATGGCCAAGTCACTCCTGGTTGCGGCCAAACTGATCGAGGACGGTGAACTGGAAGCCATCCTCACCGAGCGATATGCCGGATGGGACGCCGATCAGGGTCGGAACATTCTGGCTGGCGGTCTATCGCTGTCGGACTGCCACGAACTGGTGCTTGCCCAGAACATCGACCCGGCGCCATCCAGCGGCCGGCAGGAGCTGATCGAGAACCTGGTCAATCGGGCGATCGAGCGCGTCAGCTGACCTACACGGCTCGGGTTTCGTCGGTCATGACGGTTTCGTCACTGGCCAACTGGGACAGAACCACCTTGGGCGTGACCGTTACCCGTTCGCCCGCTACCTCGGTCCAGGCGCCTTCGTAGGGCGGAAACCAAAAGGCCCGCGCCTTACCGTCGACATCGTCGCCGTCGGTGATCTCTTTCAACGGTTCCATGTCCCGCCACCGGAACGTACGACCACCCACGTTCTCGCTGGTGGGAAGGAGCAGAGGAGCACATTCGAGCGCGGCTTGGATGACGTCAATGCAGAGCCGACCGGCGGCTTCCATCGCCCGTTCACCAAGTGATGCAGCCGTGTCCTGCGCGGGCTCGATATCGACCGAGCGTCGAGTGATGATCGGACCGGTGTCAACGCCGTCGTCCATGTAGTGAGCGGTCACGGCGTACTGTTCGTGGTTTTCCAGGAGAGCGATGTTGTAGCCGCCCCGACCCCGAAGTTCCGGCAACGGTGCCGGATGGACGTTGATAATGCCCAGCCGAGCGGCCTTCAGCATTGGCGGGCGAACAACCCGCCAATAGCCAAGTGAGATGCCAAGGTCGAACTCGAGATCGCCAGACTCGATTGCCGCTTCGGCTTCGGCATACGCCATCGTTGGAATGCCGTTCGCCTCAGCGACCGCAGCGGTTGGCGAACCGTCGATATGTGCGTCCGTGAGCGCGACAACGACATCGATGTCGGGATGAGTTGCCGCCCAATGCAGCACGCATGCTGCCTGACGCTTGCGGCCCATAAACGCAACGCGAATCATTACCTCTTTAGTTCACCACGAGTGGTGTCGACACCACGTGAGGCGAGTTGCTCACGGGCAGGGTTACCCAGCTGCGTAGTTGACCAGCCGCCGGCATCCCTCGGCGAGTTCGTCATCGCCGATAGTGAAACTCACCCGCACCCAGCCGTCGGCGCACTCGCCAAAGGCCTTGGCATCGAGCACGGACACGCCGGTGGCTTCGAACAGGCCCCGGACGAACGCAGCACTGGAGGGCGCCACCTTCGAGACGCCAACGAGCAGGTACATCCCCGCATCGGGTACCAGCACGTCGAGTCGAGAGCTTTTGGCCAGGATCCCCGCGGCAAGGTCACGCCGGCGCCGGTAGATCCGTGTCATGTCGGTCGATGCCGCCCGCTCCACGGTGAGTGCGGTGAGGGCCGCCGCCTGAATAAACCCGGGCAGGCCGTAATTCACGTTGACCTGCAGTGCATCGCAATGACGTATCAGCTCTTCCGGGCCGATCGCCCACCCCACCCGCCAGCCGGTCATTGCGTGCGACTTCGACAGACTGCCGACCGTTACGGTCCGTTCTGCCATGCCTGGCAACGCCGCGATCGAGAGATGGGCGCCGTCGAATACGACATCGCCGTACACCTCGTCGGCGATCACCCAGAGATCGTTCGCACGAGCGATCTCGGCGATGTCCTCTAGTTCAGCCCGACGCAACACCACCCCGGTGGGGTTGTTCGGTGTCGTGATGGCGATCGCCCTCGTTCGGTCGGTCACCGCAGCCTCGATAACCTCCGGGTCGGGCCGAAACCCGGACGCTGCGGGTTGGGCCACCCGCACCGCCGAGGCACCACCGATGCGGAGTGTCGCCTCGTAGGTCAGGTACATCGGATCGAGTCCGATCACTTCGTCGCCGTCTCCGAGCAGGCACAACGAAGCGGCGATCAGGGCATTCTGGGTACCCGCACAGATCAGCACATTGTCGAGCCCGATCGACATGCCGGTTCTGTCCGCCATGTCGGCAGCGACCGCAGCTCGCAACTCCGGACGGCCCAAAATTGGGTTGTAGTGGGTGTCGCCAGCTCGCAACGCTTCGACACACGACTCGACGATCGGTGCGGGAGTCTCGAAATCCGGGTCACCGACGCTCAGGATGATTACGTCTTCACCGGCCGCCTTGGCGGCGAACGCAGCGATATGCACTTCCCAACCTGAGGCGGAGTCGTTGTACAGGCGAGTGACGAGTGGCGAGTACCTCATGGCCCCCAAACCGTAGTCATCCCCCAGACGATCCCCCAGACGACTTTGGGGGCGCCACCCGATGAACCAGAGTGGTTCGGCGCCCGACCCTTGTGGCATGAACACCACAACCACCTCGAACCCTTCGCTCAGCGAACTCGCCGCTGCGTCCAAACCAACTCGAAATCGAGCCATCGACATCTATCGGGCGTTGGCCATGCTCGCCGTGGCCTTTGGTCACTGGCTGGCGATCAGCGTCTTTGTGGACGACAGCGGTCAACTCACCGCCGGCAACGCCCTGGATCTCGCCCCGGAGTTCGCCCCTCTGAGCTGGATGCTTCAGGTCATGCCTCTGTTCTTCGTGGTCGGTGGGTTCGCCTCTGCGGCCTCCCTGGACGCACACAGTCGTGGTCCGGGATCCCGATCGGATTGGCTGGCGGCCCGGTTGCGGCGCCTCTTTGCCCCGGTCGCAGTCCTGGCGGCGTTCTGGCTTGCGGTGATCGGACTCAGCCACCTGGCCGGCGTTGGCCATCTCGGCTTTCTGGCCGCAACGGCAGGGGCGATTCCGTTGTGGTTCATCGCCAACTACGCAATCGACACTGCGATCGCACCCGTGACCCTGCCCGCCTTCCGGGCGAATCCAGCCCGATTCTGTGGACTTCTGATCGGTGCGATTGCGTCTCTTGAGATTCTACGGTTCGTCGATTTCGGTGTCTTCTCCGACACTCTCCCCCATCTCAATTGGATCTTGGGCTGGCTCGGGTTTCAGGTGGCGGGTTTCGCCTGGAAGGACGGCATCATCACGCCGGGCCGGACCCTGGCAATCACCGGAGGCGCCCTCCTGGGCGTCGCGGCCCTCTTGGTCACCGTCGGCCCGTACCCGGTCTCGATGGTTCACTTCGATGGCATCGGGAACCTGTCGCCGACCCACCCGCCCTCGCTGGCACTCATCTTCTTTGGCGCTGGTTATTCGGCGCTGGCGATTTCAGCCGCACCGTGGGTGAACCGCCTGTTGGAGCGACAGCCGCTCCTTTGGAAACTGACGGTTGCGGCGAACAGTGTGGCGATGAGTGTCTACCTCTGGCACTTCACCGCCGCCGCAGTGGCCGGGGCAGCCTTCTATGCGTTGGGGATTCTGCCGACAGCCGCAACCGGTTCGCCGATGTGGTGGCTTCAAAAGATGCCGCTGATCGTGGCCTCTACGGTGGTTCTCGCCGGCATCGTCGCCCTCGTCGCCCGGTTCGAACGTTCTTCACTGCTGGCGCCCCGTCGCCGTTCGATCCGGAGTTATCCAGCGCTGGTTGCCATCGCAGCACTGCTCAGTCTGTCGGTGAAGAGCGCCTGGGCTTCGGGCAGTCCATTCGGCATTGTGGTGGGGTCGACAGTGGTGCTCGGGGTGTTCGTACTGGTACTGAACCGCCCTGATCTGCGGATTCGCGAGACCCTGAGCAGCGTCTCCCACTCCCAAATGGGCACTTAGTGCTAAATCCGTCAACTTCTGCATCGGCCCGGACGACTCGGTCGTAGGGACCACCAACATCCCCCATCCCCAAACACCCAGAAGGAAACCAGAAATGAAGAAGACCGCACGTACTGCAGCATCCCTCATGCTCTCCCTCGGCCTCGTTGCCGCCGCCTGCTCCTCCGATGATCCCGAGGCAACGCCCGCGACTGACGAGACCACGACGACCGAAGCCGTCGCCGAGATGGGCAACATCGCAGAGGTCGCCACCGAAGCGGGAAGTTTCTCCACCCTCCTGGCCGCCGCTCAGGCCGCCGATCTCGTGGGACCGCTTACCGGCGACGACGAACTGACGGTGTTCGCCCCGACCGATGATGCCTTTGCCGCCGCCCTCGACGCTCTCGGCCTTACCGCCGAGGAACTGCTTGCCAGCCCCGCACTGGCTGACATCCTGACCTACCACATCGTGGCGGGCGAGGTGAAGAGCGACGTCGTGGTCACCCTGGACGGCGAATCCGTCGAAACCCTCAACGGCGACTCGGTCACCGTGTCGGTCTCCGATGACGGCGTAAAGGTAAACGACGCCAACGTGGTCACCGTCGATGTTGATGCCAGCAACGGCGTCATCCACGTGATCGACAGCGTTCTGGTCCCCGCTGACATCCTCGAGTCGCTCACCGGAGCGATGGAGGACGAGGGTGCCATGGAAGACGAAGATGCGATGGAGGACGAGGACGCCATGGAGGACGAGGACACCATGGAAGAGGCTCCCGACTTTGACACCGTCGTCGACGTCGCCCTGAGCTCGGATGACTTCAGCATTCTTGTTGCGGCCCTCACCGAGGCCGACCTCGTCGAGACTCTTCAGGGTGAGGGTCCCTTCACGGTGTTCGCCCCCACCAACGCCGCTTTTGAACAGGCCCTCGCCGACCTCGGTCTCACCGCTGAAGAACTGCTCGCCAGCCCCGACCTCGCCGGGATCCTGACCTACCACGTCGTTCCGGCCAAGGTCCTTGCCGCCGACGCCATCGCGGCCGACGGCACTGAAGTTCCGACCGTTAACGGCGACACCATCGAGGTGTCGGTCGTCGACGGGATGGTCATGGTTGACGGTGCGACCGTCACGACCGCCGACCTGGTCGCTGGCAACGGTGTCGTACACATCATCGACAGCGTGATCCTCCCCGGCTAACACCGGCGGGTTCCAAACCCCAAGACACTCACACTCGGGGGCGGATTCACATCCGTCCCCGAGTCGCGCCCGGGCGCGAAAGTGAAGGTCACAGCACCACTGATTCTCAGTTGTCGTGGAACTCTCATCTGCAATGAGCCAGACTTGCCCGATGCGTGCCGATGAAATGGTCAACCGATACTTCCTCGAAGCGGCCGAGACGATC
The DNA here is from genome assembly GCA_937958015.1 of uncultured Acidimicrobiales bacterium. Lineage (GTDB taxonomy): Bacteria > Actinomycetota > Acidimicrobiia > Acidimicrobiales > SZUA-35 > JABDIY01. The sequence goes on along the minus strand of CALGOA010000070.1, from coordinate 3,710 downwards.
GACCTGCCCGAGGAGTACTACGAGGTTCTCCAAAGCTCGTACCGAGAAACCGACGTGCAGGTTCCTGTTCACCGGGACGACGGCAGCCTGTCGGTGTATCGGGGGTACCGGGTCCAGCACAATGGCGCCCGCGGCCCCTATAAGGGTGGCGTTCGTTATCACCCAGCGGTTGACATTTCCGAGGTGCGAGCGCTCGCCTCGTTGATGACGTGGAAGACCGCGTTGTTGAACGTTCCCTTCGGCGGAGCAAAGGGTGGCGTCAACGTCGACCCCTCCGAACTTTCCACCCGTGAGCTGGAGGCGCTGACCCGTCGTTTCACCGCCTCGATCACCCACGTTCTCGGACCGTTCCGAGACGTGCCAGCTCCCGACATGAACACCAACCCTCAGGTGATGGCCTGGATGATGGACGCGTACTCATCGAAGAACGGCTACACGCCAGCGATCGTCACCGGAAAGCCGCTCGCCTTCGGCGGTGCACCGGGGCGGCGGCAGGCCACCGGTCGAGGCGTCGCCTACACACTGGAACGGGCCCTGGAACGGGTAGGCCGTACCCCCGAGGGTATGACGGTTGCCATTCAGGGATTCGGCAACGTCGGATCGTGGGCGGCCCTGACCCTGCGGGACATGGGGGCGAAGATTGTGGCCATTTCCGATATCCGTGGCGGTATCCAACGGATGGACGGAATCAATGTTGATCGGGCGATCGAGAAGGTGGAAGCTGGCGGGTCCGTCGTGGACTGTGCCGATGTCGACCTGCTCGACAGCGGCGAGGTGCTGGAAGTCAATTGCGACGTATTGATCCCGGCAGCGTTGGGCGAGGTAATCACCAAAGAAAACGTGGACGACATCAAAGTCGACTGGATCGTCGAAGGCGCCAACAACCCCACCACACCGGATGCCGATCAGACGCTCTTTGAGCGCGGGGTCAACATCATTCCGGACATCCTCGCCAACGGTGGCGGCGTCACCGGCTCCTACTTCGAGTGGACGCAGAACATCCAGCAATTCACCTGGCCGGAGGAACAGTTCAACGAGCGGCTCCGGGAGAAGATGCGGCAGGGGGTCGACGAGACGTTCGGCGCCGCCGATCGGTGGGGAGTGAGTCCCCGGCAAGCTGCGTTTGCCGTTGCGATCGAACGTGTTGCGGAGGCGTCGAAGCTTCGCGGCTACCTGTGATCTGACCCGATTTGGGTAGTCACTAGACCGATGGCGTGACCGGCGCTGCTCCAGTCGACTGCTTCCTTCGACGATACTCACAGGGTGCTTCCGGTCCCGATGCTCCGCCTCCGTGCGGCCGCTGTGTCCCCTCCGACAAGGCGGAACATCCTGCGAGGCATCATGGTGTTCCGATGGCTCAGTTTCGCCTGGGCTGCAGGCGTCTTCGGGTACGAGGTGTATGACCGAAACGTTCGCTCCAATCTGAAGACTGACGTTGCCCGGCCAATCGCCGGCCTGCTCATCTTTGCCGCAGTCTTCGTCTTCCTCGCAGTACTGACGCGGTTGTATTGGACCAAGCCGGACACGGCGATGAGGCCGTTCTGGATCTTTGGAGAGATCGGACTGGCGACACTGCTCTTCCTGGCTGACATCTGGGTCTATGGGAGCCCCGATCACGCCCAAGCCCTACCAACGGTCTGGCCGGTTGCCGTGATCGCCACCGTGGCCCTCGCCGGCGGGCAGAGTGCTGCGGTTATGACCGGATTCGGGATGGGTGTCGCTCGGTACATCGGGTGGCTGCCCTATGGAGAGTCGTCGCTGAGCCTCACACGAACCTCAAGCCTCGTGCTGCTGATGATCGCCGGGTGGAGCGCTGGCTATCTCTTCCAACGACTCGAAGCGGCCGACCTCGAAATCTCCGGATTTCGAGCCCGCGAAGAAGTGGCCAGGACGCTTCACGACGGAGTGCTACAGACGCTGGCGGTTATTCAGCGTCGGTCCGACGATACCGAGCTGGTTCAATTGGCCCGGCACCAGGAGCAGGAACTGCGGGACTATCTCTTCAGCGGCAGCGCTGAACCCGGCGATCTCGCCACCGAGTTGCGCTCGATTGCGCGGTCGGCCGAAGCTCTACACGGATTTCGGGTGCAAGTGGTCTGTGCTCCCGACCTGCCGACGGGCACACCGGGACAAACCGGGGCGATCGTCGGAGCTGTTACCGAGGCCCTCAACAACGTCGGCAAACACGCTGCAGCCAGTTCCGTCGTGATCTACGCCGAACCGGATTTCGATGACGACGACGTGGTGTTCGTTTCGGTGAAGGACGATGGCGTTGGATTCGCCACCGATACCCCACAGACCGGAGAGGGTCTGCAACGATCGATTCGAGATCGCATCGAGGAACAGGGCGGACGAACCGAGATCACGTCGGGCGCAGGAAGAGGCACGGAGGTGCAGGTATGGCTGTAGAAGCGGTTCATGGGCAGGTACGGGTGGTGCTGTGTGACGACCATCCGATCTGGCGCTCAGGCGTTCGGGCCGACCTGGGCGAGAACTTTCACGTGGTCGGTGAAGCCGGTGACGCTGGCGAGGCCGTCGAGGTCATCACTCGAACCAAACCCGATCTTGTGGTGTGTGACCTTCACATGCCCGATGGTGGTGGAATTCGCGTCGCCCGAGAATGTGGCGCCGACACCAACATCGTGATGCTGACCGTGTCGGAGTCAGAACGAGATCTCCTCGATGCCGTGGCCGCCGGGGCCAGCGGCTACCTGATCAAATCGACACCTCCGGAAGAGCTGCGACTGAGACTGTGGGCGGCATCGAAAGGTGAACCGGTCTTCTCACCCGCTCTCGCAGGCTTGGTGTTGGGCGAGTTCCGACGAATGTCGAAGTCCGAGGGCGGAACCGAATCACTCAGTCAACGAGAGCGCGAAGTGCTCCAACACGTGGCCCGCGGCCATACCTACAAAGCCATCGGCGAGGAACTCTTCATCTCCGCCAAGACGGTCGAGAACCACGTCCGCAACATCCTCAAGAAGTTGCACCTGAGTCGGAAACAGGAACTCATCCGCTACGCAGTCGAACACAACATCGACTAACCCAAACCTCCGCCCCGGACCCCACTCCCTCTCTCGAAACTTCGTGCCGGACCCACACTTTCCCGAAACTTCGTGTCGGACCTACGAGGTTTGTGGCCACCACACAAAGTTTGCGAAGAATGTGGGTGGGGCACGAAGTTTGGGAGGGGTGGTGGTTGTTAGCTGGTGATGGCGTCGGTCATGGCTGCCATCTGCGTTCGCCAGCCGAGGGTTTCGAGCCGTGCCAATGCGCCGGCGACCTTGCGTTCGCGCCGTTCGGGGTCGTTGGCAAGTTCGATGAAGGCGTCGGCCATGCCGGCTGCGTCTTCGGACTCGACGTAGGTGATCTCGGTTGGAAACAACGCCTCGGTGGCACGCAGGCGGGTTGCGATCACAGGGACGGCTGCTTCCATGAAGTCGAACATCTTGGTGGTGTGGACCAGGTGCGAATAGGGGTTGGCGACCTGAGCGACGACGCCGACGTCGGAGTCGGCCAGTAGTTGCGCCAGCTCGTCATCCGACAGCCATCCGTCCAGGGACACAACATCGTCGAGGCCCAGTTCGGTGATTCGCGCCGCCAGTCGTTCGACACCGGCGCCCTTGCCGGGAAGATGCACCCGTAGACCGGGTAGGTACGGCACCGCAGCGGCGGCGGCGTCGATAATGGTGTCGTGGCCCCAGCGATCCTCG
>CALGOA010000069.1 GCA_937958015.1 uncultured Acidimicrobiales bacterium | reverse complement strand
CCAGCCCGACACCGGTGAACAGGCGCTGGAAATCGCCGACATTCTGGTGCGTTCGGGTTCGCTCGATGTGATCGTGATCGACTCGGTGGCAGCACTTACGCCCCGGGCCGAGATCGAGGGCGAGATGGGCGACCACCACGTCGGGGCCCAGGCCCGTCTGATGAGCCAGGCCCTCCGCAAGATCACGGCCAACCTGAACAAGACCGACACGATCTGCATCTTCATCAACCAGCTGCGAGAGAAGATCGGTGTGATGTTCGGTTCACCCGAGACCACCCCCGGTGGCCGGGCTCTAAAGTTCTACAGTTCGGTTCGGCTCGATATCCGCCGGATCGAAACGTTGAAGAACGGCACCGAGATGGTCGGCAACCGCACTCGGGTCAAGGTGGTGAAGAACAAGGTGGCGCCGCCGTTCCGTCAGGCCGAGTTCGACATCGCCTACGGCGAAGGCATCAGCCGCGAGGGTTCGCTGCTCGACATAGCGGTGGACCGGAACATCGTGAAGAAATCGGGCGCCTGGTACACCTATGAAGGTGAACAGATAGGGCAGGGTCGTGAGAACGTCAAGATCTTCCTGAAGGAAAATCCCGACCTCACGATGGAGGTTCAGGATCGTGTGCTGCGGGAGGTGGGCCTGCTCGGCGGCGACGAGGAGGAAGAAGCTCCCGTCAGTGGGGTCGGCGACCTCGACGGCGATGACCCGTCACTCGACAAGCCGATCGACCTCACCTGATCATCTGCAGGACACATACGGACAGGGGTTGAAGTACTAGGGCGCCGGACTCGATGAGTCCGGCGCCCTAACGTTCCTTCACTGCCAGAAGCACCCTAGATTGGTTGGGTATGGCGCGCACAAATCTCTCGGCTCTGATCTTCGATATGGACGGGGTTCTGCTCGAGTCCGAGTCGTGCTGGCGTGACGCTGAACAGGAAGTCTCGGACTCCTTGGGACTTGGATTCACCACGGCGGTGTTCGAGTCAACCATGGGCGTTCGGATGCGCGAGGTCGCCAAGATCTGGTATGAGATGAATCCCTGGGACGGTCCTACGACCGATGAGGTTGCCGCTGATGTAGTAGCCCGGGTGATCGAACTGGTCAGCACCCGTCCAGCGTTGCCGGGGGTGTACGAAACCATCGCTATGGCGAAGGCTCGCGGAATGAAACTGGGACTGTGTACGAGCAGCGATACCCCGCTCGTGGAAGCCGTGCTGTCATCGCTTGGTCTGGAGGACACCTTCGACGTTGTCCATAGCGCTGAAAACGACGAGTTTGGCAAACCTCACCCGATGCCCTACCTGATCACCGCCCAGGCCCTGGGGGTTGAACCCCAAAACTGTGTGGTCATCGAAGACAGCGTCACCGGCGTTATCAGCGCCAAAGCGGCGCAGATGAAGGTCATCGCAGTGCCGGCCCCCGAGGCGGCCGGGAGCGGCCGCTTCGCCGTGGCGGACCTGTCATTGGAATCGTTGGCCCAACTCGACGGCGAGTTGTTGACCGCACTCGAGTCGGGCGTTCCAACCCCCGCCATCTCGAGGCCACGGTTTCACCGCGCGTTCCCCGTGACCGACCTCGAGAGCGCACGCTGGTTCTATGGCGAGGTTCTCGGCTGTGCCGAAGGGCGCTCGGCCGACACCTGGGTCGACTTCGATATGTACGGCCACCAGGTGGTGGCCCATGTCGGACCCCTGAACGCCACGTCGGGAACCAACGATGTCGACGGCGTTCAGGTGCCAGCTGACCACTGGGGCCTGCTTCTGAATCGGCCAGCGTGGCGAGAACTTGTGGCCCGGCTCGAAGCCGAGGGCGACCGGATCCAGTGGGTCATCAAACCAACAACCCGTTTCGCTGGGGAAGTAGGGCAACAGGACACCTGTTTTGTTCTCGATCCCTCGGGCAACGCCCTCGAATTCAAAGCCTTCGCCGACGACACCGACGTGTTCGCAGTCGGCTGATTCCTTTCACCACCACCCACCTAGGAGAAACACCATGCAACTCGGAATGATCGGCCTTGGCCGGATGGGCGCCAACATCGTGCGGCGTCTTCACGCAGCGGGCCATGAGTGTGTGGTGTACGACGTCAACCGCGAGTCCATCGACGCGCTCGTCGACGAAGGTGTTGCGATCGGCGCCGAGAGCGAGGCCGACATGGCTTCCAAGTTGTCGACGCCGCGAGCGGTGTGGGTGATGGTCCCGGCGGCGTATGCCGGCGATGTGGTGATGAGCATGTCCGAACACCTCGAGTCCGACGACGTGATCATCGACGGCGGCAACACCCACTACCCCGAAGACATCAAACGATCCGACGCTCTGTCACCCCGGGGAATTCACTACCTCGACGTAGGCACCAGCGGTGGCGTGTTCGGCCTCGAGCGTGGGTACTGCCTGATGATCGGCGGCGACACGAGCGCCGTCGAACGTCTCGACCCGATCTTCAAGACCCTTGCGCCTGGCGTCGAGGCTGCGGGTCGGACCAGAGGCCGCGATGGCGAGGCCGATCAAGAAGAAAACGGCTACCTGCACTGTGGCGACGTTGGCTCAGGTCACTTCGTGAAGATGGTCCACAACGGCATCGAATACGCCATCATGCAGGCCTACGCCGAGGGGTTCGCCCTGCTCGACCGGGCCGATGTCGGTACCGAAGCCAACCTGAAGGACGCCGAGACCGCTCCGATGAGCGACCCCCGTCTGTTCCAGTACGACATCGATATCCCGGCCGTGGCCGAGGTGTGGCGTCGTGGCAGCGTTATCGGGTCGTGGCTGCTCGACCTCACCGCTGCGGCCCTCACCGAGAATCCCGAACTCGACAACTTCGCCGGACGGGTATCCGACAGTGGCGAGGGGCGCTGGACCGTTCTGGCCGCGGTCGAGAGCGGAACGCCGGTGCCCACGATCGCCGATGCCCTGTTCAGTCGGTTCAGCAGTCGCGACAATGCCGAATTCGGCAACAAGGTTCTTTCCGCCATGCGGAGCGAGTTCGGTGGACACAAAGAGAAGAAGGACTGACCACGTTGAAGGAGAGCACCCACGCCCTCGACCAACGAGCTGACGCTCTGATCCTGTTCGGCATCACCGGAGACCTGGCCAAAAAGAAGCTGTTCAGCTCGCTCTACAAGTTGGAGCTGGACGGCGAATTGAACATGCCCGTGATCGGTGTGGCGTCGTCCAACTGGACGCTCGATGAACTCCGGGGCAACGCCCGCCAGGCACTGGAGGAGGCCGACCTCGACATCAATGATCAGGTGTGGGACCGCTTCGCCAGCCGCTTGGACTACGTGTCGGGCGACTACCGCGAGAGTGAAACGTTCGAACAGGTGTCGGAAAAGGTGGGCGATGCGCTGTGCCCAGTGGCATATCTGGCGATCCCGCCGTTCCTCTTCACCACCGTCGTGGACGGACTCGGAGCAACCGGCCTCAACCGCGGTCGGGTCGTGTTGGAGAAACCATTCGGTCGTGATCTTGACAGCTCACGTGATCTCGATGCCGCGGTTCTGGCTCACTATCCGGAGAAGCGGATCTACCGGATCGACCATTTCCTGGGTAAGGAGCCGGTACTCAACCTTCTGGTTTTCCGATTCGCCAACAGCATCCTCGAGCCGCTTTGGAATCGGCAGCACATCCGCCGCGTGACCATCAACATGTTCGAAGACTTCGGGCTTGAAGGGCGAGGCAAGTTTTACGACGAGGTTGGCACCCTCCGCGATGTCGTGCAGAACCACCTGCTCCAGATCCTGGCGTTGTTGGCGATGGAACCGCCCGTGTCCGACGATGCCGACGCATTGAACGACGAGGCGGCCAAGGTTCTGCGGTCGATGCGGTCCATGGATCCTGCCAAGGCATGGCGGGGCCAGTACGAGGGGTACCGGAGTGAAGCCGGCGTCAAACCCGAGAGTGACACCGAGACCTACATCTCGGTGCGCTGTGAGATCGACAGTTGGCG
>CALGOA010000068.1 GCA_937958015.1 uncultured Acidimicrobiales bacterium | reverse complement strand
ACACAAGGCTGGCGGCAAGCACTCAACGCGTTCGTCATCGCCTTCCCCGACCGCATCGACCTCACTCAACTGAACTAACCCGACACCACTCACACAAAGTTTTCTACACCCCCGGAACCGGTGACGGGTACGACCGGCACGAAGCAGCTGGGTGGCCCGCTGCCGGGGCACATGCGTGTGCGCTGACACCAGAGCGACCACCGACTTCTCACCCTTGGTGTAACAGGCGGCTCGTTGGTCTCCGGCGTCCATGTACTGACCCGCCATCACCCCCGTCGTCTCGTTCACGCCAACCAACTGGACGATCGCGTCAGCCCACTCCTCACCCGACAACCCCGCAGGGTCGGTCATGCCAAGTTTGATCAAAGCAGTGCCGGCAGCGATCAGGGCTTCACGCTCCGGGCCGAGAAGACCGTCACCGAAATCGCACATCTTTCCCGCCGAGGAACTCATACCCCCATCATGAACGAGGGGTGCGACACTAACCCCCCAAAATCGGGGTCTACAGCGAACAAATTCAAGGAAATTCCCGTAGCCGTTCGGCGACCGCCGGCCCCACCACATCTGCCCGAGCGGGGACTCGTTAGCCTGTGGTAATGGCGTCCTCCACTCTGCATCACTCCGACACCGATCTGGAGATCCACAAGATCGTCGTCGGACCGGTGGACAACAATGTGTTCGTCTTGCGATGCCGCCACACCGGCGAGGCTGTGCTCCTGGACGCCGCCAATGAACACGAGCGCCTGCTCGATCTGTGTAAGACACTGAACGTCCGCACCGTCCTGGAGACCCACGGACACTGGGATCACATCGGTGCGGTCACCGAGGTTCGGGATGCCGGCTACGAAGTTGGGGTCACGGCGGCCGACGCACACATGCTCCCCAGTTACGACTACCTGCTCGAAGACGACTCCGTCATCACCGTCGGCAACCTTCGCCTCCGCACGATCATCACGCCGGGCCACACCCCCGGGTCAATTTGTTTCAAGGTCGAGAACAAGCCACTGCTCTTCAGCGGTGACACCCTCTTTCCGGGCGGAGCGGGGGCCACGAAGTTCGAGGGGGGAAGCTTCGAACAGATCATCGAGAGCATCGACCGCCGACTCTTCACCCTCGATGCCGAGACGATCGTGATGCCCGGCCACGGAACCGACACCACGATCGGCACCGAACGCCCGCATCTGGACGAGTGGATCGAAAGGGGCTGGTGACAGCCACCACTTCGGAGGGCACGGCGAGCGAGGCGCTCGCAGTCCCAGCGTTCCGTCGTATCTATATCGCCTCGTTCATCTCCAACGCCGGGCGTTGGATGCAGTCCACCGCCGTCGGCGTTCTCGCATGGGAACTGACCGGGTCAAACACGTTCCTCGGTCAGTTGATCTTTGCGCAGCTGATCCCCATGGCCTTTCTCAGCCTTATCGGCGGGAGCCTGGCCGACACGATGGATCGCAAGAAGCTCCTGGCGATCACCCAGATCTGGCAGATGATGTTCAGCCTGTTGTTGGCTGCGCTTCTCATCGATGGCGAAATCGCCAAGAACACCTTGTTGATCATCGTGTTCATCACCGGACTCGGGCAGGGCATCTACGCTCCGGTTTTCACATCGGTCCTGCCCACCCTCGTCGGCCGCGAAAACCTCACGGCCGCGGTGTCACTGAACTCGGTCCAAGTGAACGGAGCCCGGATCATCGGACCCGCGATCGGCGGATTCCTCGTGAGCGCCACGGGGTTCGCCGAGGTCTTCTTCCTCAATGGCATCAGCTACCTCTTCGTCATCATTGCGGTACTGATCACCTACTTCCCCGAACCGAGTGTGCATCGACGTCCGTTGAAGGAACGACTCCTCGGCGGATTCGTCGTGGCCTCGAGGGCCGCTCAGGTCGGTCGACCGTTGTTGCTGATGACGCTCTTTTCTTTTCTGTGCCTGCCCTTCATTGGACAGTTGCCCGCAATAGCCGAGGAGAATCTGGGCATCGACGCGCAGTCGTCAACCTATGGCTACTTCTACGCAGTATTCGGATTCGGCGCACTGCTCGGTGCCCTCGTCGTTGGCACCGCATTATTGAACGCGGACAAGGTGCTCATCACCAGAGCAACCCTTTCGCTCTTCGGTGTCGCCCTTGCGGCGCTGAGCCTGACCCGTGGCCTCGTATTGGGATGTGTGGCCATCTTCTTCGTCGGGCTCTTCTACTTCGCGCTCCCCACGACACTCAACACGCTGTGGCAACAACACGTCGACGATTCGGTTCGAGGCCGGGTCGCGGCCCTCTGGGTGCTTAGCTTCGGCGGAACGATCCCCTTTGCAAACCTCATCGCCGGACCGATCGTTGAAGCCACCAGCCTGACCACGGTCATGCTTGGAGGCGCAGTTGCCGCTGCGGCAATGGCCGTCCTGGTTCGGCTTCCCGACGGACCGATCGTTGGCGAGGAAATTCTCACCGCCGCAAGATCGAACTAGTGTCGCATGCGGCAGGCGTAGTGAGGGGACCGGTCCCCCTTCAACAGCGGGAGATGCATTCCTACTGTTGAAACACCGTCGAGGCTCGGCGGTCACAGCGAAATCGAAAAGGGAGCATTGACATGCGCGGCACAGGACAGGGGATCGAACGAACCCACAAGACGGGGCGACGCAAGAAACCAATTCCGGTGGCGATCGTGATCGTCGTGACGCTGCTGGCATCGATCGCTCCGGCCCGAGCCGACGTCCCGACCATCGGCAACGCACCCTCGATCGACTTCCTCATCGCCGGTGTCGACTACAGCTACCAGGCCGACGCTCCGGTCCTTCGGCTCTACCAAGCGTTCTTCAATCGGGCGCCCGATCTCGAAGGAGCGAAGTACTGGCTGGGCATTCGACGTCAGGGATTCAGCGCACTACAGATCGCTGGATTCATGTCTGCCAGTCAGGAGTTCCGAAACAACTACGACGGGACCGACAACGCCGAGTTCACTCGGCGGGTCTACACCAACGTGCTCGGCCGCGACTTCGATCAGGCTGGCTACGACTACTGGCTCGACCTGCTGAACAAGGGCCCGGCCCGCAACGGTCTCGATCGTCCCGGGATGGTCTTCTACGTCACGGACAATGACGAGTTCCGCAACAACTACCGATTCGGCGAACCTCAGGACCCGGGCGTCTTCTTCGGCGACGGCCTCTTCGATGTCGGAAACGGCCCCGGCGAGGTTCCCCCCTTCGAGGTGTATGTGTCCGACAACCCCGGTCGTGACTGTCTGATCGAGCGACTGTCCTCGTTTGACGGCCGCCCCGAGAGTGTCGTTCAGAGCCTGTTCTACGCCAACGCACCGCAGGTCATCATTCAGACCCAGGGCACCGACGTTGGTATCCGTTCGACCAACTGTGGAACGTTCTATCTGGCTCACCTGATCGATCTCGCTCCACCGGAACAACTCACCAGCGGTGCCGCATGGATGATCGGCACCCAGGTGACCCCGGGTCTGTACTACGCCCGGCCCAACGGCAACGACTGCGGTTTCGTCGGTTTGATCAGCTTCATCGAAGGCGACGCGTCGGTCACCGGCTTCGCCAATATTCCCGACGCCGATCAGGTCATCGCCGAGTTCCTGCCAACCGATGCAGCCATCGAGATTTCCCCGGGGTGTGGGGTGTGGACTCCATTCGAGGACACGATCGAGGATGTGGAGGCCAACTTCTCCCCCCTCACCGGATTTGCCAACGGCATCTATCTGCGAGGTTTCGAACTGCCCGAAGGTGCGATCTACGAGACCGACGGCATCCCGAACACCCAGTGTGAAATCGATCTGCTGGCAGACCTCACCGGAGAACCCTCCAGCATCGTCGAGTCCTTCACCGACCAGTTCCCCGGAAGCGGAGTGCGCCTCGAGATCACCACGGGTTATGTGGCCATCCAGTTCCGCAACTGTGGTCAGTGGACCCGGGTCGGCTGA
>CALGOA010000067.1 GCA_937958015.1 uncultured Acidimicrobiales bacterium | reverse complement strand
CTGCGGGCGTAACAGCCTGCCGCCACTTTTTGTGGCGTTGACCCAACCGATCTTCGGCGTGGTGCGTCTCTCCGAGCAGTGACCTCCCGTTCGGCTATCGAGCCATCCCACGCATCACCGCGTGACCAGTCGCCGCAGCCGTTACGGCGCGAGACTTCCACGGTGGGTTCTCCCGACGATTTCTGTGCGGACCTTTGGGGTCCGCTGGTCGGGACGCTCACGCTCAAGGTTGGCGATCGCGGAACGGCCGAGGAGTTGGCTCAGGAGGCGCTGGCCCGGGCGTGGGAACGCTGGCCCGAGGTGTCGGCGATGGAGGCACCGGACCGTTGGGTGTTCCGGGTCGCATTGAATCTGGCGGGATCGTGGATTCGGCGACGGGGGGCCGAGCGCCGGGCCCGGCAACGCCTTATCCAACGCAGCTCGGTGGGTGGCGCCGATGGGAACGATGCGGAGTCGTTGGACCTTCGTGATGCGATTCGGGCCTTGCCCAACCGCGAACGCGAAGTGATCATCCTTCGGTACTACGGCGAGTTGTCCGTGCGCGACGTGGCCGAGTTGTTGAACATCAGTGAGGGATCGGTGAAGTCGGCTGCCTTCGATGCCCGGGCGCGGCTCAGAGGCACCCTCGACCTTCCAGAGCAGACAGGGGACCGGTGATGGACGAACTACGGGAACGACTGCGCGAGGATGCGGCCTCCTTCGATGGCGGGTTCGATCGCTACCGGCTCGCCACCCGGCTGGGTCAGCGACGTCGGGGCCGCCTGGTTCGGGCCGGTGCGGCGATCCTGTTGAGTCTGGCCGCCGTTGGGATCATCGTCCGAACCGCTCAGGGCGATCGCAGCACGGTGGCCACGATCGCGCCGATCTCCGCCGAGCAGTATCTCGACGCCGCATTCGCAGGTGAACTCGAGACGGTGTCGTCCTATGTCGAGCAGGCCGGCGACATCGAAGCCGTGAACGACGACGGACGGTCGGGGCTGATTCTGGCGTCGCTGCGGGGAAACACTGAAGTGATCTCGGCCCTGCTCGATGCCGGTGCCGCACCGGATCGAAAGGGCGCGGACGGGGAGGCGGCCCTTCATCTGGTGGCGAGGGCCGGTCGGAATGAGTCGGCGACGGCGCTGCTGGCAGGCGGCGCTGACCCCAACCTTGTCGCCGACTCGCGCTCGGGTCGGACGCCACTGTTGATCGCCGTGGAGCGAGGAGATGTCCAGACCGCTCGGGTGCTTTTGGAAGCGGGCGCCGACGCTTCCTTCAGCGACGCCGACGGCGCATCGGCACTGCAATTGGCATTCGGCCGGAACCCCGAGGCATTGGTGCCGCTCCTGCTGGACGCTGGCGCCGACGCCTCCGCACCGACACCATGGGGAACTCTCGCCGAGTATGCCGTAGATGAGGGATTCGATGATCTCGGCGCCCTCCTCGCTGAGGCGGCAGCGACCGACGACTGACATCACCCAACCAAAAGCCGCCCCCGTCCGTCTCTCTCCCAGGAACACGGAGGATTCATGCGCACGACCAGTCTGGCAATCATCTTTGCGCTCACCCTGATGGTGAGCGCATGCGGCAGCGGGGGAACATCGGACGAGTCGGCGACGACCGAACCAGCCCGAACAACGCTTGGCAAAACGTCCACCACCCCTCCCGAAACCACCGCGCCGCCAACCACTGAGGACCCGTACGCCGGCCTTACGCCCGACGAGTGGGTTCTCGAGGCCTTTCGGGCCGACGATGTGGAGGGGTTCATCGCCGCCCTGAACGCCGGTGCTGACCCGAACCTCGACATCGGCTACCCCCTGGCGCATCTGGCGGCAGAGAAGGGGTCGGTCGAAATGTTGCAAGCGGTTCTGGACGCCGGCGGTGATCCGGAACAGCCCGGTCTCGGCGATCGGACCGCACTGATGCGGGCGGTCATGACCGGCCAGACCGAGACCCTCAAACTCCTGATCGCCTACGGAGCAGACCTGAATGCCCAGGAGGACACGCCGGGCCGGATGCCGCTGATGATGGTCATCGACGAATCGCCATCGATCGAGAACATGACGCTGCTTCTGGATGCCGGCGCCAACATCGACGCCTTTGACAAGAGGGGCGAAACAGCACTTGCGGCATCGGCCTTCATGGGCCAACCCGATGCGACCAGACTGCTGCTCGAACGTGGGGCCGAGGTGAACACCACCAACAATGCCGGCATCAGTCCGCTGGGGTGGGCGATCAACCGGGGGAACGACGAGATCGCCCAGCTGTTGATCGATGCAGGCGCCGTCGACGGGTAACCAGCACGAATAGTGGCCGGGGAGGCCCGAGGTTTCTGAAGCGGTCAGTAGGATTTGCAGCATGAGCACACGCCGTCCTTTGATCAGCGGAAACTGGAAGATGCACCTCAACCACTTCGAGGCGATGAAGCTGATTCAGGAACTCAGCTATCAGGTCACCGGCGATGACATCGAGGTCGTCGATGTTTCGGTGCACCCTCCCTTCACCGACATCCGGACCGTGCAGACCGTCCTCGACTCGGACAAGCTGCCTTTCCTTCTGGGTGCTCAGCATTGTCACTTTGAGGAGAAGGGTGCCTTTACCGGCGAGGTAGCGCCATCGATGCTGGCCAAGTTGAACGTCAAGTACGTGATCGTTGGCCACAGCGAACGTCGCGAGGTGTTCGGTGAGACCGACGAGATGGTCAACGCCAAGGTGAAGGCCATTGTGGCTGCCGAGATGATCCCGATCGTTTGCTGTGGTGAAACCCTCGAAGAGCGAGACGCCGGAGAAGCCGAGACCAAGGTGGGAGCGCAGGTGCAGGCGGCGTTGACGGGCCTCACCGCCGAGCAGGTCGGCGGGCTGGTGATCGCGTACGAACCCATCTGGGCTATCGGCACCGGCCGCACCGCGTCGTCCGAAGACGCCCAGACCATGTGTGCTCACGTGCGAGCCGGCGTTCGGGGTATCTACGGCGACGAGGCCGCCGATGCGGTTCGGGTTCAGTACGGCGGCTCGGTGAAGCCGGGCAATGCGAAGGAACTGCTCACCCAACCCGACATCGATGGAGCTCTCGTCGGGGGTGCTTCGCTGAGCGCAGACGACTTCAGCCGAATCGTCCAGTTCCGCCTCAGTGACTGAATCTCGCGGTAGGTGGCGATACGAGGGGTCCTCGTAAGACAACTGCCCACGGTCGTCTGAGGCGAGCTTCCCAACTGGGTAAATACCACCTCTCCAAGCGGGAAGGACCTCACTAGGTTCTCGCTCGTGATGAATGTGATGGGCCGGGCGACGCCGGCATGGTTTACCAAGATGGCTCCGGTGGTACTTCTCACCGTCGCCTGCGGTTCGGTCGTGTCGAGTGCCTCGGGTATCCAGTTGGGAACCAAGACGACGGTGGATCCTGCTGTCCTGGGGACCACCCAGGTCCCGAGCAAGGACCTACCGGTGCTCCGGGTGGGTGCGCTGGAGACGACCACGCTGGACCCCAGCTACATCACCACCGATTCCGAACGCGAGATAGCCAGCCTCCTGTTCGAGCCGCTGGTGGTCCTGGACGAGACGTCGCAGCCCGGGCCGGGCGCCGCACTCTCGTGGTCGACAGACGACAACATCGAGTGGACGTTCAAGCTTGATCCCGAGGGGCGCTTCCACAACGGTGAGGCCGTGACCGCCCAGTCCTTCATCGACGGTTTCTCGTTTCTCGCCGACCCCGAGAACCTTGTTCCGAACGCTTACCTCGGTGTCGATGCCGGAATCGTTGGTTTCGCAGATGTGGCCCTGGGCGACGCGGAGGACATCGCCGGACTCGCAGCCCCCGACGATCACACGCTGGTGATCACCCTGAACAAACCGAATGCGCTGTTGCCGTCGCTGCTTGCGAACGAGTCGTTCGCACCGCGCTCGCGGGCCTCGCTCGATGCCGAGTCATCCCAATCAACCCGGCCCAACGGAAACGGACCGTTCGAGATCGTCGGGGAATGGGATGAAGAGTCGGCCGTCATCGTCCAGCCCGTCGGTGACACGGGCCATATCGTTCGGTTCGAACTCTTCGATTCGGTCGATGCGATGTTCCGGGATCGGACGCTGGACATCTCGCATGTACCTGATCGTGAGCGCGATCAGGTGCGCTTCGAGGCGGGCGATGCGATGGTGGAAAGGACCTCCGGCACCTACAACTATCTGGCCTTCCCGATTCAGACCGCCCCCTTCGATGATCCGCAGGTCCGTCGAGCCCTGAGCCTCGCCATCGACCGCGAGCGTCTGGTGGACGACGTCTTCAGCGGAGCGAAACTGCCCGCCGTCGGGTTCGCTCCGGCCGGTAGCCCCGGCTCGCGGCCCCGGGACTGCGACTCCTGCGTCTTCGACCCCGAGGAGGCGCGACGACTGCTGGGCGACACCGAGATCTTCGGCGACAAGCCAATCGAGTTGGCATTCAACACCGGCCGCGATCACGAGGTATGGATGCAGGCGATCGGTGCCCAGTGGAGTGAAGTGTTCGGGGTTGAGGTGCGGTTTAAGCCCATCGGTCCGGCGCCCTACTTCGAGGCGATTCAGACCGGCGCCCACACCGGCCCCTATCGGCTCAAGTGGAGCACTGACTTCGCACATGCAATGTCGTTCCTTGAGCCGCTCTTTGTCGATGAGGACGAGGCAACGGTTGGCTACGACAACGAGAAGATCACCACGATCGCCCAGTCATTCCTGCAGCTCGCCGATCCCTACGACGAGAACGGATCGAAGCTGGTGGCCCAGATGACCGATCTGCTGGATGAGGACATGCCGATCATCCCGGTCTACGCCGAGGTCGGGGCCCGGGTTACTTCCGATGCGGTGTCGGAGCTCCACCTGAATTTGGACGGCTCGGCCCAGTTGAGGAATGTCATACTGACTCCGTGACATCCGCCAGTACCGACGCCCGGGTGCCGCTGGGCCGTTCGTACTGGAAGTTGTTCAGCGCCAGCACCATCAGCAACCTGGGCGACGGCATCGGCCTGGTCGCCTACCCGTGGCTGGCCACCGCGGTTACCCGCAACGCATTGCTGATCGCAATGGTGGCCGTCGTTCAGCGACTCCCGTGGCTCTTCTTCAGTCTGCCCGCCGGCGTCATCACCGACCGCATGGACCGGCGAACGCTCATGGTTCGGGCCAACGGGGTTCGTGCGGTGCTGACCGTCCTGGTGGCGCTGTTCGTGCTCGACCGGCAGTCCAGCCTGCCCGGGCCTGACGAGGTTGAGTCGATCGTCGGTGGCGCAACCGACATACCTCTCTACTGTCTGATCCTCGTGGCAACCCTGCTGTTGGGGATGGCCGAGGTGCTCTACGACAATGCTGGACAGACCGTGATGCCCAGTCTGGTGGTGACCGGGAATCTCGAAAAGGCCAACGGTCGGTTATGGAGTTCCGAGCAGATCGCCAACACCTTCGTCGGTCCGCCGCTGGGTGCGCTGCTTCTCGTAGTGGCCTTCTCGGTACCGTTCTTCGTGGACGCCGCAACCTTCGCCGTTTCGGCGGCCCTGATCGCTCTCCTCCCCAAACCGGCGGTCGCCGCCAGCGCCCCTCCAGCGGATCGGCCCAGCTGGAAAGCGGACCTTCGGGAGGGATTCGGTTGGTTGTGGAACCACGACCTTCTTCGGCCACTCGCCATCATCCTCGGGCTGCTGAACATGTTGTTCACCGCCACCGCAGCGATCCTGGTGTTGTTCGCTCAGGAGGTATTGGAGACCAGCCCCACCGAGTTCGCACTGCTCAGTACCGGTGGCGCGATCGGTGGGGTGCTCGGCGGTTGGAGTGCCTCCGCAATCGCCAAACGGATCGGCTCGGGAACCTCGCTGGCCGTCACCCTGCTCACGGGAACCGAGACCCAGCTGATCACCGGGCTTACGTCGTTCTGGGTCGTGGCATGGGCGATGGCTGCGATCTCGATGTTCGTGGCGGTGTTGTGGAATGTGATCACCGTCAGCCTCCGCCAGACGATCATTCCCGATGAACTTCTGGGCCGGGTAAACAGCGTCTATCGATTCTTCGCCTGGGGGATGATGCCGATTGGAGCCTTCGCGGGCGGCGCGATCGTGTCTGTGCTCGATGGTCCACTGTC
>CALGOA010000066.1 GCA_937958015.1 uncultured Acidimicrobiales bacterium | reverse complement strand
GCGTGGCCCCCACTCGTCGTCCCAAGTGCTTGTGCACCCGCATGTTGGGCAATGGCTGCGGAGCCGACGTCGTGGACGTTTACCAGCACAAACGTGCCTTGTTGGTGCAGCTCTAGCAATCGCTTCGTCATGACTTCCCTCCGAATGGGCGCCGGGCGGCGCCCATTCGGATCGTAACGCATGGCTATCTCTTCGGTACGACGGTCGCAGAGCGAGGTTTCGCTGTGCTCGGCGCCAGAGTAGGGGCACGGCCAAATCACCGCGATCCAAGTGACACCGAACCGACGATGGCTCGATGTTCGCTTCCGGCGTAGTCGAGGATCTGGAAGCTCCCGGACTGGACCGTTGGCGCCGTGAGCATGTGGTCGAGCGACAAGAGCGCTACATCCCTTCGGGACCAGGCCACGCCCCACCACAACCGGCTTCGCCGTGGGTGTCAACGAACCCACCTTGGAAGAGCTGTCGGTAACGCACATATGCGGCTGACGCATTGAAGTCGCCAACGAGCACGTCAACATCGCTGAAGGTGGGACCGAGCATGGGCTGGAACTCCCGTTCCTGCCTCTCTTGTCGTTGGTGGCCGAGGCGAACGGTCAAGTGGACATTGGCCACCCGGATAGATCCTTCCGGGGTCTCAACCGTCGTTAGTAGAAACGGGTTGATCTGCTGATCCTCACGCCAGGTGTCGACAATTGCGGTCAATGGCCACCGACTCAACTTGGCCATGGCCAATGACTCCTGCGCCTCCGACTGGGCCAAGTAGGGATAGCGCCAGCGGCCCCGTTATACGTGACTGGGTGACGCAGCGTGCCCGGCTGCCCTAGCTCGCTCGAACTGCCAACTCCGTCGACGCCGCAACGGTCCCACCCGTTCCAAGCGATCGTGACAATGGTCATCATGGTCACGATCCGTGCAGCTCCACTGAACACTCAATCGCTTCCTGGCTTCGTTAACGACTTATCCTCTGGGCCCACCCTGTGACCGACGTCCCTGGCAACGACGGTTGTTACAACAACTGTAACTATTGCCATTGCTGCGATTGACGAAAAGGCAAGGGCATTGCGGGGATCGTCAAATCTGTAGGCACCGACTGCGGACACAACCACGATCGCAACCAACGCCGAAAGGCTCGTCAGAAACTCCCACGCAGACATCAACACTCTCTGGCGGTTGTCCAATTTCTCCGATTTCACAATGCCGCCTCCGCGCAGTAGCCGTCGACTTCCTCGTTTAGCCGATAGCCGCAGGTCGCTCCGTACAGCTCCCACTCAGAGCCCAAAGGACTTTGAAGGTAGAGATCATCGCAAGCAACCAAGTCTCCCCCGGCACACAAGCCCGCAAGGTCCTCCAGGTAGTACAGCTCTTCAACGAGCGAGCGGCAGGTATCCTGTGAAATCTCATCCAGAATGCCACCACAGGTACCTCCGTACCATTCGTACTCCGAGCCCAAGGCTGAGACCTTGTAGAGCTGGTCGCAAGCGTCAAAGTCACCGTCGTGGCAACTGATTGCGAGCTGGTCGAGAACCTGGTCGTCGCCGATCGCTACAGGGGCTGCTGGCGCACCTACAACGGGGGCAGCGGGCGCTGACGGTTGCACTTGCGTCGTAGCTTCGCTCGTTGTTGGCGGAGCAGGTTCAACGTCCCGGATAATGCTGATTACGACGGGGATTACTCCCACGATCACGGTCGCCAATGCCCCGATTACCGCAACCATCGCCGCCTGACTGGTCTTGTTTTGTTCCTCCATGTCCGTAATGACGGTCGATGGTCTGCTCAGATACCGAAAATCTTGGAGCGCTGATACCACTGCTCTTGTTAACCTCAGCGACGGTAACCCGGACCGACAGTCTGCTGTTAGGCGGGGTGCGCCAACTTAGCGTGGCTGAACGGGTCTCAGCCCCAGTCCCGCTCCGGCAGATTCCTGTCCCAATCCCGGAAGTGACGTTCCGGATCAGTCTTCAAGAGGTCCGAATCCACACGCCGATTCAGGCACAACCAGTCGGCACGTTGTTGTCACAGATTTCGAAGTTTGGAATCACGGCGACATTCGGGGGCTTGTTACGCAATCAGTCGGTTAAGTTGATCCACGAACCCTTCGGCTCCCGAAATTACCGACAAGCGGTTGCTCATCGCCCCGACGTTTAGGGTCGTATCGAACCACAACCGTCTTAAAGATTGTCGGTCTGGGCAACGACCCAATCAAGGCTCTTGAGGATCTCTACGGCGAAAACCCGCCGAAACGCTAAGGCTTCAACGGGTTGTGATGCCTTGCGGCTGCGCAGAGGGTGGGATTTGAAACCCACGATCCCCATGCGAGGACACCTCCTTAGTATGGAGGTCGGAAGAGGTCCGCAGGGTCCATCCTTCTGGGGTTGTTGTCAGGTCGATAGCGTTGACGGTCGCCTAGGACCGTGGGTTGTGGCTCCCACTTTGGCTCCCAGCATTGAGGGGAGAGGAGGCAGGTTCGGGTGATCGGTCGGAGCCAGATTCCCGCGGCAGGACTGGCGCAACGGCGTGCGGTGACGGGGCATCGGTCTCGCCAAAGGCTACGAACACCCCTGCCAATAGCCGCTCCCGATCGTTCATTGATGCAGCTCGGGCTTGGGCCAGCCCCTCTGCCACCGTCGATCCGGCCAAGCGAGCCCGGTAGTAAGCGACCATGAACCGACACGTCTCGAGCGAGTCGGGCACAGGAGCGACCGAGGCGACAACCGAGCGGATGCCGGCGGCAAGGAAGGCGCTACTCATGCCCAGGAAGGCTCGCTCAGGCCGATCCGACACCTCTGCGCCGCTGCATGAGCTCAGCACCACTGACTCGGCCACCGGCCCATCGAGGGCGGCGATGTCATACACCGTCATCGGTCCATCGAACATCTCGAGCGAAGAGAAAAGTGGGTTGTCGGCTCGAAAGGAGCCGTGGCAGATGAAGTGCACGGTGCGGGAGTCTCCGAGCGCGGCGAGGGAGGCTGAGGTCGTGGCACCCGTTCCGATCAGAACCCGGGTGTTCGGTCCGAGAGCGTCGACCAACGCTTTGGCCTCGGCCCTGCCGTCGACCAGGCGAGGCCCGACAATCACAGTTGTGCGATCGTCGGCCGTGGGATCGCGCCGCGTCGTCTGACGAGAGCGGAGCCCGAGTACCAGCGATACCGGACGATCGGCGATCGTCGGCAGCGCTGGCCACGGCACAAGGGCGAGGGCGCCGCGTGGTAGCACCAGCACCGGATCGTCATCCAGCGAAAGTCCTTCGAGTAGCCGTCGGTCGAGCAGATGGACGGCCCGGTCCAGCCGACTTTCGGAGCGTGCACCCGAGCGGGTGGCAACCCGCCGGTACAGTGCGGCGACGGAACGGATCAGCGCTGTCAAGTCGTCGGCCGGGCCGAGGTTGGCGTGATGGAACCGGTCGCCGCCGTGTCGACAGACTCGATGTATGTCGCCTGCAATCTCAGCGAAGGCGATTGCGCTGGCGTTCAATGACAAGTCTTCGAATGTCGTCGCCAGCACCCTCGATCGTGAGACATCGGCTCGGTGGCGTCGTGTGAGGGCCTTGATCTCCGACTCGATCCGGCGCCGACGCCGAGCAAGACGCGGATCGGGCTCTACGTCGGTTTGCTCGCGGACCACGGCACGCAATTGTTCAAGCAGCGCCGACAGTGGCACCAGGTCCGTCTTGCCCTTGTCATCATCGCCGCTCGTCGTCGGCGTTGACATCGGCGATGTGTCGGACGTGAGACGGGAGTCGGTCAGCTGGTCGTAGATATCGGCCGTTACGTCAAGCCATCGGAACAGCACGGCCGGCTCGCCAGAGGCCAGCGCCGCCCGGTGAGCGACGTCGACCAGGCGACGGGCGTGAACGGCCATGCCTGCCCGGGCGTCCGGGGCTGCCATAGCATCGCGGAAGAGTTCGAGTTGCTCTATTCCGCGTTCGACCCCGCGCAGCGCCCGGACCGGCTCGCCAGAAGCCAGCGCAAGGCCCGAGCGGAGCGCCCAGTAGGTGAGCCGGTTCTCGACCAACCCGCTTCCTCTGGCCCCTTTGCCCTTTTCCAGCCGGTTCTGAGCAGCCACCAGGCCGCGCCGGTCGAGTGCCATCAGGCCGGCCAACAGGTAGGCCCGATGGGCTCGATCAATTAGCCCCGCGGCGTCCAGTCTCCGCGCCAATCGAAGCGCCGCCCGCTCCTCCCGTGCGCCTGCCTCGCCTACGTCGGCCAGTGCTTCGAGCCTGAGAAGTTGGGCGGTGTCTCGCCATCCCGGGCGGCCTTGCCGTGCGAACTCGTTGGCTGCCTCGGCGGCTCGATGGGCCGCATCGCCTGTACCGAGCACGACGGACGCCTGGGCAGCGACCAGCAACGACTCCACACGGTCGGCCTCCAGGCCGCTTTCGGCGAGGGTCCGACTCGAAGCGTCGGCCTGTTCCAACGAGTCGGACGCGAGACCGGCGGTGAGCAGGGCTCGCGCCCGCGCGACTTGCATGCCTCCGAGGGGCCGGCCGAGCGCCGCCCATTGCTCGGCGGCGTCGTCGAACCAGGAGAGTGCGCCGGGAAGGTCCGAGGCAACGATTCGGCTGATGCCCAGATTGTGTGTGGTCATTGCGATGCCCGAAGGCACGTGCATCTGTTGATAGAGTTCCAGCGCTTCCAGAAAATCGCGATCGGCTCCGGACACGTCGCCGCGGTAAGTGTGGACCACTCCTCGATTGCTGAGCGCATGGGCGACGAAGACGACGTCGTCCAGATCACGAAGCAGCGGAATCACTTCGTTCCAGTCGGCCAGTGAATCCGATCCCTCCGCGAATCGTTGTCGCACGATGGCGCGCTGGAACCGGACCCGACCAAGACTCTTGCCTTCGACCAGCGTCTCTGCCTTGTCGAGATCTCTTCGTGCAGCCTTGTAATCCCCCATGATCGAGTAGGCTCCCGCCCTCGACATGAGAAGCAAGCCATGGGTTTCGGTGAGGCCGTTGCGTGATGCCAGTCGGATGCCCGCACGATAATGGTCAAGGGCGGTGTCGAGCCGGGACAGCGCACGGTTGGCGTTCCCCATGGCCCGGTGCCAGCGCGCCAGCGCCTCCGGTCCGTCGAGGTCGCCTCGGATCGCATCGCCGAATGAGAGCGCCGCCCGCTGGTCTCCCTCGACCAACTCCTCCAGTCGAGTGATCTCCTCCACCTGTGTCCTCCGACGACAAGATAGTCCAGACCTGTCTTCTCCGAGCAGATTACTGTGATGTATCTCAGAGGGATCTCGTTCGTTTCTACTATATGAAACAACGAGAGAAAGGGCAGACAGTGGCCAAGAAAGACGGCGGCATGAACTGGCTCAGAGTTTTGGCGATTGTAATCGCCTTGGCCCTGACCGCAGCAGCCTGCGGGACCGACGCCGACAGCGGTGCCACGGAGGAAGATAGCGCGGACGACGTGGCCGAGGAAGTGGAAGGCGGCGGCGGAGAGGCGGTCGAAGAGGAGCAAGGCGACGGAGAAGGGGCGGTCGAGGAGGAGGAAGACGTTGTGGAGGAAGCAACGACGATTCTGGACGGTTGGGTTCTCCAGACGAGCGTTGACTGGGCATTCGATGGTGTCAATCTCTACAACCCAACCGCCTGCGCTGGCAACGGTCATGAGGACATGCCGACTGTCGTACCAGGCGATCTAGCTACCGCCGATCCGAGTCTCGATGCCCAGCCGTTCTATCGACCGGGGCTCCTTCTCGGACCAGCAGGCGATTTCGATCTGGCGGAGGAGCTGTCAGAGGTTGCCGTTCTACGCCGGGTCGAAGTCGCTTCGGCGACCGTGGAGGTCACGAACGGAGGAGGCGAGGCGATCAACCTCACAGACATCAACCCGAACCTGGACAGGTTCGTATCAGTCTGGTGGATTGAAGCGGCAGAAACCCTGGAGCTCTTGGATCCGGCGAACCTGACCGTATGGGCCCGGGGCAACAATCCGGAGATCAGCGTCAGTCCAGTGCTCGTCATGAAGCCGGCGCAGGGGGCGGGCCACACCTATGGCCCCGCCACTGTGGCGGAGGAGGCCGATGCCAATGAATCCACGAGTTCGGACGTACCCGCTGCGGATAAGACGTCCAATACCGGTGTGGTGATCATCGACACCAGCTTCGAGGTGCAACCCGATCCGGATCCGAACTCGGGCCCGCCGTACCTGCAAGGTCACGGATCGTTCATTGCCGGCGTGATCAAGCGCACGCTGCCTGATGCATCGCTGACCACGGTCGAGTTTGGCCCTGAAGGCAAAAAGCTGGCCAAGGCCTTGCCGGACGCCGTTGCTGCCGCCCCCAGTGACGAACTGAACGAGCCCGTGTATGTCCAGAACGATCTCTTGGGCGACATCTACCAACTCCTCATCGTGTTGGCCGCTCTCGACATCAGTGACGGCACCTCTCGCGCCACAAAGACCCCCGTCTCTGCCCTCAACCTGTCACTCGGCAGCTACAGCTGCGGCAACCCCGACGTCGCGCCTGTCGGACTGGCCGACGCAATCGTCGGGCTCATGCCGGATACGCCGATCTTCGCGGCAGCTGGTAACGAGGGAGATACCAGAAAGTGGTGGCCTGCGGCCCTCGGCCCGGACCTCGGAACCGCTGTGGAGAGCGTTGGTGCAACGGATCCGGAGTCGTCGGATTGGGCGACGTTCTCGAACCGGGGAGAATGGGTCGAGTACTGCGAATGCGGGGTTGGCGTCACAGTAGAACCGTGGATAAACCGCAGTTTTACAGGGAACGCCTTCTCCTGGAGCGGAACATCGTTTGCCACCCCGCAGGCTCTGGCCAATTTCTTGTCGGGTCAGACACTCACCCCTTGCCCCTAGAGGCTTGTTGCTGACTCAGCGACAGGAGAAAGTCAGTACTACGATGCTGAGTGTGAGTGCGATCTCAACCACCGATAGTGAGTGGTATCGGGCGGCATGCACGGGTGACCGGGCCGCGTTCGAACAACTCGCTCAGCGCCACCACGCCTATGTCTACCGTACGGCAGCAGTCTTTCTCAATGGTGACCGCTCGATCGCGGAAGACGTCGCCCACAAGGTCTGGCTCAACGTCTGTAGCCACATCAAGAGGGTGGAAGACGGCGAGCTGGAGCCGCTCGAGCTTCGACATGAGCACTCGTTTCAGGCCTGGCTGAAGAGGATCATCCGCAACGCCGCACACGACGAATTTCGAAGATCGTCGCGTCTCGCTGCTCGGGACATCGAGGAGGACGACCTGGTTGAGAACCCTGACTACGCCGATTCCTTGGTGCGGAACGATGACCGCAGTCGATTCTGGGGGGCGATGCTCAAGCTGAGTGAAAGCTGCCGCGAGTTGCTGACGCTGCTCATGCAGGATCCGCCACCTGACTACGAGACGATCGCCGGGATACTGGATCGCCCGGTCGGCTCTATTGGGCCAACCCGTGCCCGTTGTCTCGAGAAACTGCGGCTGGCACTGTAGGAGGCGTGATGTCGACCCCGATACCTGACGACGACGAACTCCTGGAACTGCTCAAGTCCGCGCAGGAGGAGAGCCTCGCTATTCCACCGACGATGATGGATCTCATCATGACGGGATACGACATCACCAACGTCGACACGGCGGTAGCGGCCCTCGTCGAGGACACCTCGCTTGCTGGAGCTGGCGCAGTCCGTGACGATGGCTCGGACATCCGACTCCTGGCGTTCGAGCACGATGGATTCCAGGTCGAGTTCGAGCTGCGAGGCCAGGACGGTCGACTTCTGGGCCACATTGATGCCGAGGACCCAGGTTTGCTCCATCTCCACCAACTCGGACACGACGAGATGCCGGTGACGCTCGACCAACTGTCAGGTTTTGAGATCACTTTGACATCGGGCAAACCCTTCCGCCTGCGCTGGCAGCCAGAACTCGGCGACGCGGTGGTAACCGACTGGCTCATTCCCTGATCTGTCGCCGCAAGCGTGCAACGGTTGATAACCGGTTGGGGATCAAGCCGTCTGCTATCTCGGAGGCGATGGAATGCTTAGGGAGGCGAGGATCTTCAGTGATCCCGGACTGAATCGGCTTTCAGTGCAGTTTGTCGGAACGGATTGTTCACAGAGGAGGAAGTGGTCGGAGCTACCGGCTGACCAGATGTGCGAGTCTGTGCGATTGTAGGTAGCGATGAAGGGTCGGTTCAGCCAAACAATCCAAGTTTGCCAGTAGACGGGCGACGCGAGAAACCCGCTGAACTGGTGGGCTCAGCGGGTTTCCATCAGAGCGGAGAGGGTGGGATTTGAACCCACGGTCCACTTGCGCAGACACCTCCTTAGCAGG
>CALGOA010000065.1 GCA_937958015.1 uncultured Acidimicrobiales bacterium | reverse complement strand
AAGTAACACCAAACTTCTCCGACCCCAACGGGATGCTCTACGCGTTGAACGAGGACATCGACGGGATTCGGGCCGGCACCAAACCAGCTGAGCCGATCGTCCTGCGATCGAATGTGGGCGATTGTGTCCGTCTGCTCCTGACGAGCGAGCAGGAAGACATCAATCACGACGGCAACGCCAAGGTGAACCTCCATAGCCATTTCACCCAGTTCGACCCGCAGGCGTCGGACGGTGTTATCTCCGGCTTCTCCTACGAGCAGTCGATCTACCCGTACGCCGAGGAGAACCGAACGCTCAGCGCCGCTCCGTCGATCGGTGACGCCGACATCACAGTCACAAACGTGGACCGGCTCCGCGTTGGAATCAGCATCGGCGTCGGGCTTGGCGAGGGAATGTGTGACCCCGGAACCGGAACCCCGGTCGCGGTGCCCGACAACGATGACCGACCGTGTACCGAGATCCGAACCATCGAAGCGATCAACGGCTTGACGATCACGCTGGATGCTGCACTGGAGAACGCACACGCAGCCGGCGAGGCGGTGGGTGTTGAATTCGTACAGGCCATTCACTACTCCGACGTCGACTCGGGAACCGTGTTCTTCCATGATCACGTCAAGTTCCAGAACTGGGACCACGGTCTGATAGGCGCCCACATCATCGAACCCACCGGGTCGACATGGCATGACCCCGAGACCGGAGCCGAGATTCGTACCGGCACCCAGGCCGACATTCATGTTCCATCGGGTGCGATCGGCGCCGGCGAGTACGGAAGCTTCCGGGAATTCATGGTCTTCGTGCACGACAGTGCCCGTCCGGTCGATCCCAACAACCCCAACGCCGACAATACCGTCGCCAGCCTGAACCTCAGATCGAACCCGCTGGATGACCGGGACAAAGACTTCCCGTTCTCTTCGGTCACCAACGGCGATCCGCTGAATGTGTTCCCCGCCTACCTTGGCGACCCGGTCGTGTTGCGGGGGCTCGGCGTCATGGAACGGGAAGGCTCACTCCGGATCACCGGTCATCGTTTCCAAGAGGAACCCCACTACGAAGGCGCCTATCTGACAGACTCGATCGATATCGGGGTCTCCGAACGCGAGGACCTTCTCCTCGAAACCGGCGCTGGCGGCGAGGCTCGACAGGCCGGAGATTTCCTGCTCTACAACGGCGTGCAGCGAAACCTCGACAGCGGCGGCTGGGGCATCGTACGGGTGCACGACACGCTTCAGTCCGACCTGCAGCCGCTCCCCGACCGGACAGCACCCTCGGCCGGCTCGGGCTTCCCGTCACAGACCTTCACCGGCGACGAACCCCTTCCAGCTGCTCTGGATGGCGGCAGCATCTGCCCGGGGGGTGCACCGCTGAAGAGCTACGACGTCTCGTTGCTCGAGAACGTAGGACCCAACTTCCTAACCATGTTCGCTCTTACCAGCGACGCGGCGTCGTTCATCGATGGAAGTAAAACCCCCGAACCGCTCGTGCTCCGGGTGAACGAGGGAGACTGTCTCGAAATCAACTTCGACAACACGACCGGCGATCCGGCCGGAATCTCGATGAGCAAGCTGCTCCACGATCCGCAGGCGTCGGCCGGGACCGCGATCGGCTTCAACTTCGATTCGAGAGCGTCGCGACGCTCGACCAAGCAGTACCGCTACTTCGCAGACCATGAACTCGGCACCAGCCTGTTCTACAACGTCACCAACCCACGATCGATGTTGGAGGGCGCATACGGCGCCGTCATCGTGGAACCGGTCGGTGCTACCTATCGAGACCCGATAGATGGAACCGCAGTCGAGGCCGGGGTGACCGCCGACATCATGCTGCCAACGGGCAGTTTCCGTGAACAGGTCCTGCTCATGCACGACGAAGACGAGCGCATCGGAACAGACACGATGCCGTATCGGGTCATGGTCGATGGACTGACGGGTTTCAATTATCAATCCGACCCGCTCTTTACGGCCCTGGGAACCGGACGGGTGGACCAGGTACCTGACTTCGGCAGCGCGTACGACAGCGACGTACACGGCGATCCAAACCTTGTCTTCCACGCCTACGCCGGCGACCCGGTCCGACTGAGAGTCGGCGTAGGTGCTGGAGAACAGTCTCACACCTTCGCCCTCGACGGTCATCGATTCGGGTGGGACTCTGACGAGGGATTCGAACAGCTCTCGGCCAAGGGGCTGATGCCGGGAACGTCGTTCGACGTGAATCTGGAAGCCGGCGCCGGCGGGGGAATCGACTCGGCCGCCGACTACATGATCCTCGATCGACGAATGCCATTTCTCGAGGCTGGCATGTGGGGAATCATGCGAACCCACGACCAGATCGCTCCCGGGCTACTCCCGCTTGAACCGGTGGTGAACGAATGTAATGGCGTGGTTGCCACGGTCGACCTCACTAAAGGCGAGACACCAACATCGGGCAACGACGTGATCTTTGGCACCGATGGCCCCGACGACATCGACGGCGGTGGAGGTGACGACCTGATCTGCGGTGAAGGCGGCAACGACACCATCGATGGCGGGTCTGGCAATGACGTGGTCTTCGGCGGCGGCGGCGACGATCAGATCAACGGAGGTGACGGCGGGGATCAACTGATCGGCGGGGAAGGCGTCGACACCATCAACGGTGACGACGGGCCCGACTACGTGTTCGGCGGGACCGGGAACGACATCATCGACGGTGGCGACAACCCGGGAGTGACCGCCGAGTTCCCATTCGGCACGATCGACATCCTCGAAGGAGGTCCCGGTGATGACGTCATCGACGGTGGCCTGGGCAACGATCTTGTCCTCGGTCATGACGGCGACGACACGTTGAGGGGCGGAGACGGCGACGACTACCTCTGGGGCGGTTCGGGCATCGACAGCTTCGAGGGTGGCGACGGTCGCGATCACCTGGATGGCGCCGACGCCGGCGAAGACACCGGAGAGGTCATGGACGGCGGTGCTGGTGATGACCTTGTGATTGGACACGGCGGAGACGACACCCTCATCGGAGGCCCAGCCAACGGCGACGGCAGCGACTACCTGTGGGGTGGTACCGGCATCGACACCTTCGACGGCGGTGATGCCAGGGACACCCTGGACGGTGGTGACGAGGGCGAGATCATGAACGGCGGCGCCGGAGATGACGACGTACTTGGGCATGGAGGAGCTGACACGCTGCAGGGCGGAACCGGCAACGACTACATCTGGGGCGGCGCCGGCATCGATACGTTCGACGGCGGCGACGACGCCGACTTCCTCGATGGAGGTTTCTACTTCGGCCCGACCGACGAGGGCGAGGTCATGGACGGAGGCGAAGGTTCAGACCAGATCTACGGCATGGGCGGCAACGACACCCTCATCGGCGGACCTGACGACGACTACATCAACGGCGGCGAAGGCGACGACGACCTCGACGGCGGGGAGGGTGACAACGACACCTGCGACGACGTTCTGGGCACGAACTCCTTCGTCAACTGTGAACTCTTCGCTCCGTGAGTACGACGGGCGACACCTTGGCGGGGCAGCAGCACGGCAGTTCCCGTAGTCGGTACTAGCCGTGTGGAGGGTGCTGCTGTCCTGCTGTTTTCTCGTGGCGTTGATCGCCACGGTTCCCGCCGCGCCCTCGCAGGTCGAGGCCGCCGCTGAGCCGGTTCCGCGGGCCGTGGATGCCGCCGCCGAGACGTTGGCGATCAATCACGTACAGAAGAGTTTTCTGTCGCTCGGCGTCGATCGTGCGGACCTCGATGACCTCCGAGTGACGGACGTCGTGACGTCGTCGGCCGGTGTTACCAATGTGTACCTCCAGCAGCGCTACCGGGGTATTGATATCTTCGGGGCGGCGAGCAACGTGACGATCGGACCGGACGGAACGGTGCTGAACGTTGGCAACCGCTTCGTGTCGGGGGTCTCAAGGAGCCGGCCGGGCACGGTTCCGGTCAACACCGTCGAAGAAGCGGTTCTGGATGCGGCCGAGGCCCTGGACCTCACGCCTTCGGAACCCATCGTCGATCTCGCACCGGCCGAAGAGCTTCGAGCGCCGGGCCCTGAGCAGGAGTCCGAAGTGCTCGTGAGTGATGGCGGCATTTCTCAGGAGGACATCCCGGCCCGGCTCGTGCTTCAACCCACCGACGATGATCTGCGACTGGCATGGGAACTGCAGATCGTTGAGGAGGACGGCTCGGGTTACTGGCAGATCCGAGTGGATGCCGAGACCGGGCAGGAACTCGATCGCAACAGCCTCGTCGATCCGGACTCCTACGACATCTTCCCCGCTCCTGGTATGTCCCCGGACGAGGTACCGCAGACGACGATCACCAATCCGGCCGATCCCATCGCTTCGCCGTTCGGTTGGCATGACGTCAACGGCATTCCCGGGGCCGAGTTTACGACGACCGAAGGAAACAACGTCAGCGCCTACGCCGACGTGGATGCCGACAATGTTCCCGATCCCGGCCAGCCCGATGGCGACGCATCGTTGGACTTCGACAGCGCCTTCGATCCGACGCTTTCCCCCTCCGCCAACTCCGGCGCCATCCTGACGAACCTGTTCTATTGGAACAACTATGTTCACGACGTCTTCTATGCGTTCGGCTTCGATGAAACGAACGGCAACTTCCAGGTCAACAACTACGGCCGGGGTGGAAGCGACGGCGATGGTGTGCTCGCCGAGGCGATGGATGGAGCGGATCAGAACAATTCGTCCTTTGCCACCCCTCCCGACGGCAGTGCACCACGAATGCAGCTGCACGTCTTCAATAGCCCGGACCCGGACCGGGCTCCGAGTCTCGACAATGGCATCGTGATCCACGAATACGCTCACGGGCTCACCAATCGGCTCACCGGCGGGCCCTCCAATGTCGCATGCCTCGACAACTTCGAACAGGCCGGTGAAGGATGGAGCGACTATTTCGCCCTGATGTTGACCATGGGCGGCGGTGATTCCGGTGCCGATGCCCGGCCCTTCGGCACCTATGCGGCAGGACAACTCCCAACCGGGCCCGGACTCCGTGACCATCCCTACAGCACCAACATGGCCATCAACCCGCACACGTACGACTCGATCAAGTCGACTTCGGTGCCCCATGGCGTCGGCTCGGTCTTCGCCGCCATGTTGTGGGAGATGACCTGGGCGCTGATCGATCGAGACGGTCTCTCCACCGATCTGATCAACGGGACCGGCGGGAATATCACGGCGATGCAGCTGGTCGTCGACGGGCTGATGCTTCAGCCGTGCAGCCCGGGTTTTGTGGATGCCCGAGACGCGATCCTGCTGGCCGACCAGACCAACAACGCCGGTGCCAACGAGTGTCTCCTATGGGCTTCGTTCGCCAAACGGGGATTGGGCTACAGCGCGTTCCAGGGCAGCTCTGACAACCGGCTCGACGGAATCGAAGCGTTCGACGTTCCACCCCAGTGCGCTCCCCTGGCACTTTCGGTTGAGGTGTCGCCAGACCCGGCGGTGAACTCGGACTACCTCACGTACACACTCACCGCGACGAACAACACGATCGGGCCGCTGACGAACGTCGTGGCAACCGGTGACATTCCCAGCGGCGCCGCCTTCGTGGGTGGTTCGGCCACATGCGGTGGCGTGGCTGCCGGAGGAACGGTGACTTTCTCGCTCGGCACCCTCGCTCCGTCCGCGACCGCAACCTGCGACTACACGGTCAAGCTTCCAGCCGGTCCCGGGACGACGATCCTCCTTTCGGATGATCTCGAGTCGGGGCCCGGCCATTGGACGATCACCCATGCGCTC
>CALGOA010000064.1 GCA_937958015.1 uncultured Acidimicrobiales bacterium | reverse complement strand
CGCTGATCAGGCTCGAACCGAATTCGAGGCCCGCCATCTACCCGGTGCACGATTCGTCGACATGAACAGCGACCTGGCCGCCCCGCCCGGCAAGGTCGTCGGTCGTCACCCGCTGCACGAACCCGTGATCTTCGCCGCCGTTATGGGCCTGCTGGGAATCGGGATCGACACTCCGGTCGTGGCATATGACAACGCCGGGGGAGCGTTGGCGGCCCGAATGGTGTGGATGCTTCGCTCTACCGGCACACCGGCGTCGGTGTTGATCGGTGGTAGCGATGGATGGCCGGGCGAGTTTCACTCCGGACCGGTCGAGGTGGAACCGGTCGATCGGCCCGTGGTCGAGTGGCCCGTCGAGTACCTGGCTGATGCCGACGCCGTGACGATGGCACTGGCGAACGGTGTGCCAATCGTGGACTCCAGGGCACCGGAGCGTTTTCGGGGCGAGGTCGAGCCGCTGGACAAGGTGGCAGGACATATCCCCGGCGCCGTCAACCTGCCCTTCGCCCAACACCTGCAGGGCGGGTTCGACGCGGTCGGCGTGGGTGAGCGATTCAGCGACGTAGGAGTGACCGCCGAGTCCGACGCCATCATCTACTGCGGGTCGGGTGTCACCGCCTGTATCAACCTGCTTGCGGCCGAGCACGTGGGCCTGGGTCGGAAACGTTTGTACGTCGGGTCCTGGTCGGGTTGGTCCACCACCCCCGACGCACCGATAGCGGGGTCCGACCCGTCTCCCTGAGCTGCCTCGACAGTAGAATTAGAGGGTGAATTCTCCTTTCAGCCCGGACCGGGCGGCAGAACTCGGCGACGCAGATCGGCGCCGTTCCGCAGCCGAGTCGGCGGCCGCCGCTGGCCTCCCCGATACCTCCACCGAGGTCTGGCGCTACAGCCCGATCGCCGATCTCGAAATGGATCAGCTTCGGGTTGTCACCTCTCCTGCCGATGCGGCGAATCAGCCTCCGACCTACTACACCGAGGCGGTCGCTGGTACCGAGGCAGCAGCGACCATCGAGGTTGTCGACGGTTTCGTGACCTCGCTCGATGTGTCGTCGGGATGGCAGTCGAAGGGCCTGCAGGTTAGTGCTGTTCCCCTGAAGCAGATCGAAACGGCCGAGGACCCCAACGCCTTCGACCACCTTCACCGGGCGTTCGCCCCAGACGGGATTCTCATCCAGGTGCCCGAGGGACTTCAGGTCACCGACCCCGTGGTAATCCGCAGCCATTTGACCGACGGAGCTGCCGGTTTCACCGGCCTCAAGGTCCACGCTGCGGCCGAATCACTCGTCACCGTGTTCGAGTATCAGTCATCCGAAGGGGCCGGTCTTGTAGTCCCAATGACCCAGTTCCACGTCGAACATCATGGCCGCATCAACCACAGTGTGGTTCAGGATCTCGCCGATCAAACGTGGCAGATGGGCCGGGTGATCAGCCGGGTTGACGACCACGCCACCCTGTCCAGTTCGATGATTGCGTTCGGCGGCAAGTACGCCCGCATTCGGACCGATTCCGATCTTGCCGGCCGCGGTGCCACCGGCGAACTGGTCGGTGCGTACTTCTGTGACGGTGACCAGATCCTCGACTACCGCACCTTCCAGCAACACATCGCCCCCGACACCCTCAGCGATCTGCTGTTCAAGGGCACCGTCGATGACGAAGCTGGTTCGGTCTACACCGGCATGATCCACATTCATCCCGACGGCGCTGGCAGCAATGCGTTCCAAACCAACCGGAACATCAAACTGGGCGACGACGCCTGGGCCTGGAGTGTTCCGAACCTCGAGATCGAGAACAACGAGGTTCGTTGCAGCCACGCCAGCACGGTGAGCCCGGTCGACCCCGATCAGCGCTTCTACCTCCACTCCCGGGGTGTGCCCCCGGCGGTCACCGATCGCCTGATCGTTGCCGGCTTCTTCGAAGAGGCCCTCCGACGGGTTCAGGTTCCTGCCGCAGCGCAGATCGCCCGCACCCTCATCTCCAACAAACTCGACGATCGGTTGGCCCAGCGATGACCACCACTCTCACCCTCATGCCCTTCGACGAACTCGAGGTAGACAGCGCCACCCGAGTCGACGTCGACAGCTACCGACTGTCCGTCATCCGCATCGGTGACGATCTCTACGTCATCGGCGATGAGTGCAGCCATGCCGACTACTCGTTGTCCGAAGGCGAAATCGATACCGATGAGATGACGATCGAGTGCTGGAAACACGGGTCGATGTTCAGTGTGGTCGACGGCCAACCCGACAGCCTTCCCGCCACCCAGCCCGTGCCTGTGTACGAGGTTCACGTCGTCGACGGCAACATCACCGTCACCATCACCGATGAGGATGAGTCATGAGCGAGCTAACGATCGATCAACTAGCGGTCAGGGTCGGTGGCAGTCAGATCTTGTCGTCGGTCTCTCTCACCGTCCCCTCCGGTGAGGTCCACGCGGTGATGGGCCCAAACGGCGCCGGCAAGAGCACGCTGTCGAACGCAGTCATGGGCCGGGCCGGCTACGAGGTCACGGGCGGATCGCTCCGTCTCGATGGTGAGGATCTGCTGGCGATGGAGACATGGGAACGGGCCCAGGCGGGGCTGTTCTATGCGATGCAGGCGCCCACCGAGGTGCCGGGCGTCAGCATGTTCGACATGTTGACCGCCTCTCTGACCGCCACCGGTGCCGATGCCGGCGATCTTCAGGCCAGTCTGAATTCCGAAGCCGCCACGATCGGATTCGACACCGCGCTCCTCGAACGTTCACTGAACGTCGATCTGAGCGGTGGCGAGAAAAAGCGATCCGAGACCATTCAAATGTCGGTCCTTCATCCCAAGATCGCTCTGATCGACGAACTCGATTCGGGTCTTGACGTCGATGGTCTGCGCACCGTCGCTCGGCGGGTCGAGCAGCTCACCAACGAGGGCCTTGGGGTTCTTGTGATCACCCACTTCCCGCGATTGCTT
>CALGOA010000063.1 GCA_937958015.1 uncultured Acidimicrobiales bacterium | reverse complement strand
CGTGATCGCCTGCCCCCACGACGTCATCGGGTACAAACACGAACCGGGCGCGTACAAACCGTTCCACCTCGAAGATGAACTGGGCCCCACCGACTGTGGCCACGGCCAGAAGGGTTGCACGTCCTGCACCCGGGCCTGTCCCCGCTTTCGAGACTGGGAAACCGCCGCCGACGAACACCTCTTTGGTCGCACCCGCGAACCGGATGAGATGTCCGGCATCTATCGCGACATTCTCCTGGTGCGGGCCGCCGATGACGGCGTCTACGAGAATGGCCAGGACGGCGGTCTGGTCAGCGCCATCCTGATCTGGTGTCTTCAGAACAGCATCATCGACGGGGCGCTGGTCTCGATGCTCGAAGGAGGCGCCGGCGGTTGGAAGGCACTTCCGGGTGTCGCCACCAACACCGAAGAGGTACTGGCCTCAGCCGGTAGCCGCTACACCTATTCGGCCAACACCATCGCATATGACGAAGCGGTCGAACGGGGCCTGAAGGATCTTGCCCTCGTCGGGATGAGCTGCCAGACCTCCGTCGCTCCGGTGATGTGGAACCGGCGGGTCGGCAAGGTGTCGAAGCCGATCAAGTTGAACATCGGCCTGCTGTGTTCCAAGAGTTTCGACGATGCGTTGTTCGATGAACTGTTCTGGACCAAGTACCGCCTCGCCAAAGACGACATCGTCAAGATGAACATCAAGGGCGTCTTTCAGGTCTGGATGAAGAACGGTGACTACCACGAGATTCCGCTGAAGGAATGCCATGTGTGGACCCGCGAGGGTTGCAACCACTGCCCGGACTTCGCCGCCGAACACGCCGACATCTCGACCGGCGGAATTGGCAACGAGACCGACTGGACCCTCACCGTTGTCCGAACCGAACTGGGCCGCGCCATCATCGACGCGATGCTCGCCGACGGGGTCATCGAGATTCGTCCCGGTGATGACGATCCCGCCGCTATCGCCCTGATGCATCGACTGGCCAAGAAGAGCCGGGAGCGTTGGCCCAAGTGGGCACGCGAAGAGGTGCGCGTCGGCATCGGATGAACGCGCTCGAACTTCTCGAACACGACGTCATCAACTGTCACACCTGCCCTCGGCTGGTGGAGTGGCGCGAGCGAGTCGCGGAGGAGAAGCGGGCGTCCTACGCCAACGACACCTACTGGGGTCGGGCGGTTCCCGGGTTCGGTGATCCCTCCGCCAAGCTGATGGTCGTTGGGCTGGCACCCGCCGCCCACGGCGCCAACCGCACCGGCCGTATGTTCACCGGCGATCGAAGCGGGGACTGGCTCTACCGGGCTCTGTATCGAGCCGGCTTCGGCAATCAGCCCGAGAGCGTCTCAATCGACGACGGGCTGAAGATGAGCGGGGCGTGGATCACCTCACCGGTCAAATGTGCGCCACCGCTGAATAAGCCGACGACCGAAGAGATCACCAACTGTCGGCCCTTCTTTGTTCGCGAACTCGACGCTCTGGCTCCTCGGGTGATCATTGCGTTGGGCGGCATCGGATTCAGCGCCGTCGTCCGCCATTTCGACATCCGGCCGCGACCAAAGTTCGGCCACGCCGTCGAGGTAATGATCGACGACAACACCACCCTGCTGGCCAGCTATCACGTGAGTCAGCAGAACACCTTCACCGGCAAATTAACCGAGGAGATGCTCGACGACGTGTTCAACCGAGCACGCCAACTCGTCGACTACCACTAGGCCGCCTACTCCAGGGTGGCCAACGCCTTCCGAAGAAGTCGTTGGGTGGACTCGTCCGGTTCGGGACCGTCTGCGTCGGGGGCCCACCATGCCAAATCGTGGGACTCGTGGTTGCCTTCCGAAGCGCAGTTGGGCGGGGCGACAACGACGAATCGCACGTCGAGGTGCAGATGTTCGGGTTCGCCGGGCCGGGCCGGGATCACATGCACATCCAGATCGATCGCTGGTTGCACGACCTCTAGACCCTGGATCCCGGTTTCTTCGGTGGCCTCCTTCAGCGCAACGTCCGCCAGGTCGGCCTGACCGTCAGCGTGACCACCGGGCTGGAGCCATCGATCGAGTTTCACATGATGCATGATCAGGGCTGCCCGCCGGCCCGGATCGACGACCGCGGCCGACCCGGTCAGATGTCCGGAGAGACAGGTTCGGTGCAACGCATCGGGGTGTTCCGCGCAGAACCCGAGGATCTGGTCCCGGAAGGACCGCTGGTGCTCGTCGGTGATGGCCACATCACGTATCTGCTGGGTAGAGACGGCTAACTCGCTGGTCACCCGGGCAAACTATCGCCCCCAGACCGGTAGGGCTCAGGAGTGGGTCAGATCGAGGACCGGTTCAGCCGTGAAGCCGATGTCGTCGAAGGTGGCCTGCGCCATGACGGCGGCGGCCAGGCTGCTCCAGAGATCCGAACGTTCGGGTGAGGGCAGGACGGCGGTTTCACCCTGCAGCAGGCCGGCGAGGGTCGGAAGCCAGACGAGTTCTCCGTCGATGACGGCGGGGCGACGTTCGCTGGGGCTTTGGGGCATGTTGTATGTATCGGGCGGATCCGGCAAACCCCTGACGGGCCGATGGACCCAAAAGGAAGGACGCAATGCCCATACAGCCCCAATTGGCGATCATATGGTGGCGCGCCACCCCGTCCGGGCCGCCTCCTAAGCTGAGCCGGTGTACAGGGGAATCTCGTCGCTGGTGGCGCTGCTGCTGGTCGCTACCGCCTGTTCGGGCCGGAGCTCGCAGCAGGAGGTGTTGGTATTCGGCGCCTCATCACTCAGCGACGTGCTTCGCGATGCTGAAATCGCCTTCGAAGCCGCCAATCCTGGAGTCGACGTGCAACTCAACCTCGCCGGCAGTTCCAGCCTCCGCGAACAACTGATCGGCGGTGCGCCAGCCGACCTGTTCGCCCCGGCCAGTTTGACGGTCATGGATCAGGCCATCGAAGCTGGTGAGATCGCTGGTCCTGTCACGATCGTCGCCACCAACGGACTCAGCATCGTCGTTCCGTCCGGCAACCCGGCGAACGTCACCGACCTGAGCAGCTTCGGCGACCGCGACCTTCTCCTCGGGTTATGCAACCCGGCCGTGCCGTGTGGCGCATTCGCCCGTGAGGCCTTAGCCGAGGCCGGTGTTGACCCTCAGCTCGACACCGAGGAACCCGACGTCCGGTCGTTGCTCAACAAGGTGGCAAACGGCGAACTCGACGCCGGCATCGTGTACCAGACCGATGTGCTCTCCGCCGGTGACGCGGTGGAGGGCATCGCACTGCCGGCCCGGACCAATCGATCGTTGTCCTACGGCGTTGCGATCACCGATCGCTCCGACTCGCCTGAGTTGGCAGCAGCCTTCGTCACGTTCCTCACCTCGGAGCCCGGACGAGAACTGTTTACTGCGAGAGGGTTCGCCGCCTCATGAACGATCAGCGTCGGGCCGCATCGCCGCCACCGCTCAGCCTGATAGCGCTGGGTGGAATCGGCGCCCTGTTCTTTCTGCTGCCACTGGTGGGGCTGTTGGGCCGAACACCGTGGTCGAACCTCGGGTCCATCATCACCTCCGACATCGTGGTCGATGCGTTATGGCTGTCGCTCACGACGTCACTCGCCGCCGCCGTGCTGAGCGTCGTGTTCGGGGTTCCGTTGGCGTGGCTCTTGGCCCGGGTCGACTTCGCCGGCCGCGACGTGGTGCGGGCAATCGTGACACTACCCATGGTCTTGCCTCCGGTTGTCGGCGGCGCCGCGCTCGGTTTCGCATTGGGTCGTCGCGGCCTGATCGGCGGTCCGCTGAACGATGCGACCGGCTTCCTGTTGCCGTTCTCGGTATGGGGCGTGATTGCGGCCAACACGTTCGTGGCGATGCCGTTTCTCGTGCTGACCGTGGAGGGGGCGCTCCACAACCTCGATCAGCGGCACGAGGCTGCGGCAACGACCCTGGGAGCATCGCAACTTCGGGTGTTCCGTTCGATCACACTGCCGATGATCGCGCCGTCGCTCCGGGCGGGCGCGGTGATCGCATGGGCTCGGGCTCTTGGTGAGTTTGGCGCCACGGTGACCTTCGCTGGCAACCTCCAGGGTCGAACCCAGACGCTCCCACTCGCGGTGTTCATCTCCCTCGAATCGGACCGTGACGCCGCAATCGCCATCAGCCTGGTGTTGGTTGCCGTGTCGTTGGTCGTTCTCCTCAGCCTGCGGGACAGATGGTGGGGCACCCGATGACGATCAACCTCGATGCCCGCATGGCCGTCGCTCGACCGGACGGGTTCGCGCTCGACATTCACCTCACCATCGAAGCGGGCCAGACCGTTGCCCTGCTCGGGCCGAACGGGGCCGGCAAATCAACAGCCGTCGACCTGCTCGCTGGCCTTCTCCCGCTCGATGAGGGCAGGATCTCACTGGGCGATCGACTGCTGGACGACGGCGAACGGGTCTTTGTGCCACCGGCCAAACGACAGGTGGGTGTCGTCTTTCAGGACTACCTGCTCTTCGATCACATGACCGTTGCGGAGAACATCGCATTCGGGATCTCTGCCGGAGGCCGTTCGACTGCTGACTCGATCACCGAAGCCATGCGCTGGGCCGAGCGGTTCGATCTCGGCGATCTAGCCAACTCGAAACCGCCGGGACTCTCCGGTGGACAGGCGCAGCGGGTGGCGCTCGCCCGGGCCCTTGCAACCGATCCCGCCCTGCTCCTGTTGGACGAACCGTTGGCGGCTCTCGACGTCGAGACCAGATCAACCACGCGGCGGCTCCTCGGGCAACACCTGCAGCAGTTCGAAGGGCCCCGTCTGCTGATTACCCACGATCCCACCGATGCGTTCCTTCTCGCCGATCGGATCTTCATCATGGAGAACGGCTCGATCACCCAATCGGGTACTCCCTACGACATTCGGACCCGTCCTGCGACGAGCTACGGAGCGTCGGTCGCAGGCACGAACCTCATGACGGGCACCAATTCGTCGGGAACGCTGAAGCTGGATGAGTTCGATCACCTTCTGCAGACCTCGGATACCGGGGTGTCGGGTGAGGTACTGATCACTATTCATCCCCGGGCGGTGGCGCTCCATCCGGCCCAGCCCCACGGCAGCCCGCGCAACACCTGGGAGACCGTCGTCGAAGGGATCGAACCACTTGGCGACACGACCCGGATCCTGCTGGGAGCTCCCCTGCCGATCTCGGTTGACATCACCCCGGCGTCAACCGCCGCCCTGCACCTGTCGATCGGCACGCCGATCTGGGCATCGGTGAAGGCCACCGAAATCGCTATCTCGCCTGCGAACTAACCCACTAGACCAGCGGCCAGGGCCACCGATGTCCGTCGGTGTCGTCTTCGGGGAACGTCCCCTCCTTGGCGATGGCCTTCGCCCGGGTGAGCATCGCATCCTGCTCGAACGGGTCGAGCATCGCCGCCAGGTCATTGGGGACACCGGCATCGATGAACCGCACAACGTCCTCGACCAACTGTTCGGGGATCGGATCGCCGGCGAAGTCCCAGATCACGGTGCGGAGCTTGTACTCGGCATGGAACGACAGTCCGTTGTCGATTCCGTAGACATGGCCATCGGGGGCGAGCAGGCAATGACCGCTCTTGCGATCGGTGTTGTTGGCGATGTAGTCGAGCACGCACAGCTGCTGGAGGTCCGGAATCGCCACGCCAGCCTCATGAAGCGTGAAGTAGTGCTCGGCAAACTCGGCATTCACGAATGCCTGCATCGACCCCTCCCCCATCTGACCGGTTGCCAGCGTGGTCGGCGGAATGACGTTCCATCCGAGCGCGCTGTTCAATCGGTAGGCGGCCACCTCGCGGCGGTAGAGGTTCCCGGGGAAATCCCACAACGGACGTTCACCCTGACCGGGTTTGTAAATGGCTCGAACGTCGGATCCGTCGGCGTCGGTGTAATGGACCAGGAGCGTGAGGTTGGAGCTGTAGGGCATGCGCCCTTCGATCTCGAACTCGCCGGTCTCGAACAGCTCGATCAGACCATCGCTGGGGGCATCGAAAGGGTCTTCGTCGTTTCGGACCGAGAGAGCGTCGCCGTCAGAGCTGGACATGCCGCTTAGTTCAGTCGAGGACAGGCATGTCCTGTGGGGTCGAGCGGCTGACCGCACAGACGACAGGGAGGACGGCCACCCTCCATCAGCATCTCGGACGTGTGGATGAAGGCCGACGCCTGGTCAACCGTGAGGTGTACACGAAGCGTGGAGCCCTTCAGTTCCTCGTCTTCGACAACCGCAGCCAGCTCCTCTTCCAAGGTCGGTTGTTCGACCAGTTCCTCCACCACGAGCACGACCATGCCCTCGGCCTCGTCGACACCGACCGCGATCTGACCGACCACAAACGTGGGTTGAGCCGGTTCGATCAGTGGAACCACCGACGGGATCGTGTTGTTGGGAGCGGGCAGATCTTCCAGCACCGTGCGCAGAAAATCGGCCAGGGCACCGACCTGCTGTTTCTCCAACTTCACGCTGTGATAACCGAAGCTGTCACCGGCCTGGAGAAAGAACGTGCGGTCACCGGGTTCGCCGATGGCCCCGGCGGTGAAGTGACTGGTGTCGCGGTATTCGTACAGTTCGCTCATCAGCTGAGAACGAGCGAGGAAAGGTCATCGCCGGTGGAATTTACGGCCAGCACCCGAGGTCCGGTGTGGGTGAAGAGAACGGCCGAGACCGAACATGGAGCCACCACGATCCGCTGAAACTGATCCAGGTGGGTGCCCATCGCGTCGGCGACCGCGGCTTTGATCGGATCGGCGTGGCTGACAGCAACGACTCGTTCGCCTGGGTGTTCGGCAACCAACTCGTGCAGGGCTCCGGTGATGCGGCTCTGCATCTCGGAAAAAGACTCGCCGCCCGGGAAACGAAATCCACTGGGGTACTTCTGAACCTTTTCCCACTCGGGCAACTTGTAGAGATCCTTCAGCTTGGCTCCGGTCCACTCGCCGAATTCGGCCTCGATCAGGCCTTTGCGGATCTTGACCCGGTGACCCAGCGCCTTGCCGATCGGCGCTGCGGTTTCACGGGTCCGTTCCATCGGGCTGGCATACACGCCGGCGATATCACCGAGTGAGGCGAGTCGCTGAGCGACACGCTCGGCCTGAGCAACACCTTCGTCGGCGAGATGGAGACCTTTGGCGCGACCGGGCAGGACCGCGCCGGTGGTTGGGGTTTTGCCGTGCCGTACGAGGAAGACGGTGGTCGGTTTGGGGGGAGGAGTCTTCTTCGATGCCATAGCGACCGAC
Organism: uncultured Acidimicrobiales bacterium; assembly: GCA_937958015.1. Taxonomy (GTDB): domain Bacteria; phylum Actinomycetota; class Acidimicrobiia; order Acidimicrobiales; family SZUA-35; genus JABDIY01. The sequence continues at coordinate 109,199 of CALGOA010000063.1, read as the reverse complement.
AACGGTACCGACATTCCTACGGGGAGCGGAACAGCGGCCAGCAGCTTCTACATCCAATGGGCCATTTGGACTGTGTAGACGGCCGGACGGATGGTCGAAAACCGTAAGTATGAAAACCGATTCCCGCGGCGGGGAAGGCGACATTCTGGAGACGGTCACCGACCCGAGTCCGGGTGTTCCTGACTTGGATGCCGCAATCAGAAACGTTGTGCAGGCCCGAGTGGATTATCTGAGCCTCTCCCGGATGAACCCTCAGCCGGTCGATTCGGGTGACGCGACCGACTCCACCGAAATGGTGATCGAACGCTGATCGGACAGGACCCCGAGCAATGCAAGATCGACGACCCGGGTCAGGGACACCACCATGTCGTCGGGAAGACCGTCGGGATCTCTCGCTTCGACGCGACCGGTGCCCGTAAAGTCCCACGTCGACGGTGCGCCGAGCACCTGCTCCGCAGCGCGTACAGCCGTCTGGGGATCGAGTATCAACTCGCCGGTGAGTCGAAACTCGTCGGTATCGATGGCGTTCGCCCCGGCTGCAGCCGCCGAGTCCGCCCGCTGCACAAGATCTTGACGCGCGGCCACGACCCGCCACAGATCGATACTGATGCCGCCGACGACAAACAGGATCAGCGAAAGTCCGACCCCCATGGTGGTGATCGAGCCCCGTTCGGTCCGACGTTCGGTCCGTTTCATCGGGGTGTCCGTACGTAGGTCGGATATCGCTCGGTGTGGGTAGCTGTATAGGAAAAGGAGCCGAAGTCGAACAGCGCGATCGCTGTGACTTCCACCGTGACCGAAACCTCGACCGCCGAGGACAGCTCCGCCGTTGGAGCGACCGATGAAAGGGCGAGCGATCCCGATTCTCGACCATGGCTCAGCTCTGCGGCCTGGATGGCGCGATCGACCGCTTCGCCATCCCCGCCGCTCAGTACGAAGGCTCGTCCCGCTTCGGCCGCGGCGTCGTTGGCGGCATGAATGTCCTGCAGCCACGTGGGAATGGTCAAAACCACGAACGCGATCGGAATGATCAGGAATCCAAGGACCATCGGCAGTTCGATCACTGCCGATCCCCGTTCACCGGCGCGATCGCTCACGGTTCCGGTAGCCGTTCTATCGCGGCGACGGCTCGGACCTCGAACGACCAGTCGGGTGAGATAGGAAGCCACTTCTGGAACGTGACCGGCACGATCACCTCGGTGAACTCACCGTTGGCGGTACAGCTCGGCTGGCCAACACCGTTTCCGAGGCTGCCTCCCAACAGGTCGGACCGAGCCGCCTCGAACGCCTGGGTACACGCACTGACGTCGGCCCCATACGCCGCCGAGGCTCGAGCCGCCTCGTTCGCCGCAGACTGGATCGCACCCCGTCCGTACTGCCAGACCGCGAACTGTGTGATGAGCACGAACGCGAAGAACATCATGGCGATGCCCACCACCCCCGGCAGCAGTATCGCGCCGCGCTCTCTCGACCGTTCGGGACCTCTCACGATTGGTCTAACCGGTCACCATCTGGCCGATGCGGGAGATCAACGTGTTCGTCACGTCGGTCATACCCGTCAACAGCAGGGCGACAATTGCGACGCCCAGGGCGGCAAGACCCAGATATTCGACGACGCCGGCGCCGCGTTCGGCGGTGCGATTTTTGTCGGTGGTGCTCAAGAGTTGGATCAGAGCGATGGTCAGCATTGTTTTCCTCCACGGAAGTTGTTGGTTTCCACGACACCCATCAGAAGGTGCCGAAGATCATTGGAAGCAGCGGAACTGCGACGAACAGGATCATCACCGGGGTGATGAAGAGAAGAAGGGGCAGGAGCATCGCCGTGCGACGTTTCACCGCTCGGCGGGCGAGGTCCTGTTTGCGTTCGATGCGGAGATCCTCGGCGACCGAACGAAGCGATCCGGCGATATCGCCGCCGCTGTTAGAAGACGCGGCCAGCAACCGGTACAGCCGAGCGGCCGCTGGTTCGTCGGTAGCTTCAGCGAGTTTGTCATAGGCCCGTTGCGCCGCTGTTCCCGACGAGATCCAGGTCATCGCCTCGCCGAGTTCAGCGACCACCGGTCCCCGGGCCAGGTTGCAGACCGAACGCACCGCGTCGACCGGTCCGCTGCCGGTACGAAGGCGGACCGCCAGCAGTTGGGCGACGGTGTACACCTCGCTCCGCATGCGTTCGGCGCGTTTCTCGGTCGCGGCGGTGAGCCGACTGCGTTGGAGTGTTGCACCGTAGAAGCCGAAGCAGACGACGAACAGAATCGTCAGGCCGACGCTGGCCACCAGCAAGCCGAAGACGACACCGAGGGCGATCCCACCCACCGTGTGGCCCAGCTGACGCATTCGATATTGGGCGGGATCGGTGTCGGCGAATCCGGCGTTTCGTAGGCGACGCCGAAGCGTGTCGTGGTCGGCGGCATCGATGAGCGATCCGAGCTGCTCCGCCAACTGCGCCAGCAGCGGACCGATGACCCGACCGACGGCGGTTCGATCGTCGTGCCGAGTTAACGTCGCAACAGAGACATCGGCGTAGCCGGTTCCCAACCGCGATCGGGAGAGGGCTGCATAGGGCCGAACCCGACCGGCGAGCAGACGGCGCGGCGGAACGACTGCGCGCGAGAACAGCGCAGCACACCCGGCTGCAGCCAGAGCGGCGAGGAACGCCAAACTCACGACGCGCCCCCCGCAGCGAGGATCCGTTGTTCGGTCGGAATCCGCCCCAATCGGTTGATTGCGAAGAGTCCGCCCATGCAGAGCAGACCGCCGATGGCGATGACCAGCCACCCGGCACTACTGCGGTAGAAGGACGCGTAGTCGTTGGACGTGGCGATCATCATGATCAACACGAGGAATGGCAGGACCGCAGCACTTCGGGACTCCAGCCGCACCTCGAGCTGCGCGGTCTGTATCTCTTCGTGGAGAGCGATGTCGCCACTGGTCGCTTCGGCCAGGTCGGCGAGGATGTCGATGACCACGGCCGACCCCTGTTCGAAGGCCACGAGGATGATCTCGAGGACCCGGTCGCTTACCGGATCGGCGAGTTCCTCCCGTACCACTTCAAGTGCTGTCCTCTGGTCGAGGGTGGCGGCCAGACCGGCATAGCGGTTGAAGTAGGGACGCAACGCCGGTGGTCCACTTCGGCCCAGTTCGGTGAGCGCGGAATGCACGGACATCGAGGACTTCAGGTGGGCGATCAGGTCGCGGAGCGCATCGGGCCAGGCGGCGATCCGCTGCTGGGTGATCTTGTTGCGGCGGCGGCTGTAGAACGAACGAGGTAGCCACAGTGCCAGTCCTGCTGCCACGAAGGTGAGGGGCAACACGTCGGTGATGGCCTGCATGATCACCGCCACGAAGAGGGAGATCCCGATGGAGACCGCGAAGAACTGGAACGGGGTTACATCGGCGCCAGCCTGTTGGAGCCAGTCCTGGGCCCGGTCGCGTTTGTCCCGTTCACCCGATGGTGTCCGGTCGAGGAAGCGCGGTGTCACGCCCACCAACGCACCGAGGCTCAGGTACACAAAAAGGCCTGCGAAGAGGGCTGCGAGCAGTGTCATACCAACTGCCTCGTTCCGCTCAGCAGCGCCGTGACGTTGGTACCCATCGGGGTCAACACCCGGTCGAGTCGTTGTTCGAGGTCCATCGGCAACGGCGCTCCGGTCCAACGAAGTTCATGGTCGAACGACTCGCGGTGGAAGATCGGCTCGGTCGTGAAGTCAAACTCGTCCGACTGCATGGCCGGGACAGCGACGATTTCCATGATCTTGCGGCGCCCACCTCGGCCTTCGGCCACTGCAGAAAACGGCTCCTTGGCGGTGTGTACCACGAGGTCGACGATGCTGGAGAACACGGTACGGATCTGTTCGGGGGCGACATTTGGCCCAGCCATCACGGCGGTGGAAACCAACGCCTGGAGACCCTGGCGAGCGTTGTTGGCGTGAATCGTGCTGAGCATGCCGGCGCCGGCGTTGCCAGCCCGGGTGAGTTCGTACGCTTCGGATCCGCGGACCTCACCAACGACGATCAGGTCGGGACGCATCCCGAGCGAGATCTTCACCAGGTCGCGCAGGTTGACCTCGTTCGAACCGTCGGGACCCGCCTGTCGGGTTTTCCAACGGGCGGCATGAAGGTGGTCGACGGAGATCTCCGGGGTGTCTTCACAGGCGATGACCCGCAACGTTGGGGGCGCCGATCGCAGCATCGCATTCACGAGGGTCGTCTTTCCCGAACCCGGCTGACCGGTGACGATCACGCCGGTCGGGGTGGTCATCGCTGCGGTGAGCAGTTGTGCTGCGGGACGGCTGATCGCTTCCCATTCGATGAGTTCTAAGAAGGTCTCCCGTTTGGAGAGATAGCGGCGGATAGTGACGTCGATCGCGTCGGCGATCGGGGGAAGCACAACACCGATTCGAGCCGAACCGTCGAGGATCTGGGCCTGAATCACTGGTCGGCTCTCGTCGACCGCCTGGCCAACCGTGGCGAGCAGTTTGTGAACGACGTGGGTGACCTCTTCTTCGCTGATCGGGTCCGGCCACGCCAACATTCGGCCATCGGTATCGACGTACATGACGTTCGACCCGTGGATGATCAACTCCTCGTATTCGAGAGAGCCGTCGATGAAGGGGGTGAGCGGCCCGAACTCGAGCAGGCTTCGAGACAGGCGGCTCATCATCGCCGCCGTGTCCGAAAGGGGTCGGCGGGAGCCGCCGGAGGTGGCATCGGCCTGGTACTGATTCACCAGTTGCTGAATGAGGGACCGAACTTCACCGATCTCACGAAGGTCGATACTCCTGATTCGGATCGCCTCCAGCGCCTGGTGGCGTAGCTCTTCATAGGCATCGGTGGTCATGACACTCATCAGGCGGCCTCGGGTTGGGGAAGATCGGAAGACAGGCGACGCCGGAACCGAGCCGGTGGCAGCCCAGCGAGGGGTCGAAGCGATCGAAGGAATGATCCCCGCGGCGCTAGTTCGGCATCCCAGGCGGCGCGTTCGATTCGGCGATCCGAGGGGGCGAAGACGATCGAAGCAACCCGATCGCCGGTGATGTTCAGGAGCTCGGTCTCGATTTGGCCTCGAAGCGCCGGACTGCTCGGAGCCTTGTTGACGACGACATCGATGGGGGCGTCACCAGCCAGCGGAACCGCCTCGACCAGCCAATCCACGAAATGCAACAGTCCGGTAGGCGACCCCTGCGTGACCGCCACGATTCGTTCGGCGCGCTTGAGTACCTGACGGCTCACTTCGTACCGGGGGATCCCGGGGAGTTCGTCGAGGTTGGAGCCCACCTTGGCGACCACGTTGGCCCACTTGGTCGACAGAACATCGAGCAGGGCGACGGTGTCATCGGCCCGCAGCAGTGACCAGTCATCGCGCGAGGCGAGACCTGCGATCACATCGAAAGGAAGCGTCCCCGACGTGAGGGCCGGTTGCGCAAGGCAGGATTCGATCGGATCGATCTCGGACTCGAAGTCCGATCTGCCCCGTCGAGCGATGTCGACGGCGGTGACGATGTGAGGGTGGATGTTCAGTCCGAGTCGACGTGAGATACCGGGATGGTTCTCGTCACTGTCGACCAGAACCGTCCGGTCGCGGGCCAACAGTTGGGCCAGCCCGATCGATACCTCGGTGACTCCGGCTCCGGAGGGACCGCCCACGGCGAGTATCCGTCGTTCCGAGGGCGGCACGACGTCGTCCAGTGGCTGCAGAAGGTCGGCGTCGCTGAGTAGCTGATGCCGGTCGGGTCGATGCTGACGCAGAAAGTCGATCAGAACGTCGGTGGGAAGATCGCTGGGGACGACCAGATCGATTCCGTGGTCGCGAAGAAACTTCTCGCCGTACCCGTCACCCTCCGCCGGATCGAAGACACCAACCACCCGTTTCCCGGCATCGCCCAGCGCCGTAACGACCGGCCACGAGATCCAACTGGTGTCGTCATCGACGATGACCAGATCGACGGCATCGGCCATCGCCTGATGTCGATCGCGAACGAGTTCCACCACGATGTCGGACTCGTGGTCGCGGACCTGACGTTGCAGTGCGGCACGCCACTCGCGATTGCTGAGCGACGCCGCCACGAGCATCGGGGTCATGGACGGTCTCCTTCGGCTGACTCGTCAGCCGGTGGCAGGGTTCCCGTTGCACCCACCGCAACCACCGGTGCGGCACCGGTGCTTCGAACGACGTGAAGCGGACCGTTTCGTTGGCCCTGGCTGAGTGCCAACGCCTGCAGATCATCGACCTGGACCGTGATGTAGCTGTCACGGACACTCCCGAGTCCCTCGACCGAGGTGGAGGACGTACCGACAACCACCAGATCCGATGCCAGATAGGTCGGGGTGCCCGTTTCATCGAACCCGACGACGTCGACCCGATCGTTGCGGCTGAGACGGAGGCCCTCGATCTGATAGGAGTCGACGGGCAGGGCAAAGGTGCGGAAGTCGAGCGAGCCCGCGTCGACCAGGTCGTCCTTCATTATCGGCTGGCCTTCAGGGATCGGTCGGGCGAGCACTTTGCCCTGCAGGTTCTCAACGGTCGCGAAGTACTCGAGACCGGGGGTCGAGGCTGGCAGTTCGACCAGTTCAGGAGTCATGGAACGTCCGGCCTCGGCCTGGGCGCTGGCCACTACGACGGTGGCCATCTCGCGTTTGTCAGCCAGCGCGCCGTTGACGAGGACGAAGGTCATCAGTCCGGCGAGGATCATGAGGCCGTGCGCCAACGTGAAGCGGGCGGGAAGTCGGTTCCGTAGTGCCATCGAACCGAACGTACGGTTCGTGCGAGCACCCCCGTTAGAGCCGTGCGATTCTTCCTTCCACCACATTCCGTGAAGGTTACTAAGCGTAGTTAGACGAATCAACATAGCTCTAAACGCTTCTGCATTCGTTGAATGCATGCAGACGCAACTCAAACGCGAGGCTCTCCGGCCCAGCGAGACTGCAAACAATCACCCAAACGGCCGACTCCGCCGCGGACGGCATTAGCCGTCAGAGGGTGGTGGGGTGAGGTAGCCTCTCAGACCCACACGGCCGCAGTCCCGCAATCCAATCTTCGTATTCTCAGTCGCAGTCGATGTGGATTCTGGAGTTCCCACGTTTTGTGAGATCACCCTTGTCTCAAAAAGCGTGCGAACTCCATTCCCACCGGACGATAGCGACCACCGCCGCAACACAAGGTCCGCCCACGAGGGCGACGAGAACTAATTCCCAGAACTTCTCGGGCATTTCCTATGCCGCTCGGTTGAAAGTGCGGTGGACCGTTGACCGAGACACGCCAAAAACTCCTCCGAGTTCGCTGACGGTGTGCTCCCCGGCAGCGTGAAGCGTCCGTACTCGGCTACTTGAAGCGGCGTGAGTTTGGGTTGTCTCTGTTTCAATCGGCCTTTGGAGCGGTCGACGACCATGCCTTCGCGAGTGCGTGCCCGGGCGAGGTAGACTTTAGAACCGGCGAGGGTGGCGAGGATGTTGAAGCACATCTTTCCCATCGGATCTCCCGGCGTTGTCCAGAGACCCTCCGAGCGAGAGGGCGACCGATCGCTCTGGCATCGGGCACCGACCTTGCGAGGCGGCCGAGCTTCGGGACGACGAGGGTGTCGCCGGCAAGCACCGCTGCGAGCGCCTGATTTGAGACTAGGCCAGTCGCGGTTGCGGCCTGACAGGCCCCGGTCGGTGTAGATGTTGCCCTCTTTCACCCCCGAGCTCGAGCAGCGCTGCCGTTTGGGCGTCGAGGTCCTGACCGTCTGTGGAGCACCGGACATAGGCCGATCAGGGTTCGGGTCATGGCTCCGAACCTATTTCGGGGGGTGACGCAGTTAGCCCCCGCTCGCTGCGACACCGTGCGGAACGGCCTCAGGCGCAACATCGAACCCAGTAAGCACAAGGCCCGGGTCGATTTGGATCAGTGTCGCAGTGAGGGATCCTCAAATGCGACCCATGCGCAGCTGCCTTACGAGCAACTGCTTTCGGCCACTCCGAAAGAGCCAGAGCATCGGTCCCACGGTTAGGACGCGTCGATGCTCAAACCTCGGTGCCTTAGCGCCTACTGGACAGGAGTGCAGTCGATTTCTGCCCTGACGTATTGCTGGTCGTTATCGAGCCGGAAGACGATCCCGTTGTCCACGACTGCGATTGCAGAACTCTGCTCCAGTCCGTCGATCGAAACGGACAGAGGTTCAATCTGGCCTGTGTCGGGGTTGTGGGCCTGGAAGGGGGCGACAACCTGGGGTCCGAAGACGCTGAACACTGCCCTATCGGCGTCGTCGAATCCCACGAACTGGGCATTGTCTCCGGTTCCATCGCCGAACGCCGTGAAGAGCTTGATTGACTCGGTCGTGCCTGGCGGCTGGTAGTTGGTCGCGCTCGTGAAGTTGTCGGACGTCCTGCTGTACACGCCTTCGCTCTCGTTGATCGCGAACACCACATCGCGACCATCGTCGCCGAAGGCAAAGATCCCGGTCCTGCTCCCGTCGGCGATGTTGTAGCGCACGAGTGTGCGGTACAGCGGTGCCGGGGTGCCGTTGACATCGATCAGCTCATCCGAGGTGATCAGGACGTAGGCGTTCTCCCCGTCGAACACCTGACTGTCCGGAAGTTCGATGAAACTGTTGTAGTACCGGAACCCGTCCGGGAGTGGCGGCAGGTCGACGGGTCCGATCTGAGCCTCGAGCTCAGACAGCTGCGCATCGGTCAACAGTGTCCGACAGCTGTTGGGCTCTACGTCCGGGTCCGGCGGCGGCGTGACATCGGCACACGTGGTTGCGGCCATGATGCGCCGGTCCATCCTGGCAATCACGAGGTAGCTGGCATCGGACTTGCCGTCTGCGTCGTCGCGGAATGACTGGTCGAACGTCTGACCACGCCAAAAGGCCGGGCGATCGGGACTGACGGTTCTCCGAACGACGTAGTCGACACGTTCGAGACTCGGAAGCGGGTTACTCCACTGCACCAGGAACCGATCCTCCGCGTTCGGTCCATTCGCGGTGAAGAGCTGGCTCTCGCATGTGAATCCCACGGTGTTGACAACAACGCACGGCACTTTGGTGATCTCAACATTCCCAGCGGAGCGGACACTGATCCGATACTCCACCCTCGCCGCCTGCTTCGGCGATTGACCATCGACGAAGCTCGACTCGGCCGCCGCTCGTTTACCCCGCCACCAGTAGCGCGAGAACATGCGCCGTTCCACGACCACCGAAGCCGCTTGTTCACTCAAGCCGGACCAGGTGACCTCAAACTGGCCGTTCACTGCCTGGACCGAACAACCGGGACCGCCAGTCGACTGGGCACTGGACCCCGACGGCAACGAAAGCACCCCGCAGATCAGGACCGCAACGACCAATACTATCTTTCCACGCCACATGGTCACGCAAAGTAGCAGGCGTAGCGGGAGCTAGCACAAGAGACCCGCTACTCCCAAGCGTCTCACAAAGGTGAAAGTCGGCGTGTGCCGTAAAGGTCTGGACAGGCCAGTTCTGGGACTTTGAGTTTGGGCCCGACCAAAACCCCACCACTACAAGGGGCTTACCTGCCACACCGAGCTAGTCAACCGTGGCATTCAAGACTGCTTGATTTTCTACTGTGACGAGTTGGAAGCTCTGCCATACTCGGCCAGTGCGGTCTGGATGCTTGGGAAGCCGGGCCGGGGCGCCTGCACTAGTCCACACTTCTCCCCTTGCTGTCATTGGCGCGGTTTGAGTGGGTGTGGTGCTGCCTGTTAGCTGCGGTGGCAATTTGTACTCACCACCAACAACTTCGACCGATGGAATGGAAACAAACGTAGTTCCACGTCATACTGGACGAATGAGCGAAATCAACGATGGATACGACGCAGTGCGCGAGAACTACCCCGCCATCCTCACCACCGCGCAGGTCGCCGAGATGCTCGACCTCAATGTGCGGACGGTCCTGAACATGGCGGGCGATGGCCGTCTGCCCGCTAGCCGGCTCGCGGGGAGTCGCAAGTTCCACTACGTACGTGATCAGATCATCGACACGCTCATCGCCAACACCGTGGTTCCCGAAGGCTCCAATCAGACCTCGTCGACCGGTTCGTAGCCGGCGTTATCGGGCGGTCGCCACCGCTCAAGTTTCGCTGAAATCGTTTCGATAGCTAAAGAGATGACTGATTTCATCCCTACTCCCCCGGACCGGCTGCCGCTCGCGCCCTCACCCGAGTCCGAGCGGTTGCGTCAGGAACTGCACGTCGAGCGACGGTCCTATCTCGAAGAGGTCGAGGACGCGGTGGCGGAAACCGCAGCGGCGAGCACTCCCCTCGACATGCGGCTCATGCAGTTGGGGAACCGAAGTGTGGAAGTCACCGTCGAGGTTGCCGATCGTCAGATCCGGGGCCGGATCGTGCACGTGTCCGGCGAGATCGCCACGATTCAGAACATCGGCGGTGCCATGTTCTGTGTTCGCATCGCGTCGATGATGTCGCTCCGACACCTCAACCAGCCGGGCGAGACCCGTGGAGTGGAAACCGGATCACCGTCGACGATTGTGGCGAAGGTCCGAGAGGCCTGGACGCTGGGCCAGCGCTGCACCATCGGCCGCCAGGTCGGGAACGCCGTGCTCGGCGACATCACCGCGGTCACCGACGGCCATATCGAGTGTCTTGACCCGCAGGGAACCCACTGGCTGATCCCGATCGACACGATCAGCTGGATCGGCCCCAAACTGTAGAAACCCGCCGGGATCTAGCCGGCGTAGACGGTCTCTTCGAAGTGAATGCCCTTTTCGAGGGTCTTGTGCACAGGGCACCGCTGCGCGATGTCCATCAACCGCTTTCGGGTCGCTTCGTCGAAGTCGCCGTCGATGAAGATCTCCGACGTCACCCGGTCGATGAGTCCGGTCTTTTCGTCGTCGCACTTCTCGCAGTCGTCGGCATGAACGCGATCGAACGTGTAACTCACCGACAACGACGTGATCGGGATCTTCTTTCGTTTGGCGTACATCGTCAGCGTGATCGTGGTGCATGCGGCCAGCGAACCAAGCAGATAGTCATAGGGATTCGGGCCCGTGTTGTCTCCGCCAAGGTCCACGGGCTCGTCGGCCCTCCAGACGTGGGTGCCGTTGGTGATGTCGATCCGGTAGTCGCCGACCTGCTCTGCGGTAATCGTGGTCATGACCACACCAACCACATCTGCACGGTTCCTGTTCCAATCCCGGCCAGCCTCGTGGTTAAGGGAGCGACAACTCCTCACCCGGGAAGATCAGGTTGGGGTCACCGGAACTGAGCTGGCCTCGGTTGGCTTCGATCAGTCGAACCCAGTACTGCGCGATCTCGACATCGGTGGGTGACTGCCCCGTCACATGCTCAACCCGGGTCGCGGCGATTGACCAAAGGTGTTCTCCGGACCTCACCACGTGAATCGACGCCGTTTCCTCATCCGCCGGATCCTCATCGGCCACCTCATCCTCGTCGACCACCGACAGAGATTCGGTGGGCATGACGGGTTCGCTCGGCCGTGGGATGTCGGATTCAGGCGTCACGATGGAGGGAGGGGTCGAATCGATCGTGGTACTCGATTCAGTCGGCGTCGTTTCGCCCAGGGTTGCCGTGTCGACCAACGTGGTCGGCGGTCTGATCGACGGCAGTGTTGCGGTATCGGCGATCGTGCTGGAAGGCCCGATCCCGTGGGTGGACTCGGCTGGCCGGAGAACCTCCAACCGGGGCGCATCGACCTGGCTGGCACCGACCGAACAGGCCGAAGGAACGACGACCAGCGAGACCGCCATCAGACCCTCGGCCAGCGATCGGGAGCCGGGAATCGTGAGGGCTCGCAACCACCGGGGACCGCCGTGAGCATCGTGTGTTCGGCCGATCACCAGGCACCAGGTGGCCAGACTCAGCGCCAGCCAGGTGACAAGCAGGGCCGCACACCACCAAGCCACCGCCGACACCAGCGGCTCGACCCCTTCCGCGGGGGCGACGGGCTCGATAGTGGACCACGACACCCCCAGCCCCGCGATCGCCGCGACCAGTCCGGCCAGAACTCCACTCCTCGAGATACGAGGGTCCGTCTCGGGCCACGCAACCCCATCAACACCAAGTACATCCTCGCGCTCTGGACGCCACGTCTGCATGCAGTTGAGTGTAAACAAACGAATGTAGAGGTTCCAATAGCAAATTGACCCGGAGGCCGCACGACCCCGGGACGGGCTGTCCGAGGGTCGTGCTAGCGTCACGAACGCATGTTCGATTCAACCGACAACCCGCTCGCAGCATCGGCGCTCAATCCGGCCCAGCAGGCCGCCGTCGATCACCACACCTCGCCATTGTTGATCGTCGCCGGCGCTGGCACCGGAAAGACCAAGACACTCGTCGCCCGGGTGGTCCGGTTGATCGACGAGGGGGTCGATCCCAACCGGGTGCTGCTGCTCACCTTCACCAGACGCTCGGCCTCAGAGATGATCCAGCGGGTACGGGCCAACAGTTCCAGCCGGGCCGCCGGGCAGGTTTGGGGCGGAACGTTCCACAGCATCGCCAACCGACTGCTCCGCCAGTTTGGGGCGGCCGCGGGTCTGCCAGCCAATTTCACCGTGCTCGATGCCTCCGACGCCACCGATCTGTTTGCGATGGTCAGAACCGAGGAGGGTTTTGGTGAACGATCAAAACGTTTCCCCCGGGCCAACACCATCGCCAGCATCTACGGTCACATGGTCAGCGGACAGGCCCGACTCGATGAGGTGCTCGAGAAGGACTTCCCATGGTGCGCCGATCACGCTGACGATTTGAAGAAGGTGTTCACCACCTACACGGCCCGCAAACGGGAGAACGCCGTACTGGACTACGACGATCTACTGCTGTTCTGGCGGGGCCTCACCAAAAGCAGCCTGCAAGGTGCCCTCGGCGACCTGTTCGACCACATCCTGATCGACGAGTACCAGGACACCAACCCCATTCAGGCCGACATCGTCGAAGGGATGTGCGGCCCTACGACTCAACTGTGCGCGGTTGGCGACGACGCCCAGGCCATCTACGGCTTCCGGTCCGCAACGGTGGCAAACATGTGGAACTTCACCGATCGATTCCCGGGCGCGATCACCATCACCTTGGAACAGAACTATCGGTCCACGATGCCCATTCTTCGGGCGGCCAATGCCGTGCTGAGGCAACCCATCGGCGGTGAGACACCTCACTTCGCCAAGGAGTTGTGGAGCTCTACCCCACTCGGACCCATGCCTCGCCTCCTCACCTGCCACGACGAGACCGCCCAGAGCGCGTGGGTTGCTGACCAGATTCTCGACTCCCGGGAACGGGGCATCGACCTGCGGGAGCAGGCGGTGCTGTTCCGGGCCGGCCACCACAGCAACGGCCTCGAACTCGAGCTCACCCGTCGCGACATCCCCTTCGTCAAGTACGGCGGCCTCAAACACCTTGAAGCCGCTCATGTGAAAGATCTCCTGGCCCTTCTGCGAATCCTCGACAACCCCGCCGACCAGCTCGCATGGCACCGCGTCCTCAGCGGTCTCGAGGGGGTGGGCCCGGCCACCGAACGACGACTCGGGGCCGAGTTGGGAATCGGCCAGCCGGATATCGATCCCGTCCGGAACTTCATCGCCGGGCGCGGCGCCGACGGAACCGTTCGCGTCCCCACCGCAGCCAAGCCGCAAGTAGACGAACTCCGGGCCGCCATGGCCGACTGTGTCGCCGACGGGAACGAATCCGCGGCGCTTTCGCCGGCCGCGCAGATCAATCGGCTCCGACCCTTCTGTGAGATGCTGCTCGCCAACAAGTACGACAACCCTGCGGCGCGACTGGCCGACCTGGACTCCCTGGCCAACACCGCCGAGCAGTACCGGTCCCGTAGCCGCATGCTGGTCGAGCTGACCCTGGACCCACCCGGTGTCACCGGCGACTGGGCCGGACCACCCCACCTCGACGACGACTGGCTCACGTTGTCAACGATCCATTCGGCCAAGGGCCTCGAGTGGCGCCACGTCTATCTGCTTCACGCGGCCGACGGCAATATCCCCTCCGACATGGCCATCGGCGACCACGATGGGATGGCAGAGGAACTTCGCCTGCTCTACGTGGCGATGACCAGAGCCAAGGAGGAACTGTCGATCTCGTTCCCGTTGCGATACCACGTGAACCGATTCGGTTCCGATGACCGACACGTATACGCACAGATGAGCCGGTTCATCGAACCCGCCCTCGAACACTTCGAACCGGTCAGCGATGGGTCGATGGCCGAGATCGACCTGCGTCAACCCGCCGGGGTCGGCCAACAGAATGTTGCCGACCACGTCGACGACATGCTCGCCACGCTCTGGACCTGACCACCCCATCCACCCGACAACCCAAACGTCGTTCCACCAGCACATTCGGCTGAAAAATCGTCGGGCCAACACACTCTTTGTGCTCGCCCGACGATTTTTGGGCGCGATGTGCTGGGGCGACGACAGAACCGAGAGACCACCACCGGATGCATGTCGGGATGTAGCGTCGTGGGGTGGCAGGAGACGGTGACTAGTGCTGTTCAATTCGATCAGCTTTGGCATCTTCCTGCCAACCGTTCTGGCCCTGTACTGGACAGCCTCGCCGCGCTGGCGGAACCCGATTCTCCTCGTGTCGTCATACATCTTCTACGGCATGTGGGACTGGCGCTTCTGCAGCCTGCTGCTGTTGTCGACGGTGGTCGACTTCACCATCGGGCGCCGGCTTCGAACCACCGACGTTCCTGGTTCACGACGGGCGTTGCTCATCACGTCGCTGGTGGTCAACCTTGGCATTCTCGGGATCTTCAAATACCTGAACTTCTTCGTCGACAGTTTCGCCTCGTTGCTCGACCGCAATGGCCTCGAACCGAACGAGCCGTTTCTGTCGGTGATCCTGCCGGTGGGTATCAGCTTCTATACCTTCCAGACCCTGTCGTACACGATCGACGTCTATCGACGTCGCCTCGAACCCGTCGACAACATCGTCACCTTCGGGACCTACGTGGCTTACTTCCCCCAATTGGTGGCAGGACCGATCGAGCGGGCCCGAATCCTGTTGCCGCAGTTGCAAGAAGCCGACCGCCGAGTCAGCACCGATCAGATCACCTCGGGCCTCTCGTTGATCGTCCTCGGTCTGTTCAAGAAGGTCGTGTTGGCCGACGGTGTCGCCGACGTGGTGGACCGCACCTTCGCCGATCCCACTGGCATGTCGTGGGTCTCGATGGGAACCGGCATCGCCGCATTCGCCATCCAGATCTATGGCGACTTCTCGGGTTACACCGACATGGCCAGAGGCGTCTCGCGTCTGCTGGGTATTGAGCTCACGCTGAACTTCGCCCAGCCCTACCTCAGTCGCAACATCACCGAGTTCTGGCGGCGCTGGCACATCTCGCTGTCGAATTGGTTGCGCGATTACCTGTACATCCCCCTTGGCGGCAACCGCAGCGGAACCGTCAGGACCTACATAAACCTGATGCTCACAATGCTGCTGGGCGGGTTGTGGCATGGAGCCTCGTGGAATTTCATCGTGTGGGGTGGGCTGCACGGCTTGGCGCTGGTGGTTCACCGACTGGCATTCGGCGGAGCGGTCAGCGACGGTCCGGTGCGATTGCGCGACCTTCCCTCCGTCGTGTTTACATTCCTCGTCGTTTGTGCCATCTGGGTCTTCTTCCGAGCGCCCGACTTCACCAGCTCGGTCCAGGTCTTTCGAGCCATGGCGTTTCAAGACGGCGCTGACAGTGCGGCCGATCTACTGCTCGTCTCTCTCGCCTTCATCACCATGGTCATCGTCGACGTCGCCGCCCGCGCCGAATGGCCATCGCTCCGGTTGGTCGAACGCCGCCCGGAAATTGCTGGCGCCCTGCTGTCGCTGGCGCTGGTTTCCGTGCTGGTCTTCTCTGGAGGATCTCCTCGCCCCTTCGTCTACTTCCAATTCTGATGTCACGCACCCGCCTCACCGTTCTCACCGTTCTGCTCCTCATCGCGTCATCCTGTGCGCCAGATGATCAAGCGGGTTACGACGTCGCCGATCGTGTGATCCTGGCGGTCGGAGCTCCCGAGGAGCGCACCGCCGTCTTCGACTCGGGATGTGAGCGCACCGTCACGATCGACGAATACGGCTTCGAATCCGAGTCGGTCGTGTGCCCCGATGACGCACCACCGCCAACCGCTCCCCCGGACGGCGGTCTGAAGGAGGGCGATCCGATCAACGCCGATCAGCTGTTGGCGCTCACCGAATCGCTCCCGGACTTTGTTCTGGAACCGCTGGCCGAGGCTGCACCCGAGGGTATTCGAAGTGACCTGTTGGCGTTTGTGCCGATCGCAGCAGAACTGGCCGACTCGTGCGGGGTCGATATCGACCGATGGGCGGCAGCGCTGGCCGATGCCGGAGCGAAGGGCAAGGCGCTGAACGCCCGACTCGAAGGAGACGAGTTCGCCGAGTACATCGCTACGTCACCCGCTCGGGCGTTGGGCAAGGCGCTGTTCGAACAGGTGCTCTTCCAACCTCAGTGTGCCGCTCCTGGCGCCCTGGCACTGAGCGAATCGGATCCGGCCACGGCGGAGTTATTGACCCTCACCGCCGATGTTTCCTCGACGATCGCCCAGACCGATCGGTTGCTCGCCGGATCGATCATGACCCGGCTCTTCCACTTCTTCTCCGCGCTTCCCAGTTATCGATGGCTCCGAAATCCCGTAGCTCCACCCGAGCTGATCGTGATCGGAAGCTCCCAGGCCGGTGATGGGATCGAGGTTCCGTTGCTGTCGGCTCGAACCGATCTCGTAGTGGGTAACGCATTCCTGCCAGGCTCGCTCGCCGAGGTGCAACAGCACTGGATCGCAGAGATCTTCCGGTACGCCAATCCCGAGGTGATCGTGTGGCCGATGGGACCGATCGACGTGATCGGCACCTGCATCACCCCCGGCCGAGCGGAACAGTTTCAGGAACGACTCGACAATCGTCGCCGCCTCTTCGCGAGTTCCGGATGGTTCGCCAGCATCGATCCCATCGCCGTCGCGCTGGGACCGGTACCGGATCAGGTCGATACCAATATGGGCAACGCTCCGAAGGCGTCGAGCCGAAACGACGATGGCATCGCAGCGCAGCTACCCGACTACACCAACCAGTTCGCCGACCCTGCGTTCTGCCAGGACCGGGTCGACGTCACCGTGCAGGTGATCGATCAACTGCAGGAGTGGGGGGTCCGGGTGGTGATCGTCGGCATGCCGATCAATCCCGAGGCGGTCGAGTTGGTACCAGGCGGGGCGCAGACCATCGCCGAGGCCACCGAACAATTGAGGGGTCAGGTCGAGGATGGCGCCGGCGCCGACTTCATCGATCTGACCACGGGGTTCGAGGACGTCAACCTGTGGCGGGACCTCACCCACGTCCGCAACAACGGGGCGACCAAGTTCACGAATCTCGTCGCCGACGGACTGGTGGAACGGGGCATCGTCGAATGACCGCGAAGGTTCTCCGGGTGATCCTCGCCGCCCTGGCGGTTGCATTGCTCGCCGAGGTCGGGGGACGCACCGTCGTCGCCGCGTCCGATGCGCCGGCGCTCCGATGGCACGACTTCAGCACCGAGTTGAAGGTTGAACAGATGGACGAACTCGGGTCCGCCGACCTCGTGATCGTCGGCACGTCGATGGCTCAACAGGCCCTCGTTCCCCGCCATCTCGATTCGATCGGCGATCGCGCCTACAACGCCGGCTTGAACGGTGGCGTTCCAGTCGTCGCCGAACAGTGGCTCTTCGATGAGGTGGAGCCTCGCCTTGGCGCCACAACCGTGATCTGGGGCCTCGGCCCGTTGGATATCTCGGCCGTCTACGGCGATGCCACGCTGGATGCATACGAGTCCGCTCTGGAGACCAAGGACGGAGCACCGGCGGCGTCGGAACGTCTTGCGGCCCGGGTGTCGGCGCTGGTCCGCAATCGGACCGTACTTCGCGATCCCAGCGAACTGCTGGGAGTGAAGGCCACCGCTCGCCGCAACGGACGAGCCGACGCCGCCGAAGTGACGGGTCCCAGCGGGGAACGCATCAATTTCGCAACTGCGATCTCTCCGGCTCGCGCCGCCGAGGTCCGCGGCCGAATCACGCCCTTCGCCCTCGACCGCGACGACCTGGCTGCTATCGCCCGGTCGGTCGAACGGTTGGAGAGCGAAGGCACGCGGGTGGTGTTCGTGGAACTTCCCGTACCGCCCCGGTTCGAGGAGCTCTATCCGGGAGGACCCGATCAGGGTGACCTGGTGCGAACGGCACTGGAGGCCCTCGCCGAGGAACTCGATGTGCCCCTCATCTCCCTCAGCGGCGAATACAGCAATACCGACTTCGTCGACTACACCCATCTGAACGAAGCGGCGGCGGAGCGCTTCTCCGTCGAGACTGCGGCGGCGATCGCCGCTCTGAACTAGTCCACCGGCTCGAACCAGCCGACGGCGTCGGCCGCAGCGGCCCGGGCCGCTGCCAGTGATTCGAATCGAAGGGTGCCGAAACCTCCGATCGGTGTCCACCTTCCGCCATCCTCGGGGTCGGCCCGGAAGTGCTCGAACCCGAACCCGCCGTCAGGGTCCTCAAACACGTCCACACAGAAATCGGCCAACGCCGAGGGATAACTGCGGAGAACGATCCAGCCGTGGCGATTTATCCTCCCCGCCATCGTTATCGACCCCTCGTCATCCCATCCGATGTCAGACTCAATCGGGCGCCGTAGCGAGGGGCGGGCCCGTTGCCTTTGGCCAGCCGAATCACTCGCCAGCGGTGACCGCGATAGGGCTCGATTAGTTCGAGCATCCGCTCGTCAGTGGCCCGGGGCTCCCCCGCGATGCACCACGCCACCACGTTGGGAATGTGATAGTCCCCCACCGGCACGGCGTCGGGATCACCGAGGGCAACGGCGGTGACGAGGTTCGATGTCCATGGTCCGATTCCTCGGATCTTCTCCAAGCGGGCGCGAACCTCGACCGGCGGGCGTGACCACAACGAGTCCAGGCGCCGCAGTTCCCGGGCGGTCCGAATCAGCGTGTCCGCTCGTTTCCGTTCCACTCCGCAGTCGTGAAGATCGGCGTACCCGAGCCGGCCGAGCACCTCGGGTGAGGGCAGGATGTGACCCCGGCGCCGTCCTGGCATCTCGGGTCCGGGAGCTGGATCCCCGAACCGCCGAGCGATTGCCCGGCGGGAGTCGACGGCCTTCGTCACCTGCACCTTCTGGCCGACAACGGCCCCGACAATCGCGTCCCAGGGTCGATCGGTGCGGTTCAGCAGAAACGGCGTACGGGCCCACAGTGAATCGAGCTTGCCCTCCGGTGAGAAGCCGGTCAGATCATCGTCGTGGCCGAGGAGGCGGGGCATCTGCTCAAGCATCCACTCAGCACCCTCACCCCAGGCCTGCCCTTCGACAACATCGCCGCCGAGTGGCCGGGCCATGTGGAGTGTCCCCAGACCGATCGGTGTCCGGGTGGACCACAACGAACCGTTGGGACCGATCATGACCGGCAACTTTGCGCCCCGGACGGTCGCTTGAAGGTTCATCCCCTCCACCAACCCCACCGTCCGCTTCATCACCTGAGCCTAGGAGGGGCGTTCGTTGCAGCTACAGCAGCTGTTCTTTCAGGGTACGTTTGACGAACTTGCCGTTGGCGTTACGGGGTAGTTGTTCGTCCAGGAACCAGATCGTGGTGGGGATCTTGAACTTCGCAAGGCGTTCGCTCAGGAACCCCTGCAGTCCGTCGGCATCGAGCGTCTGCCCGTCGAGCAGCACGACGGCTGCCGCGACCTCTTCACCGAGGCGGTCGTCGGGTTTGCCGAAGACCGCTGCTTCAGCGACGGCGGGGTGTTCGTAAATCGCCGATTCAACCTCGGAGCAATACACGTTTTCGCCCCCTCGCAGCACCATGTCCTTGGCTCGGTCCACGATGAAGACGAAACCATCGTCATCGATGTAGGCGATGTCACCGGTGTTGAACCAACCGTCCTGAATGGCGTCAGCCGTCGCTTCGGGTTTGTTCAGATACCCCTTCACGATGATCGGACCCTTCACCCAGAGGATGCCGGTCTCGCCCTGGGGCAGGTCGTTGCCAAGTTCGTCTCTGGCCACTGCGTCGCAGGTTGGCACGATGGTGCCACACGAGGCTGGCTTGGCGAGATACAGCGCGGCGTTGTTGGCCGTCACGATCCCGTGCGTTTCGGTGAGGCCGTAGCCGGTGGAGGGCACGCCGGTCGGGAGAGCCTCGCCAATCTTCTCGACGAGGTCAGGCTGTATCGCAGCGCCACCACCACCGAGGGCCTGCAGCGACGACGTGTCACGAGTTTCCCAGTCGGGATGGTTGAGAAGTTCTCGTGCCATGGTGGGAACACCACTCATGCTCGTCACCTTCTCGCGTTCGATCAACTCGAGAGCCCGGCCGGCATCCCATCGGTACATCAAAACCAGCGCCGCCCCGACCGCGGTGCCCGGGTGGAGGAGGCAATTGTTGGCGGTCACATGGAACAGCGGCGTGGGGGCCAACAGGCACGGTTGCGGCGCTGACGCCTGGTCCAGTTCGATTCCGGCCGCGGCTGCCATCCCCTTCGGGATGTCCTGCATGAATCCGATGTGAAGGAGGTTGTGCACCGACCCCCGGTGGGTCAGCTGAGCGCCCTTGGGAAAGCCGGTGGTGCCCGAGGTGTAGAAGATGCACATGTCATCGTCGGGGTCGATCGCCACCGCGTGGAGAGACTCCGGAGCGTCGGCGGGGTCGGCCACATCGTTCCAACGGGCACCACCCTTTGGCAGCTCCCGATCCGAGCGCACGGTGATCACGCTCAGCCCGAACGAGTCCTGCAGAGCGTCATGAATGGGAAGAACCCGCTCGAGGCGCTCGTCATCACAAATGAGAGCTTTGGGCGAGGAGTCCGTGAGGGCGTACTCCATCTCGGCTGTGGTCCACCATGCGTTCATGCCGACGCATGCGGCGCCGGTGCTGATGATGGCCCAGTACGCCAGCGCCCATTCGGGGTAGTTACGCATCGCCACCGCAACCCGATCGCCGGCCCCGATCCCTCGACTAACCAGTTCATCGGCAAGCGACCGAACGATGGCGTGGGCTTGCGCGTAGGTCAGTACTTCATCCTCAAACACCAGGTACCGGGCGTCGCCGTACGCGGCGGTGAACGCCCAGATATCACGCATCGATCCGGGTGCATCTTTGACCACCCGCATTGGAACGCCGCGTACCTCGGTTTCGACCATCTCATACTTGGCCCCCGGAGCGGTGAGGTCGGCCCACTGCTGCTGGTACAGGGCTACGAGATCTGAGACTGGAGGCAGAGACATCTGTCAGAGGTTAGCGAGGCATGGAACTGGCCCGTAATCCTGCTAGACCCATCCCGTGGACATCATCGTTGTAGGAGCGGGGCTCGCCGGATTGACCGCGGCCTCAGAACTCACCGCCAATGGTCACGGAGTCGCCGTTTTCGAAGCGTCCGACGGTCCCGGTGGCCGGGTGCGTACCGACACCGTCGACGGCCACCTATGTGATCGCGGCTTTCAGATCCTGCTCACGGCCTACCCGGCCGCCCGCGACATTCTCGATATGAATGCGCTCGACCTTCAACCGTTTGATCCCGGTGCGAAGATCCTGCTCGGTGGCGGGGCCACCGCCACCGTCGGCGACCCGTTTCGGAAACCCGATCAATTGCTCCCCACGATCAAGGCGGAAGTGGGGACCCTGCTCGACAAGGCCCGCATCCTCCGTTATCGACTCGAGACCACCCGCGGGTCGCTCGACGACCTCTGGGAACGGGAGGATGTGACCGCACGAACCCGGTTCAGGGAACTCGGATTCAGCTCTCAGATGATCGACCGATTCCTCAAGCCGCTCTTCGCGGGTATCACCCTCGACGCCGATCTGGGTGGCTCGAGCCGGGTGGTTGACTTTGTCTTTCGGATGTTGTCCCAGGGCGATGCCGCCGTGCCTCGCAACGGCATGGGCCAAATCAGCGCCCAACTCGCCGGGCGGCTGGCGGAGGGTTCACTTCATCTCAATCAACGGGTCGAGTCGATCACTGCGAACAGCGTCGCCCTTGCTAGCGGGGAGACGATCGAGGCGGACGCGGTCATCGTCGCAACCGGAGCTACCGAGGCCGCCCGCCTAACCGATGAGCCAGACCCGGGCTGGCGAGGGGTGACCAGCATCTGGTTCTCTACTCCATCGCCGGTCGAGACCGATCCCATCATCGTGTTGAATGGATCCGGGAAGCGCCCGTTGAACTCCGTTGTGAACATGAGTGCTGTCTCTTCTGCGTACGCACCCGCCGGGAGCAACACGGTCGTCGCATCTGCACCTACGGTGGCGAGCGGCACCGAAGACGCCATGCGCGACCAACTCGTGGGTCTCGTCGGGCCGGAAGCGGCCGAGTGGGAGGTGCTGCGGGTCGACCGCATTCCCCAGGCCCAACCGATGCAGCTACCGGGCTACGACAATCGACCGGCCGTCCGGCTGGAGAACGGCGTTTACATCTGTGGAGATCATCGACGCGACGCCAGCATCAACGGCGCCATGGAGAGCGGGCGGAAAGCGGCCCAAGCCGTGACCGTCGGCTAAGGCCGGGTGCCTGAACTACCCGAGGTCGAGACGCTCCGGCGAGAGCTGGAGCCACGTCTCACCGGGCGGACCATCGTCGAGAGCGGATCGCACTGGTCGACGAAATTCACGCCGGCGGTTGAGGC
Source organism: uncultured Acidimicrobiales bacterium (assembly GCA_937958015.1). Lineage (GTDB taxonomy): Bacteria > Actinomycetota > Acidimicrobiia > Acidimicrobiales > SZUA-35 > JABDIY01. Next base: position 86,566 of record CALGOA010000063.1, on the reverse strand, counting down.
GATCGACGCAACGATCGCCGAGGTCGACCGACGGGGCAAGTTTCTCCTGCTGCGCCTCGTCGACCAGCGCGAACTGATCGTCCATCTGGGCATGACAGGCACGTTGTCGTTTCGCGCCGCACTTCCGGACCCCGACGATTCCTATCTGCGAGCCTGGTGGCGGCTGGCCGAGTCCGCCGACGCCGAAGCCGAGACGCTGCTCTTTCACGATGTACGCCGGTTCGGGCGAATCCGGATCGTTCGTACCGGCGACTACACATCGATTCCGACGCTGCATCACGCAGGACCCGAACCGTGGGATCCGGCTCTGACCCCAAAACTCTTCCACGAGTTGATCGCCAAGAGCCGCCGGGCGATCAAGACGCAACTGCTGTCACAACGACCGGTCGCCGGTGTCGGAAACATCTACGCGGACGAGGCGTTGTGGGCGGCCGAGATTAACCCCCGGGTGACCCGACTCGGTCAGGCTCGTGCCGAACGCCTGCTCGAGGAGGTACGACGAGCGCTCGAAAAAGGAATCGACAACGGCGGCACGACCCTGCGCGACTACCGAACCGTGCATGGCGGTATCGGAGGGAATCAGTATTCGCTGGCTGCATACGGACGCTCGGGCCAGCCGTGTCTTCGGTGTGACACCGACTTGATCTCGGCGGTCATCGACGCTCGCACGACGACCTGGTGCCCGGTCTGCCAGCGACGCTGAACCCGGGAGGCGAAAGCGCCGCTTAGCCGAATGCGCTGCAGTAGTTTGTGAAGAGTGACCGAATGGCTCAATGAAGACGAACAGGTTGCGTGGCGCCACTTCCTCTACGGCGTCCATCGCCTCCTCGAACACCTCGATCACAGCCTTCAGGAAAAACACTCCATCCGATTGACCGACTACGAGATCCTGGTCTTCCTGTCGGAGGCACCGGATCGCCGGCTTCGGATGGCCGAGATCGCCGACCGGGTGTTGGTTTCGCGAAGCCGGTTGACCTACCGCGTCGATCGCCTCGTCGAGCAACGATTGGTCATCCGAACCGAGGCCCCCGACGACCGACGTGGCCTGTACGCAGCGTTGACCGACACCGGCATGCAGCTACTCAGCTTGGCCGCAACGACGCACGTAAACGACGTACGGGCCTACCTTCTCGATCACGTCGCTCCCGAAGATCTTCCCGCTTTCTCGCGGGTCTGGGCTTCTGTGGCTCGGTTCACCGGTTAACTACGTCCATGAAGCAACGCAGGATTGTGGCCCCACGCGTATTCGAGAGTGGATTTCAGGCCATCCGGGACGAGCTCGACATACCCCGGGCGTTTCCTCAGGAGGTGTTGGCGGCCGCCGAGGCTGCCGTCGATCGGTTTGCGGACGTTCGCACCGACCGCCGAGATCTGCCGCTCGTAGCGATCGATCCTCCCGGAGCGATGGACCTCGACCAGGCCTTCCACGCCGTCCGTACCGAGCAGGGGTATCGGGTCTTTTATGCCATCGCCGATGTGGCCGCCTTCGTGGCCAGCGGTGATCCCATCGACACCGAGGCCCGTCAGCGGGGCATGACCTACTACTCCCCCGACCTCCGGACCCCGCTACATCCTCCGGTGCTCTCCGAGGACAAAGCCAGCCTTCTCGCCGGCACCGACAAACCTTCTCTCCTGTGGACGATCGACCTCGATACCGACGGCCTCCCGATCGACAGTTCGTTGGAACGAGCCCTCGTTCGGATCGACGAGGCCATCTCGTACGAGGTCGCCCAGAACCGGATCGACGCCGGCGAGTCAGAACAGCTCCAGCTGTTGAAGGAGATCGGCACACTGCGCCAAGCCGAGGAGGTTCGCCGCGGTGGGATCTCGCTGAACCTTCCGAGCCAGGAAGTCGAAGAGCACGACGGCAGCTACACATTGCGGTTCGACTCGTCGATTCCGGTCGAAGGGTGGAACGCCCAGATCTCGCTGCTTACCGGGATCGTTGCCGGCAGGATGATGCGTGACGCAAAGGTCGGTGTGCTCCGCACCCTTCCGTCGCCCCGAAAGCAGGACCTTCGTCGCCTCCGCCGCCAGGCAAAGGCGCTCGGGATTCAGTGGCCCGACGACCTGAGCTACGCCGAGATGATTCGCACCGTCGAGCCGGACTCGCCGAAACGCAGCGCGTTCCTTTTGCAAGCCGCCCGCTCTTTTCGTGGAGCCGGGTACGTCTGGTTCGACGGAGAACTTCCCCAACTCAGCGAACATGGCGCGATCGCATCCCACTATTCACATGTCACCGCGCCGCTCCGGAGATTGGTCGACCGTTTCGGGAACGAGGTGCTGCTCGCTCTGTATGCCGGAACCGAGCCGTCCGAACAGACACTCGCCGATCTGGAGGAACTGCCGAGCCTGATGGGCCGGGCCCGTTCGCGAGAGTCATCGTTCGAGCGGGCCATGGTCGACTACGCCGAAACGATGGTCCTGAAATCGCGAATCGGCGAACGATTCGAGGCTGCGGTCGTGTCGCTGCATGAGAAGCGCAAACTGGCCTACATCCAGATCCTCGACCCGGCGATCGAATCATCCGTCAACATCAACGGTCGTAGTCTCGGTGAGTCGTTGACCGTGAAGTTGGTTGCGGTGGACTCGACCGCTAGATCACTCGACTGGGAGGTCGTTTCATGACCCGCATTCAATCGATCGAAGATCTGAGGTCGGTCTACCGCAGGCCCAGCAAGATCGCCGCTGAGAAGGCGACCGACCGAATCGACGACGAAACGCTCCGATTCCTGTCGCTCTGCCCGTTCGCCATCCTCAGCACCGCCGATCCCGACGGCACCGTCGATGCGTCGCCGCGAGGAGGGCCACCCGGGTTCATCATCGCCCTCGACGATCAGCACGTCGCAATGCCAGATCTGGGAGGCAACAATCGCCTGGACAGTTACGAGAACATCGTGCGCAATCCCCACGCGGGCCTGCTGCTGATGATTCCGGGCAAGGAAGAGACGGTACGTATCAACGGTGCGGCCCACCTGTCCACCGACCCCGAACTCCTTGCGTCGTTCACCAAGGAACTCCGCACTCCGAAGGCGGCCCTGGTGGTTCGCACCGACGAACTCTTCGGTCACTGCGCCAAGGCGTTCCGGCGTTCTCAGCTATGGGAACCCGAAAGTTGGAGCGCTCTGGTCGACGCCCCGGATCTAGCGGACATCTTCGCCTGCCAAAACAAGGGGGTCGATGCCAACGACATGCGGCAGTACCTGGAGCAGGCTTACACCGAGGAGCTTGCCGCCGACTGAACACCATGCGGCGCAACAACCTTGGCCAAACAACACGTGGAGTTGCGACCCTGGCTCTCGTCGTCGTCCTCTGCGGACTGTCGGCCTGTTCGAATCCGAGTGACACCGCGATCGAGTCAACACCGGTCACCGCAACTGCTCCCGCTCCGACCCCCGAACCGACCGCGCCGACCGAACCGACCGAACCGACCGCACCGACCGCACCGACCGCCACTATCGACGGTGACGAACTCGGGCGACCAGCCGGACACGACCTGGTCGTCTGGGTCAACCCGGATCCCATCGAGCCGCTCACCTCGGTCGCCGACAGGTTCTCGACCGACAACGGGCTTTCGATCGTCGTGCAACGGGCCGAGCCCGGCGAGTTGTCCGACCGGTTCATGGAACTCGGTCCCCAGGGCCAAGGCCCCGACGTCCTGATGGTCGCCCTGGTCGACCTCGTCGATCTGGTGGCCACCGAATCGATCGCCCCGCTCGACACCGACACCCTCGTCGATTCGGCCACTCCAGCAAACCGACCCGATCTCGTGGTTGGCGATCTTCTCTATGCGGTGCCGGCTGGCGCGGACGGCTTCGGCCTCGTCGTAAGCGCCGTGGCCGCCAGCCCGCTTCTGGCTCGGCAATTTCTCCGGTCGGCCGCAGCATCGACCAACCCAACTGCGGTGGCGGTGACCGAATAGTTGACCGGCATCTACCAAACGTGCCGCGCTGGGGACTCATCCCCATTCGATTTACCGGCGTCGCTGAATAGGCTGACCCGGTCGCTCAGCATGGGCGGAGGGCGCAAGGAGGCGGTTCGGTGGAAATTGATCTGGGCATCGAGGGGATCAGCGACTTAGAGCAGATCGGCAGAGGCGGTTCAGCTCGGGTGTACAAGGCCTTTCAGCCGGACCTCGATCGATGGGTTGCGATCAAGGTCCTTCACTCGGCGTGGGACGAAGGCGTCCAGCGTCGATTCGAACGCGAACGCCGGGCCATGGGTCGTCTGTCGGATCACAACGGCATCGCCCAGATCTTCGCCACCGGCAAGACCGGCCAAGACGAGCCATACATCATCATGCCCTTCTATGAGGCTGGTTCGCTGGCCGAGCGGGTGGACCCGGCCGAACCCTTGGACTGGCGAGAGGCAACCACGCTGATTGCGGCGGTCACCGCCACGATGGCGGACGCCCACGGTCAGGGCATCGTGCATCGCGATATCAAACCGGCCAACATCCTGATCAGTCCGTCGGGTCAACCAAAGGTGGCCGACTTTGGCATCTCACGTCTGTCATCCTCGGAAACGGCGAGCCAGTCCACGGCGCTGAGCTTCACGCCGGCGTTTGCGCCACCCGAGTCCTTCATTACGGCCAAGGCGACGCCCGCCGTCGACGTCTACGGAATCGCCGCAACGCTGTTCGCGCTGATCGCCGGTCGCCCGCCCTTCACCGGCACCGACCTCGCCGCTGACGTCATCAGCGTGATCAATCGCGTGGCCAACGAACCGGTTGAGGATCTGCGGCCTCAGGTGCCCGACGCGATCTGCACGGTTATCGAACGAGGTATGGCAAAGAAACCGGAGGATCGCCCGGCCGACGCCGCCGCGTATCTTGTCGAACTCCAGACGGCGATTGCCGCGGCGGAGCAGGGCCTTCCGCTCGTCGCTCCGGAGGCGGAAACCCAGCACCACACCGAAGCCGACCTCTTCGGGGCGGCCGGCCTTGGAACCGCGGCGACCACTCCTGCCGCTAGCTCGGAATCCGAGACCGTTCTGCCGGGAGCATCGCTGTTCGGCGTCCCCGACGACGCGGGTTTTGCCGCGCGTACAACGGTGCATGGATCCAGCGGCGTGGTCCGGGCCCGGCAGGTCTCGGAACCAACCCCGCCCGCAGCCAAACCGCTTCCTCCCGAACCCGAGCGAAAGAGGCGGGCGCCCCTCATCATCGCTGCAGCAGCAGCCTTGATCCTCGCACTCGGCGGCATCGCATTCGCAACTACCAGAGGCGGTGGCGAGTCCGACGACGTCCAAGTAGCGGGTGTCACGCAGAGCAGCTCGACCACCGTCACCACCACCGTGCCCGAATCCACCACGTCGACGACTACGGAACTGGTCGAGGAAGACGTGGCCGAAGACGATCTGGACGAGGAGTTTCTGGAGGAACTGGATCGAGCCGAGGTCGCAGCCCCGACGGCGCCAGCGACCACCACCCCCTCCGATGGCGGGGGTGCCAATGCGGGCAACGACGAGGTCGCACCGGTGGTTGCCGCCCCGGTCATCCAGAAGATCACGCTGCTCGATCTCGGCTCGACGACGGCCCGACTCCAGGTTGCGGTGAGCGAATGCAGCTCACTCACCTACTCACTGAACGGCTCGGTCCGAACGATCAACTCGACCACGTGCGCCACCAACCACGTGATCTCCCTGACGGCCCTCCGCCCCTCCACCAACTACCGCCTGATCGCGGTCGCCGTGGGCCCGGGAGGACGTTCGGCCGGAAGCAGCGTCAGCTTCGGGACCACCGCCGCTCCGGTAGACCCACCCGAGGTCGCAGCGCCCGAGCCCACCACACCACCGACCGACCCGGTCGACGATCAACCTGAAGACACGACCCCCGTGACAGAGGAGGTGGTCGACGAGCCCGCCGCCCCCGCCCCCGTCGTGACGGGGCTGAGTGTCTCGGCGATCTCGGATACCACCGCCCGGGTCACCTACAGCAGCGCACAGTGCACGGGAACCGAGTACCGGATATCCAATATCAGGAGCGGATCATCGGGGTACCCCAATCAGAATCGTTGCTGGAACGATCATCAACTGCTGCTGGGCCGGGCCGCCTTCGGCTCTGCGTTGTCGCCCTCGACGCAGTACACGGTGACCGTCTCGGTGATCAACGAGGAAGGGACCCGCTCGGCCCCGAAGTCCGTCACGTTCACCACGCTGGCCTCTCCCGAGGTTGACGTCGCACCTGCGATCAGCGGTCTCGCAATCTCGGGTCAGACCGAAAGCGGCGCCCAGGTCTCCTTCGTCACCGACATCTGTGCTGGCAGCCGCTTCTACCTGAACGACACGCTGATCCACAGCGACGGATATCCCAACAACAGCCAGTGCTGGAATATCCACGCCCGATCGCTCTCCAACCTCGAGCCGGGCACCCGGTACAACGTCCGGGTTGAAGCGGTATCGAAGGGTGGAAAGGTCTCGAGCCGCAGCGTCAATTTCACGACCCCGGGTCAGCAACCTCAGGTCCCGGTGGACGATCCGCCGCCTGCCGATGACCCACCGGCGGACGAGCCCGTCGAGGAGGATCCTCCTGCAGACGACCCGCCACCGGAAGATCCACCTGCAGAAGATCCACCCGTGGAAGATCCTCCTGCAGAAGATCCTCCTGCAGAAGATCCTCCTGCAGAAGATCCACCCGTGGAAGACCCGCCGGCGGAAGAGGCGCCCGCTGACGATCCGCCACCCGCAGGGGACGAACCTGCCCCGGTAGAACCGGAAGAGGCACCATCACCAGGTGAGGACGCTCCCTAGGGGTCGGTTGGATCGCAGTTGTTATCGCTGCGCTATCACTTCGATCTCGATGTTCGCGCCGAGGGGAAGCTGGGCCACGGCGATGGCGCTGCGGGCCGGGAACGGAGCCGTGAACTGCTCGGCATACGCCTCGTTCATTCCGGCGTAGTCGGCCATGTCGACTAGGAACACCGTGACCTTCACGACATCATCCATCGAGAGCCCTCCCGCCTCGAGAACACCGCGGATGTTGTCGAAACATTTCCTGGTCCGAACGCTGATGTCGCCGTCCACCAACGAGCCGGTTTCAGCATCGAGGGGAATCTGGCCGCTGAGATACACGGTGCCGCCCGCGTCGATGGCGTGGCTGTAGGGGCCGACGGCGGAAGCATTCGGGTTGGTGATGGCGCTGCGCATAGTCTGTTTGTAGCCGATTTTGTCCTGGCACCGGAGAGCGGTCCCCATAGGCGGGCCAGTTGTCACCAGCCAGAATGGGCATAACAGCGAAAGACGGGTGTCTCCAAATGCGCACAATCGAAATTCTGGTGGATGGCAGGACGACCGTTATGGGGCAGGGGGAATCACTGATCATCGGCCGCGGCGACGAGGCCCGCGTAAAACTCGACGATCCACGGGTCTCCCGGGTCCATGGCACCCTCAAGGATGTCTCGGGTTCGTGGATCTACGAGGATGCGTCTTCGGGTGGAAGCTGGAACGGGCCCCACCGGGTGACGCAGCTTCGGATCACCAACGAGGTGCGTCTACGGCTCGGATCCGAAGGTGCTCCCGAGATCGTCCTCCGGCCGTCGGTCGATTCGAACGCAACCGTCGCAGTACCCCGGTCGGCGCTGAGCGGTGCCGCAACCGTCCCTTCGGTAGCTTCACCCCCGCCCGCCATACCAGCCCAGGACGCTCGGCCCGGGCCGACGGGGGCTCCCGTACCGCCCCCGTTTATACCCGGGTCACCCAACCCTCCGGCACGATCGGGCCGAGTGGTGCTGGCGGTCGTCAGCGTCCTGCTCATGCTTTTGGCTGGGATCGCCGGCGCTGCCGTGCTCAGTCGTCGGGGCAACGACACCGCCGCCATCCCCACCACCGTCCCCGCCGACCCGGACATCCCCCTCACGCCAGAGCAGCAGTTGACAAATGCGAAGCTGGCAACGGTACAGATCATCGTGTTCACCGAAGATGGAGGACTGTCCACCGGTTCGGGGGCATTCGTCGCCGATGACCTCGTGCTCACGAATCGCCATGTGGTGGGCAGCGCGACCGATATCGAGATCGCCACGTCGACGGTCGAGGACCAGCCGGTCGAACTTCGGTTCTCGGGCCGGGTCGAGGCGGAACACCCGTTTCTCGACATCGCTCTGATTCGCCTCACCGGTGCATCGCAGCTGTCCGACCTGACCCTCGGGGAACTCGGGTCTCCAGCGATTCTGCCCCTGGGCGACTCGACCACGCTGCGGATCGGCGACTCGGTTCGAGCGTTGGGTTTCCCCTCGATTTCGGGCGGGGTCAGCCGCAACGACATGGGCGACCTGGCTCTGCCGGTCACCACCGTCAGCAGGGGTGAGATCGTCACCTTCCGACCCTGGCCGGGATGCACGAACCCGGACGCCGAGATCCTGCTGGTACCCGGCGGGTTCGGAAACTGCTCGCCCGAGGGCGACCTGTCCCGGGGCAACGTGATCACCGACGATCTCAGTGGAAGCGGCGGTTCCGGCGGCCCGGTGATCGTCGACGGAGAAATCATCGCCGTTCGATATGCGGTCGGCGCCGCCGATGACCCCGTCGTTGGAGGCAGCGTGTCCACCGGCGGTGTCGCCCTCAGCATGCCCAGCGAGTACTTCGCCCCGTGGGTGACCGGCATCATCAACGGCGGGTAACACGCCGCTGACCAGCAATTTCATAGATCACCGGCCCTACCTTCCGACCTCGCCACCGAACGCTGTCACACCCCCTCGTCATGATGAAGACATGAGCGAATCCGTCGACATCGACCTCCCCGCAGCACTCTGGCTGGCCAAACTCACCCCCGGCACCGATCCCGCCGAACTTCTGACCGCCACCGACGGCTGCGCCCCCAGCCACTGGTTCTCCACCCCGCTGTCCACGTCCGAACACTTCGGGGGCATCCTGTCGCTCGCCGACGTTGGCCACGGGGTCGAGCCGAACCTGACCCCCAGCGGCTCGATGCCGCTCCCCGGCGATCGCATCATCATCGCTCGAACCGGCCGTCGGGTCGAGGCGTTCGGCGCCGTCGAGGTCACCGGCATCAGTACCACCCGATCCGGGGCCGTGCGTTTGGGTCACCGACCCCTCATCCAGTTCACCGACCCGGTCAACCTTCGTGACGTCCGGACGCTCAACCGACTGCTCGACCGCAACTGGGACCAACTGTTTGGCCGAACGTCCCGAGACCGCCGACTCCTCCCCCTTCAGAACGAAGAGGTGGCGCTGTGTTTTACCGCCATGGGGTTCTCACTCGAGGCGCTGTTTGCTCCGACCGAACCGACGGGTCGAACCTTGACTCCGCTCGACCCCTGGTCCCTGGATGCCAACGTCGATCACATTCAGATCAGGACCGATCTCAATGATCAACGCGTCGCCGATGGCGTCGTCGCCTACCACGGCGTGGTCGGCGCTTTCGCCGATCATCCCCACGCCACAACCGTCGATATCTCCTCCCAGCTGCCCGGGCGTGACCTTCTCCTCACCGTCGTGGGACCTGACCACAGCACATTCGTCATCGCCCAGTCTCTGCGACTTGGCCAGTCGTTCCGGATGACCCCCACCTACCGTCATCTGCTCGGCGACGACGCCGCCACCACACTGGTCGCGGTCGAAACCGAGGCCGAATGGTCGTTGGTCCACCTCACCGCCTCCGAGACGCACACCCTGCACGGCGTACAGTCCGAACAGACCAACACGGTGTTACGGGAACTCGGTTTTCTGGACAGCTAACACCGAGGCCTTCACCGAAGCTGGTTCACTGTCCGGATGAGGAACCTTGTGGGGTTGATCGCCGCCCTGACTCTTCTGGTGTCGGCATGTGGGTCCGACACCGCTGAACAGTCAGGTGAGCCGAGCCCGTCAACAACCACGACGGCAGCTGAGGATGCGGCGATCGAAAGCACCGCCGTCGATGACACCGAGGTCGATGGCACTGAGGTCGATGACGGGTCGGCCGATTCCGAGACGGAGCTGTTCCCCGATGTTGTCGATGCCGTCGCCACCCAGGATGACGATGGAACCTGGACATTTGCGGTCACGCTCTCATCGCCATACGACTCGCCGGAGCGGTATGCCGACTCATGGCGGGTGAGAGGCGAAGACGGCACGGTGTACGGCGAACGGTTCCTCACGCACGACCATGCAAACGAACAACCCTTCACCCGGTCCCAGTCGAACATCGAAGTACCCGAATCGATCGTGCGGGTCGTGATCGAGGGTCGGGATCAGGTCAGCGGCTGGGGCGGCGGCACCCTCACGATCGAACTGGACCGTTGATGGACGAACTCATCGCCGCGATCGACATTGGAACCAACTCGTTCCATCTGGTCGTCGCCCGACCGACCGACGACTCGGGGTTCGAGATCGTCACCACCCAGAAGGAAGTTGTCCGACTCGGGTCAGGCTCGGGCGACATGAAAACCCTCGCACCCGACGCCATGGATCGCGGCATCGCCGCCCTGTCGAGGATGTGTGAGGTGGCCAACAGTCTCGGTGCGTCGGTTCACGCCGTCGCCACCAGCGCGGTCCGAGAGGCCGAAAATCGCTCCGAGTTCCTCGACCGGGCCCGTGACGAGGCCGGGGTCGACATCAAGGTCATCAGTGGTTTTGAAGAAGCCCGACTCATCCACCTCGGCATCCTCAAGGCGCTCCCGGTCTTCGACAAACGGATCATGGGCTTCGACATCGGCGGTGGCAGCACCGAGGTGGTGGTGGGCGAGGGTTCCAGTCTGCTGGCGGCCCGCTCGTTCCGGATGGGCGCCATCCGCCTCACCGAACGTTTCTTCCCCGGAGGCGACGTGAGCGATCCGGCCGCCTTGGACGAGTGTCGACAGTTCGTTCGACAGACCCTCGCCGGTGTGGAGGTCGAATTCCTGGGCCATCGCCCCCAAATTCTCATCGCCTCGTCCGGAACGGCGGGCACGTTGGCCGCTATGGCCGCCGCCCAGGCTGGCCCGGTCCCCGCCTCACTGAATGGCACCGAGGTCTCCGCTGCTCAGTTGCGGGACCTGGTGGAACTGATCGTCAGCACCAAGACCTCCAAACGGACCCGAATCACCGGCCTCGACGAACGCCGCTCGGACATCATCATCGGCGGTGCGCTGCTGGCCGAACAGTTGGTTGAATTGTCGGGTCTGGACGGCTTCACCTACAGCGCATTCGCCCTTCGTGAAGGTGTCCTGCTCGATCGCATGCCCGGGGCAGCGGCCGAACAACTCCACGATCTTCGACGTTCAAACGTGGTCCGCCTCGCCCGTGGGTTGGATCCCGATTTTGAACATGCTGAGCACTGCACGGCGCTGGCTCTACAGATCTTTGACCGCCTCGATGACATCCACGGTTTGGGTGACGAGGACCGCGAACTGCTCGAAATGGCCGGGTTACTTCACAACGTCGGTCTTTTCATCAGCCACAGCGGTCATCACAAACACAGCTATTACGTGATCCGAAACTCCGAACAGTTGACCGGGTTCAGCGATGGTGAGATCGAGATGATCGCCCAGGTGGCTCGGTACCACCGAAAATCCCACCCCACCCGCAAACACGAGACGTTCACGCTCCTATCGGAGTCTGACCAGCGGCGAGTGCGGATACTGGCCGGGATCCTACGGGTGGCGATCGGCCTCGATCGACGTCACAAGAGTGTTGTTTCCACGGTTCGGGTGCTCGTGAAGGACCAGATAACGATCGAACCGGTCTCGGCGGAGGACCTGTCGATCGAGGTGCACGCCGCCAATGCTCGCGTCAGTCTCCTCTCAGAAGCGCTGCAACAGCCTGTGCTGATTTCGCTACCCTCGGTGCTGGCGCCAGCGGCATATTGAGTCCGATCGTGCCCTTTCACGCACCCTAGGGAGACATCAGCCGATGAAGACCTCGCCCACCACCACACCGTTCCGACCGCGGGGTCTCCTCGTACTCGCCCTCGCGATCGCACTCACGGCGGCATCGCTGTTCAGCTCCCCGGCATCGGCCGACAGCAATGCGGTTGGGCCGATCTCGTCGGAGAAGCTGTTCATCACCCAGCAATACCGGGACTTCCTCGGTCGGGACCCCGACGCCGGTGGTCTGGCCTTCTGGGAATCCCAACTCGACGCCGGAGCCGGAAGCGCCGCCGTCATCAACGCACTGGCCACCTCTCCCGAGTTCCAGGGTCGGATCGCTCCGGTCGTTCGGCTCTACTACGCCTACTTCCTTCGGGCCCCCGACATTGACGGCCTCCGTTTCTGGGCCACGCAACTGGGTAGTGGCGCCACCGTGATAGACGTCTCGCAGGCCTTCACGCTGTCGGACGAGTTCATCAACACCTATGGCTCGTTGTCGGACACCGACTTTGTCGAATTGGTTTATCAGAACGTGCTCGACCGCGACGCCGACGCCGATGGTCTCGCGTTCTGGACCGGCCAACTTGCCGCCGGCATGTCGCGAGGTCGGGTGATGCTCGGGTTCAGCGACAGCGTCGAGAACATCCGAGCGATGGATCCGATCGTCAAATCCACGATGCTGTATGTCGGCATGCTGGGCCGTGCCCCCGAACAGGACGGTCTCGATTACTGGGCCGGCGTACTGCGCAACGGCGGTTCCTATACCGGTGTCATCGGCGGCTTCATACGTCAGCAGGAATACCGCGACCGGATGGAGCGCCTGTTCCCGCTACGGCATCCGCTTACCGGCGAACGGACCGACGCCACAAACGCCGGTCCCGCCCTGGCGGTCAAGGTGGACAACAACCAAGGTGCTGTCCCCCAGAAGGCACTGCAGTACGCCGACATCGTGGTCGAGGAAGAGGTCGAGTTCAATATCACCCGCTTCATCGCCATCTATCACAGCGAGTTCCCCGCCGTCGTAGGCCCCGTGCGTTCGGCCCGGACGACCGACTTCGGTGTGTTGGGGGCCTACAACCTGCCGGTGATGGCGGCCAGCGGCGGCAATCCGACGGTGATTCAGATCCTGAACGAGTTCGACGGGGTCGCGGTGACCAATAGGAACCGCGAGTCCACCCCGAACGCCTACTTCCGGGATGGCAGCCGTCGAGCCCCACACAATCTGTTTGCCCGGCCGGGTGCGCTTCTGGCGACAGCCCCCGGATTGTCGGCACCCCAGCAGATCTTCAACTACCGCGAGAGCGGGGTTCCCTCCGAGGTCGGTGTCGCCACCAACGGCGTACGCATCAACTTCGGGAACACGAACGTCGAGTACCTCTGGGACCCCGCCGCCCGCGGCTGGCGACGATTCCAGAACGGCGCCATCCACCGGATGGACGATGGTGTGATCATCGCCCCCGACAACGTGGTGGTGCAGGAGTCCGAACACATCACGTCGATCGCCGACGCCGACACGCCCGAGGCGATCACAACCGGCAGCGGCCGAGTCCACGTCTACACCGACGGCAAGTACATCACCGGCACCTGGAACCGGGTCAATGTGTCGGCTCCAACCACCCTCATCGATGACGACGGTAAGGAGATCCTCCTTACGCCGGGCGAAACCTGGGTGGCCCTCACCCGGCCGGGGATCGTTTCACAGCGATAAGCGTTGCGATGAGCTGGGTCGTTCGAGTGGACCGGGTCCACGAGGATGCCGGTTCCACCGCCGATCGGGTCGACACGATCGAGACGATGGCGATCATGGCCGAAACCACCGGAATCGCCGAGGTCAGCGACCCGGATGGTCTCGGCCTCATCGTCGGGTTCGACACCGAATCCGACGCCCGACGGTTCCGCCAATCGCTCCTCGAACTCGGGTTTGCAGCCCGTGCCCACCCCATTACCACCGCCGACGACTGGACCATCGACGAGCTGTCCACGATCGCAACCCCTTCGGGGATGATCGAGTTGGAGATCGGAACCTCGTTCGGCCACGGAGGGCATCCCACCACACGACTGGCCCTGGATGCGCTGGACCGACTTCCCGTGCGGTCGTCGATGCTCGACGTCGGTTCGGGTTCGGGTGTTCTCAGCCTCGCTGCGGCCAGTGCCGGTTGGACGGTCGCCGGTTGTGATATCGACCCCGAAGCGGTGCGTATCGCTACCTCGAACGCCGTCCGGAACGGGCTCGACGACCGAACCAGTTTCGTGTGCGCCACGCCGACACAACTGGCCTCACCCGACCACCTCCGCAGGTCGGCCGGTTTCGATCTCGCAGTCGTCAACACTCTGGTGACGGTTCACGAAGCTGAAGCAGCGGCAATCGTCGCCCTCGTGAACCGAGATGCCCCGATCGTTGTGACCGGGATTCGGGGCCGGGACCAGAGCGAGCGAACCCGGGCTGCGTACGGCCGAGAGATCTCAGACAGCCATGAATACGACGGTTGGACGCTTCTCGTTCTGACGCATTCGTCGTGACCTCCACCAAACGCTACGGTCACCCCCGTGAGCACTGAAGACGTCGCCGGCATCGATCTTGAATCCGTCACCAAATGGATGGTTGACACGATCCCGGGGGTGAGCGCACCGTTCGAGTTCTCACCCATCGCCGGCGGCCACAGCAACCTCACCTTCGGCGTTACCGATGCCGCAGGCCGCCGCCTGGTGTTGCGGCGACCTCCACTCACGGCCGTATTGGCAACTGCGCACGACATGGTGCGGGAACACCGCGTGATATCGGCCTTTGGCCCAACCCCGGTGGCCTGTCCCGAAACGCTCGGACTCTGCGAAGACCTTGAGGTGAACGGTTCACCGTTCTACGTAATGGACTTCGTCGACGGGGTCGTGCTCCACGATCGGACCATTACGGCCGCTTCCATTCCCGCCGACCAGCGGATCAAACTCAGCGAGTCGGTGGTGGACACACTGGCTGCGCTTCACACCGCCGACCCCGACGAGATCGGCCTGGGTGACCTCGGTCGACGATCGGGTTACCTGGAGCGCCAACTCAAGCGATGGCAGGGCCAGTGGGAGAAGACCAAGACCCGTGAGCTCCCAGCGATGGATCGCACCTATCAACTGCTGCTGGAAGCGTTGCCCGAGGAGAAGTACAACACCGTCGTGCACGGCGACTACCGACTCGGAAACATGCTGGTGATTCCCGAGACCGGCACCGTGGCCGCCGTCCTCGACTGGGAATTGTGCACACTTGGCGACCCTCTAGCCGACCTCGGATATCTACTGAACAACTGGGTCGAGCCGGGCGAACTCGATCAGGTGGCGGGCGCTACGGACTTCCCCACCGCCGACGGTGGTTTCATGTCGCGCGATGATCTCATCGCTCGGTATGTCGAAAAGACCGGCTTCGAGGTCGCCAATCCGAACTACTACCGAGCCTTCCAGTTCTGGCGCCTCGGCGCGATCGTCGAGGGTGTGCTCAGTCGTTACATGAAGGGCGCACTGGACAACGACGTCGACCTCGAGGCCTTCCGGGTGCAGGTCGACTCGCTGGCCGGGATGGCTATCGAACTCGCCGAGGACATGTAGCTGTCACGAAACACTCGGACGCCAAATCACCCCTAGCAGTAACGTCGTGGCATGACGATCGCAGACGACGTCCGATCGGAATTGATGAAAGCGGGCGGCGCCGCGGTCCGCTTCAATACGCCGATGAGCGGAGCACGTGCAGACGAGATTGCACACTTCGTCGCCGAGCACGCCACCTCTGTGCTCGACCTCGGTTGCGGCGAGGGCCGGCTCGTTCTCGAACTGGCGTCGAGGCCTGAGCTGGCCAGGATCGTCGGAGTCGATATCGACGAACATGCGATCCAACGGGCCCGGAGTAGAGCCATCGAGCGGGCAGTGGCCGATCGGGTGCGATTCGAGGTCGCGACGGTCTCGGAGGCTCTGATGGACGCCTCGACCGAGGCGATGCTGAGTATTGGTGCCTCGCATGCCTTCGACGGGACCGAGGACATGTTCACCTCGCTGTTCGAATCAGGAATCGCGGCAGCGGTAGTGGGCGATGGGGTGTGGTCGATGCCGCCCACATCCGCACTCCTCGACGACTTCGGCGCGTTGCCAACCCCGCATGAACTCGAGGCCGTGGCGCAGGCAACGGGCTGGAACATTGCGGCCCATTCCCGGTCCACGCTCGACGAGTGGGATGGGTTCGAACACGCCTGGATCGAAGGTGTCCGGCTCGTCGGAACACCCGAGGCTGAGACGTTCGCCGATCAGCGACTGGCCGAGTATCAGGACTACCGGGGAGTGCTGGGTTTCAGTTGGCTGTTTCTCACCCGCTGACGGAGTGGGTGTCAGCCGAGAAGGGCGTCGATGGCGGCGCCTACTTGTGTTCCAGAATCTGGCGTCGACTCGAGTTTGCTGATCCAACTCAGTGAGAGCTGCCCTTCCGAGATGGCGTGGACGTCGCTCCCCGCCTCCCCGTTCCATTTGGAACCCCAGTTCACCTTGATATCGAATGAATTGGAGTGTCCCGCAAGCGGCTCGAGAGTTGCCGTGGTGTCGTCGGTGGGAGGTTTCTCCGCCACCG
Source organism: uncultured Acidimicrobiales bacterium (assembly GCA_937958015.1). Taxonomy (GTDB): domain Bacteria; phylum Actinomycetota; class Acidimicrobiia; order Acidimicrobiales; family SZUA-35; genus JABDIY01. The sequence continues at coordinate 70,189 of CALGOA010000063.1, read as the reverse complement.
TCGTCCACAACCAGTCATCTATTTCGGCCAACGGCCGGTCGGGAACGTTGATGTTCAACACGCCGGGTTGGGCCGGAGGAGCATCGAGTAGTGCCTTGGCCGCCCGAGCCCCGATCGTCGCCGCCGTGGACCAGTCGAGTTTGGCGATGGCCTCGCCCCACGCCTGCCCGTTCGTGTTCCAGTTCTGAAGCGCCTGACTGACGGCGATGCCCGGCACACCGCCATTGCGGCCCGTGAGGCAGGCGCCGATCGTGCCAGAGTGATAGACGCTGCGACCAACGTTGGCGCCGGGGTTGATACCACTAACGATCAGGTCGGGTTCCACATCGAAGGCCCCCATCCGAGCGAACAGCACACATAACGCCGGCGAACCGCTGATCGCCCAGACGTTGTCGGTGCCGGGCAATCCGTTGATGAGTCGGCGATGGGCCTGGGGTTGGATGTCAAAGATCGATCCGATCGCAGCACCAGCGCCGCTGAACTCCTGATCGGGAGCGATGACGGTAACGTCGCCCAGTTCGGCAACGGCAATGGCCAGTGCGTGTAGTCCCAGCGAGTCGATGCCGTCATCGTTGGTCACCAGAATCTGGGGCCGCTTCGTCATCTCGTCACCCTACGGGCATCCCGCCCACGCCAGAGGACCGAGACGCCAAGATCGCCGTTCACACCCGCACGCCGAGCCCGGCCGGTGAAGTATGCCGTTCGCCATAGAACGGCCTATGGTCGTTGCCGTGACGACAGAGAAGAAGGTCAAGCTCGGATATTCGGTCGGCTACTGGAGTTCGGGCCCGCCGGTTGACGCCCTTGAGGGGGTCAAAGAGGCCGATCGGCTCGGCTTTGACTCGGTCTGGACCGCCGAGGCGTATGGCTCGGACTGCTTCACCCCCCTGGCCTGGTGGGGCGCCAACACCACGAACGTGAAACTGGGCACCGGAATCGCCCAGATGTCAGCCCGAACCCCCGCCGCCACCGCCATGGCAGCCATGACGATGGATCACCTCTCCGACGGTCGGATGATTCTGGGCATCGGCGCCTCCGGACCCCAGGTGGTTGAGGGCTGGTACGGACAGCCCTACCCAAAGCCGCTGGCGCGCACCCGGGAGTATGTGGCGATCATGCGGGACATCTTCGCCCGCCAAGGCCCGGTCGAGTTCGCTGGGGCCCACTACCAACTCCCCTACGACGGCGGCACCAACCTTGGTAAACCACTGAAGTCGACCCTGCATCCCCGGCGACCCGACATCCCGATCTACCTGGCGGCCGAGGGTCCCAAGAACGTGTCGCTGTCGGCCGAGATCTGCGATGGCTGGTTGCCGCTGTTCTTCACACCCAAGGAAGATGCCTGGTATCGGGATCGCCTGAAGCAGGGATTCGAGGCATCGGGCGAAGACGGCAAAGCCGACCGTTTCGAAGTCTGTTCACCGCTGTGGGTTTCCCCGGACGATGATGTGGAAAAGGCCGCCGACCGGATTCGCCCGGTGCTTGCGTTGTACGCCGGCGGAATGGGAGCCAAAGAAGCCAACTTCCACTTCGACGTCTTCGCCCGCATGGGGTACGAAGACGTGGCCACCCGGGTGCAGGAGCTGTATCTCGAAGGCCGCAAGGACGAAGCCATCGCGTCGATTCCGTTGCAGATGGTGGAGGACGTGGCGCTCGTGGGACCGATCCCAAAGATCCAGGAAGAACTGTCCGAGTGGCGTAAGAGCTGCATCACGACCTTCCTCCTGAGCGGCCCACCCAGCATGCTCGAACTCTTCGCTTCCGCCCTCGAATAACCACCCTTCTGTCTGCCACCCGCTACAAAAGCCCCCAAATTTGGGCGGAATGTGGTCCACAGCAGACAGAAAGCTCGGGGGTTGGCTCAGGGGTGGATCAGTCCGGCGGGGGTTTCGCCGGCGAGTAGAGACCGGATCGAGGAAGCCACAACCGCGCTCGCCGTATGGGGGTCGGTCCGGCCGGCGATGTGGGGAGTCACGGTGACCTTGGGATGGGTCCACAGTGGGCTGTCCTGCGGGAGCGGTTCGGTCTCGAAGACGTCGAGCACGGCGGCCCGCATCGGTCCCTCCAGTGCGACCAGAAGCGCATCGTTGTCAACGGTTGCGCCCCGGCCCACGTTGATGAGCACGCCATCATCCAACGCCGACAACTGCTCGGCTCCGACCGCATGGTGGGTGGCAGTGCTGTAGGGCAGCAGGTTGATCACCACATCGCAGTCGGCATAGAACTGCAGAAGGGGTCGGTCGTTGTCGGAACGAGACCAGCCGATCGTCTGAAATCCGTGGGCGGCCACCGTGTCGAGCACCACCGATCCGATGGTTCCCCGCCCCAGCACCCCGACGACCACATCGGAGGGAAACCGGGGTCGGGTCTTGCGCCATCGTCCCGTCGTGGCGTTCTGAGCAAACACATCGAAGTCTCGTTGGAAGTGAATGATCCAGCCGAGGCAATACGTGGCGATGTCGGCCGACATGCCCGGATCGATCAGCCGGACCGCAGGTACCCGGTTCAGCAGATCCGCGGGCAGGTGATCAAAGCCGGCACTGCTCAGCACCATCGCCTTCAGGTTCGGGTACCCAAGGATCCGCTCGACCGGGTGTTTCCAGTTGACGAGGAAGTCGACCGATGCCGGCTCGACCGAATCGTCGGCCCCCACGATCGTCGCCTCGGGAAACTCGGCCCGAAGCAGTTCGGCCCACGTCTCGTCTTCACTGCCAGGATCCAGAACGATCGTCAACCCAGTCACGGCGCCAGTATGCCGCTTGTGTCTTGGCCTAACGCCTAGTGGTCTAGCGGCCGGCCAAGGCGGCGACGACCGGCGCCATCGCCTCGGGATCCCGCACCACGAAGTGACTGATTCCAAGCCGTTCGCGCAGTCCTTCGATTTTGTCGATGATCTGTTCGACCGATCCCACCAGAACGAACGGAGACTCATCCACCTCGGTTAGGGACATATCCCATCGTTCGGCGAGTTCGGACCGAACGGCCGATGCATCGGCGCCGACCTCGGTCCGCTGCACGAGGGCGGACCGTTCGATGTGATCGATCCGATCCCCCGCCGCGTCGGTCAGCCATCTGGCGCGCTGCACCACATCGGGCATTCGGAAACCGACCGGCATCGGTGACCCATCCGGTCCGTGGCCGAGCCCGGTGAACTGGTAGATGTCGGCGTGACGGCCTGCGATGCCAACGACGCGACGGCCGAACCCTCCGATGAGGAACGGAACTCGGGCCACCGGAGCAACCCCAAGGTCATCGATGGCGAGCCGGTGGTGCTCGGTTTCCATGTGGCAGGTCTGCGAGTCGAGAAGTTCACGGAGGGCCCGAATGGACTGTTCGAAACGGGTGACCCGCTCCCCCGGAGCACGCAACTCGATTCCCGCCGCATCGTGTTCGGACTGCATGTATCCGGTGCCAAGACCGAGGATGAGACGGCCATCGGTAAATCGGTCGACGGACGCGGCCGTCCGGGCCAGAAGGACCGGATGATGAAACTCGTTGTTGAGGACGAGGGGACCAACCTTCAGCGACGGCGCCGCCGCGGCCGCAATCATCAGCGAGATGAACGGATCCTCGTCACCCAGATGGTCCGAGGTGTAGTACTCCTCGAACCCGTTGCTTTCGGCGATCGCGGCGAACCGCTCGACCTCGGCCCGGGTGGTGAGCGACGAACGCTGAACGGCGAAGCGGAAGGGACGAGTCATATCAATACGCTACCAAACGGTTGCGCGTTACGGAAGCACGGCCGCAACGGCTTCAGCGTCGAGGTCGATAGCCAACCACAGCGGCTGATCGAGGACGGCCGCCGCCGGATCGGTCGTTGCGACCACCAGGCGCTCAGACACCATGGCGGCGTCGACCACCTGCCGTTGAGCAGGCAGGTCGAACGCCAACACAAAGGTGCAGACAACAGGCACCGTGACCCGCACCCCCAGCAATAACTGGTGACCCTCGCCCCATGGCAGACACAACGCCTCGGTGGTGATGTCGCCAATCCCATCGGTGGCATGAACCCGAGCCAAGTCGGCAACCTCGGGATGACCGGCCACATCGATGACAGCGGTCGGAAGCCGTTCTCCGTCTTCGGCGATGGTGGTTCCTATCTCGCGAACCGGCAGTACCGGAGGCTCAGCCATGTTCGTGAACGGTATCGATGCCAACCCGACACCCGAGTAGCTTGCTCAACGGCGAGGGGCTGCTACCTTTCTCAATGAGCCGCACGGCAGTGTGGGAGAGTGCCGGTCCGAACCCGGCCGCCGAAGGAGCAACCACCCCGGAAACTCTCAGGCCCATGTACCGCACTGCATCCCGGCTCCTCTGGAGAGAGTTGGCACCGCCAACCGCCGAAGGGGCAATGCTCTCAGGCACCAATGACAGAGGGGGTACTTCTCCCGACCATTGAGGTGCCCAATGTCCAATCCAGAACCGTCCGATCTACAGACGACACCGCTTCATGCACTCCACACCGAACTCGGTGGTCGGCTGGTGCCCTTCGCCGGGTGGGAGATGCCAATCCAGTACCAGGGCGTCGTCGCAGAACACAACTGGTGCCGATCCAGTGCCGTGTTGTTCGATGTCGCCCACATGGCGGTTGTCGAGTTGTGGGGAGACGATCCGGCCGCCGCCCTCGAATCGGTTTCACCCGCCGGCTTCACAACGCTTGCCTCGGGCCGCCAACGGTATGGGCTGCTCACCAACGACGACGGCGGCGTTATCGACGATTTCATGGCGATCAACTGGGGGAACCACTTCACGCTGGTCGTGAACGCATCGAGGGCCGGCGTCGACATTCCCCACCTCACCGAACGGTTGGAACAGTATTCGATCGAGGTGCGTCCGAAACCCGAGATTGCGCTGTTGGCACTCCAGGGTCCCGAGGCCGCATCCGTGGTCGTCGGCATGGACCCCTCGTTAGCCGACACGGTCTTTCTGGACGCCCGAATGGCGGAACTGGGCGGCTTCCAGACCGCCGCATTCCGGGCCGGATACACCGGCGAGGATGGCTTCGAAATCGCCGTCGCATCAGAAAACGCCGAGGCGTTGGCCCGAGCGTTACTAGCCGACGAGCGGGTGAAGCCCGCAGGCCTGGGGGCGCGCGACACTCTGCGGCTTGAAGCAGGGTTGTGCCTCTACGGCAACGACCTCGATGAAACCATCTCACCCGTCGAAGCCGATCTCCGATGGACCATCCCCAAACGGCGGCGGGAGGCCGCCGACTTCCCGGGTGCCGAACGCATCCTGTCGGAGTGGGAATCGGGCCCATCACGAATTCGAGTAGGGCTGGCGCCACAGGGACGCCGTCCGGTCCGCGACGGCGCTTCTCTTCGCACCCGGGGTACCTCCGAGCCGATCGGTGTGGTCTCCAGCGGCGGGTTCGGGCCCACGGTTGAAGCGCCCGTCGCCATGGGGTTCGTACCTCCAGCCCTTTCCGAAATCGGCACCGAACTGATCGCCGACGTTCGGGGCAACGACGTGCCCTGCGTCGTTGCACCCCTGCCATTCGTCCCCCATCGTTTCCATCGAGGAGCCTGATTCATGAACAGTCCACGCCATCACAACTTCGCCGACCGCCACGTCAGCCTCACCTCGGACGACCAGGCCAAGATGCTGGCCGGTCTCGGTTATGCCACCGCCTCCGACCTGTTGGAAGCGGCCGTGCCCGACGACATCCATCTGAAGGGACTTCTTTCACTCCCCGATGCTCTGGATGAAACCGAGGCACTGGCGCTGCTGCGGTCCTATGCCGACCAGAACGAGGTCTTCACCAGTCTGCTCGGACAGGGGTGGAACGCAACGATCACCCCGGCCGTGATCCGTCGCAACATGATCGAGAACCCGGCCTGGTACACCGCCTACACGCCCTACCAACCCGAGATCAGCCAGGGCCGGCTCGAGATGCTGCTGGTCTTTCAGACGATGATCGCCGACCTGACAGGCTGCGAACTCGCAAACGCATCGTTGCTCGATGAGGCAACCGCATCCGCAGAGGCGATGACCATGCTGCGGCGACTGGACCGCACGAAACGAACCGGCTTCTTTGTCGACGAGGACTGCCATCCCCAGACCATCGCCGTCTGTCGGACTCGGGCGGAGCCCCTGGGCATCAACATCACCGTCGGCGACCCGGCAACCGACCTGGTGCCCGACGACATCTACGGCGCCCTCATCGCCCAGCCCGGCTCCTCGGGCATCGTGCGGGACCTCGGTCCCATCATCGAATCGATCCACGCCGGCGGAGCCTCGGTCGCGGTGACAACCGATCTGTTCTACTGCACGCTCGGCGTTTCACCGGGCGAACTGGGAGCCGACGTGGTGGTCGGCAGTGCACAGCGGTTCGGCGTGCCGATGGGGTTCGGTGGGCCCCACGCTGGATTCATGGCGACACGCGAAAAACACGCCCGTTCACTGCCCGGCCGCCTGGTGGGTGTCAGCATCGACAGCCACGGCGATCCCGCCTACCGACTGGCCCTCCAGACCCGCGAACAACACATCCGACGGGACAAGGCCACCAGCAACATCTGCACCGCCCAGGCACTGCTCGCCAACGTCGCCGCGTCGTACGCCTGCTGGCATGGCCCCGACGGTCTTAAGGTCATCGCCGACCGGATCAACAACCTGACCGCAATGGTGGGCGGGACGCTCGAGAAGAACGGCTACACGGTTCCGCCGACCTTCTTCGACACGATCACGGTGCAAGTCGAGGATGCCGACGCCGTAGTGAACGCTGCGGTCGCGAACCGCATCAACCTACGCCGGATCGATGACAGTCACGTCTCGTTCTCATTCGACGAAACCTGCACTATGGAAACGGTCAAGGCGGTGGTCGAGAGCTTCGGCATTACCGGGGACCAGGACGAGACGCCTGCGGGTTCGATGCCCGGCATTCCCGCCTCGATGCAACGAACCTCGGAGTACCTAACCGACGATCGTTTCCACCGCTTCCAAAGCGAACACGAGATGCTCCGATGGTTACGACGCCTCGCCGACCGCGACCTCGCCCTCGACCGGACCATGATCCCGCTGGGTTCGTGCACGATGAAGCTGAACGCCGCCGCCGAAATGGAACCGATCACCTGGCCCGAGTTCGCAGCGATCCACCCGTTCGCTCCGGAAAACCAAACCCGCGGGTACGCCGCGCTGATCGACGACCTCGAAAGGGACCTCTCCGAAATAACCGGCTACGACGCCATCAGCCTGCAGCCCAACGCCGGGAGCCAGGGCGAATACGCCGGTCTTCTCGCCATCAAGGGTTGGCAGGAAGCTCGGGGCGAAGGACACCGCACTATCTGTCTGATTCCCCAGAGTGCCCACGGCACGAACGCCGCGTCGGCGGTCATGGCCGGGATGAAGGTGGTCGTGGTCGCGACCAACGAACGCGGCGACATCGACATGCCCGATCTGGAAGCCAAGATCGAAGCCAACCGCGACGAACTCGCGGCCCTCATGATCACCTACCCCAGCACCCATGGCGTGTACGAGCACACCGTCGCTCGGGTCTGTTCGCTCGTGCACGACGCCGGCGGTCAGGTGTACACCGACGGTGCCAACCTCAATGCGCTGGTCGGTGTCGCTCAACCCGGCCAATTCGGTAGCGACGTGAGCCATCTGAATCTCCACAAGACCTTCTGTATCCCCCACGGCGGCGGTGGTCCCGGGGTTGGGCCGATCGGAGTCGGCGAACACCTGATTCCGTTCCTCCCCCAGACCCACGTACCGACCGCCGACGAACCCCAACGTCGAATTTCCGGAGCCGCCTATGGCTCGGCGGGGATCCTGCCCATCTCGTGGATGTACATCCGCATGATGGGACCACGAGGGCTACGGCGAGCCACCGAAGGCGCCGTCCTGGCGGCAAACTACGTGGCGTCCCGACTCCGGGAACACTTTCCGATCCTCTACACCGGACCGGGCGGGCTCATCGCTCACGAGTGCATCATCGACATCCGACCGCTGCACGAGAGCACCGGGGTGGACGTCGATGACATCGCCAAACGACTGGCCGACTACGGGTTCCATGCACCAACGATGAGTTTCCCCGTCGGCGGCACCCTCATGATCGAACCGACCGAGAGTGAGGGTCTCGCCGAGCTCGACCGCTTCTGCGACTCGATGATCGGTATCGCGACCGAGATCGCCCGGGTGTCCGATGGTGAGGTGGCGATCGAACAGAGCGTGCTGCGGCGGGCTCCCCACACCGCCGCCGATGTCACCACCGAAGAATGGGACCGGCCCTATACCCGGGCCCACGCCGCCTTCCCGTTGCCGGGAATGGAGAGGGACAAGTACTTCCCCCCGGTCGGTCGAATCGACAACGCCCACGGCGACCGCAATCTGCAGTGTTCCTGTCCCCCGTTGGAGGCCTTCGCCGAGTAAGGAACGCTCAACCACGAACCCGCCCGAACCGCTCGTTCGGTGCACGAACCCGCCCGAACCGCTCGAATAGAACACTTCGGGCGGGTTCAGCAACGATCGCGACGTTTCGGGGTAATCGGGAGCGTCAGGACGAGCCGAACCACCCGTGCGATAGACCGTAGGTTTTGTCCACTTGAGGTTTTGCCTACTTGGCGGCGCGGAACGCCCGGGACAGCAGCGGGCTGTCGGCCGCGATGTCCTGCTTGTCCTCGTCGTCCTGCTGATCGCTCTGTTTTGGCCAGCGGAACTCGCTCTGGGGCGCGTCGTCGGCTGCAGTGACCGGGGCCGGTTCGGGCTCCGCCACCGGTTCAGGTTGTGGTCGTTTGGCGGCGGGACGTTCCTCGGGCACCGACCGTGTTGGCGCAGCGGCGGGTGTGTCCTCGCCATCGCGATCCTCGACCCGACGGGTCATCGGTTCCGAAGGACGCTTGGGCGCCGGGCGATCGGTCGGTGCTGCGAAGGCTGGCGCCGGGCGACCCTCTTGCTCAGCTGACCAGATCTCCATCTTGCGAGCTCCGGTTCGGCGATCGACCATTTGCCAGCCAACGGGGGCGGTCCGGGACGAGGCGTGACGCTCACACAACGGCATCCCGTTCCGGGCGTGGGTGAGGTCGATGAGGATCGCGGTGGAGCGCTCAGCATCGAACTGAAGGCTGGCGGCTGCCTTTTCGCGGCAACCTATGCGACTACAAATCAAACCCACGGCGCAAAGAGTATCGCCTCTCGGCATGCTGTGGTGATGGAACTGGTACGAGAACCTTTTCGGACGTTGGAACCCCGGGTCGGAACGTTGGTTCGCGTGGTCCGCATCTCGGGTGTGGGCCTGCGGGAGAGTGACGATGCGGCCGTGATGATCGCTGACGCCGACGGCTCCCGAACCGTTCACGGTTCGGTTCTCCGAGGCGTCGCCGACGCTCAACTGGTCGAGGCCGACCCTGCCCGCCATACGCTGCAGGTTGGAATCTCCGACGCCGAGGCCGGTGACGCGGGGTTGGTGTGTGGTGGTCGAGCCACGCTCCTGCTGTCGCCGCTCGCTGACCTTCCAGCAGAAACGTTCGCGTGGTTCACTGCGGCGGAACCGGTCGTGATCGCCACCCCGGCCGACGGGAGTGGGGCGGACCTCGTCGTGAGTCCACACGGCGTTGCCGGCTCTCTGGATGCGGCTGTAAACGACGACGCCGCCGCAACGATCGCCCATCGGATCATTCGGGGAGGCGCCTCGGTGGCCGAGATCCATGAGGTCGATGGCGTCGATGTGCTCTTCAACGCCGCTATCCCCACCACCCGAACGATGATCGTCGGTGGAGGGCCGATGGCCGACGCGTTTGCGGCCCAGGGTCAGTTGATGGGCTGGGAGGTTTCTCAGACCGACACCGCCCAACCGGCTATCGACTTCTGCGCGGACGCCAACCCCGCCGATGCGTTGCTGGTGCTGAGTCACGATCCCGACGTGGACACCCCCGCGCTCGCTGCGGCACTCGTTAGCGAGGTCGGATACATCGGCGCCATGGGATCCCGCCACACCCAGACCGCCCGAGCCGAGCGGCTGGAGGCGTTGGGCCATACCGACCGTTCACGAATCCACGGTCCGGTCGGATTGGACCTCGGATCGCGGAGTCCGGCCGAAACCGCCGTCGCCGTGGCGGCGGAGTTTCTCGCCGTCCGTCGCGGCCGTCCACCCGCATCGTTGTCCTCCCACACCGGACCGATTCACGCATGAGTCCCGCAGCGGGGAATGACGCCGTCCACTCAGAGAGCCCTCGATTCCAGGGGCCACAACCGCCCCAACCTCTGCCGGCGATCAGCCCGTACGGCGGCCCCGTCCGCGAACGCGATGGCCTCGCCGACCAGCTGAAGGGAGCGAGCCTGGCGGCGCTCCGTCGATACGGCGCACTCACGGCGCATCTGCGAATGACGCCGGACTATCTGATCATCGGAACCAAACGGGGCGGCAGCACCTCGCTCGCCCGTTGGGTCCTGCAACATCCCGACGTCGGGTCGCTGTTCCCCGCTCGCGAAACCCGCAAAGGCACCTACTACTTCGACGTCAACTACAACCGGGGATCGTCGTGGTATCGCTCCCACTTCCCCACCCGGGTAGCGGTCGCCCTGCAGAGCCGACGGTCCGGGTCCAAACAGGTAATCGGCGAGGCGGTGCCGTATTACCTCCACCATCCTCACGCCCCCAGCCGGGCTCGCTCCTACGCACCCGACGCGAAGATCATCGCTCTGCTGCGGGATCCGGTGCAGCGCGCCTTTGGCCACTGGGGGGAACGAACCCGCAACGGCGTTGAATGGTTGCCCTTCGACCAGGCTCTTGCCGCCGAATCCGAACGGCTGGACGGCGAAGAGGAAAGGATGATCGCCGACCCGGACTACACGAGCTTCGCCCATCAACACTTCGGTTACGTCGACCAGGGCCGTTACGAGCGAGGCCTCGGCCGCTGGATCGAACAGTGGCCGGCGTCGCAGCTTCTCATCCTCCGAAGTGAAGACATGTACCAGAACCCTGCAGATGTTTATGGCCAGGTGCTCGACTTCCTGGGCCTGAAACCGTTCGAACCGGCCGAGTTCGGTGCCTGGAACATGAAGGCGACATCCTCGTTACCGCCCGAACAGGAGTCATCGTTGCGCCAACTTCTCCAGCCCAGCATCGACGCCACCGAGAAACTACTGAACCGCGAAATGGGATGGTCATGACCGAACGCCAACGGGTGTTGTTCATCGGCGGTCTCGGCCGTTCGGGCAGCACGCTGATCGAACGGCTTCTCAACGAATACCCATCCACCTTCGCGATCGGCGAGAGCGTTCACATCTGGGAACGTGGCGTTCGCGATGACGAACTGTGTGGCTGCGGCGACTCGTTTAGCGAATGCGTGTTCTGGTCCGAGGTTGGCCGTCGGGCGTTCGGCTCATGGTCCGAGATCGACTCCGAGCGGGTCATCGACATGCGCTGGCACACCGACCGGACGCGCCAGATGCCACAGATCGTCCGGGCGCTGCGAGGCAAAACGCTGCCCTCGGAACACCGTGACTATTTGGATCTGATCGGGTCGGTCCTGGTAGCCGCTGGAGAGTTGGCCCGAGAGCGAACCGGGGCGGAAATCATCCTCGACTCGTCCAAACACCTCAGCTCTGCAGCGCTGTATTCACTCGATGAGCGACTCGACGTTCGCGTCCTCCATGTGTTGCGCGATCCGCGAGGGGTCGCCTACTCCTGGACCAAAGAGATCGCTCGACCCGAAGCATCGGGCGGCGACATGGCCGAGATGCCGCGTTACAGCCCAGCCCGAACGGCGGGCCGGTGGGTCAGCGACAACACCGGCTTTGCTCAGCTCGAACGGCTGGGGGTTCCGACGCTGCGCCTGAGATATGAGGACTTCCTCAACGACTCGCTCGGATCGTTGCGAACCATCGCCACCTTCGCCGGAATCGAACCACCCGACTTTCCCGAGGGGGTCTTCGATGGGTCCACGGGTGTCCTGGCTACCCCGATGCACTCGGCCGCTGGGAATCCGATGCGCTTCGGAAGCGCTGATGTCACCCTGCGACTCGATGACGCCTGGACCACGAAACTGCCCGCGCAGCAGCGCCGGGTGGTGAGCGCCATCACCGGACCGGCGCGCAAGATCTTCGGCTACTAACCGCCGAACGAAATCCCGGAATCTCAGCGACGCACGATGCGCAGTTCACCGCTGCGATTGGGCTCGACTCGGTGCCCCTCTGAGCGAAGCAGTTCAGCGTGACCCGCGGGGTCGCTTGGATTGAGGCGGCCCGATGCTGCAACAACCCGCCACCACACCAATCCCTCGCTGGTTCGCAGAAGGTTGCCGACCGCTCGTGCCGCACCGGGGAATCCAGCTTCAGCGGCGACTTCGCCGTAGGTGAGGACATCGCCGGGTTCGGTGTCGGCGAGAACCCGCAACACCTCGGTCTCGAAGCGGCCGTCAGTCACCGGGCTTGTTCTTGCTCCACCACGCATCGAGGCGGTGTTCGATCTCCCGTTGCGGAAGCTCACCCTCGGACCGTTTGAGTTCCAGCAGGAAGCCGAGGGCCTTGCCGACCATCGGTCCGCCGGACAGGCCGAGGTACTCCATGACGGCGTTGCCGTCCATCTGGGGCCGTTCACGAGCCTTGGCATCCGCCTTGGCGAGCTCGAGGATCCGTTCCTCCAGTTCGTCGATATGGGCCATCAGCCGCGCTTCCTTGGCCCGATTGCGGGTGGTGCAGTCACACCGCACCAACTGATTCAGGTGGCCTAGCAGATGTCCGGCGTCTCGGGCGTATCGTCGCACCGCCGAGTCGCTCCACCCATCGGCGTACCCCTTGAACCGGCCCGAGAGTCGGACGAGTTCGGCCACATCCCGCACCGTCGATGACTCGAACCCGAGGGCGCGGAGACGTTTCTTGGTCATCTTGGCCCCGACGGCCTCATGGTGCCGGAACGTCACCCCGCCATGCTCGAAAGAGCGGGTGGCCGGTTTGCCGATGTCGTGGAAGAGCGCCGCCAGTCTTACCGTGGCCTCGGGGGCGGTCTTGCTGGTCACCGCGATGGTGTGGGCCAGCACGTCTTTGTGTTTGTGGATCGGGTCCTGCTCCAGTTGCAGGGCCGGAAGTTCGGGTACGACAACAGCTGCCAGACCCGAATCGCAGAACTCCCACAGAGAGTCGGTGCAGTCGGGCTCCAAGAGCGCGTCGAGCAGCGCGGCGCGCTGATCATCGATAGAGAGTTCGGTGTCGGTACCCATATGAGAAGCCCCTCAGGATAGGACACCCACACCCGGCCGCGGTCGGGTTACGCACACTGAGCGGCCGCTCGACCGAACCGGTCAGCGGGCGAAGATCGCGATGATGTACACCACCGCAACGATCCCAAGCACCAGGGCGGGGGCCGCCATCTGGATGTCGTCCTTCTTCTGTTGGTGTTTGACAAAGGCGCCGAAACCAACCGCCGCCAGGCCGGCTCCGGCGAGCGGACCGAGCGCTTCAAGGGCATTGCCGTTGTTGACCAGCAGGCCGATCAACACACCGAGAGCACCCAGCACCTCGAGGGCACCGAGGCCCTGAAATTGCTGCTTGGCGATGCCGAAGTGTTCACGAACTTCCTGCATCTGCGGATTGTCCATGATCTTGAACGCTCCTGAGCTGCCAAAACCAGCGATCAGCACCAGTCCCGTAATCCATGCCACGATGTTCATCGCATCCCCTTCAAGTTTGAACTAGGTAAAGAGTACCCCGAAAGGGGGACACACGCAGGAGAGACCTCCCCTACTCTCATCTTCGTCTCGCTGCGTCGACAAGTAGGCCGCGACTTTTGGGGCCCATGGACGTCTGTACTGTGGGTGACATCTCGACCAACAGCTCAGGAAGTGTGCATAAATGAAGCGTCTCGGCGCTGGAATCGTCCTCGGAATCGTTGCGGTGGTGGCCTTCGTGGCGGCCACCGGATCGTTGTCGTTCACCTGGCCGTGGGACATCGTCCCAGAATTCGCCGAGGTTCAGGTAGAGCTGGAGCTCCCCACCGAGGCGCGCATCGTGAACGTCGAGCCGATCATGCTCGACTGCCGAGCCCGGGTACACGCTGAGGTCCCGGTTTCGGGACGACGTGAGCACTCACTATTCGATCAGGTCTACCGGACCGACACGATCGACATGGTGGCAATTGGCGATGTGGATACCTGCGTCGACGGTGGGGCGGCCAAAGTTCTCCGACGAGCCGACGGGACCACCGAAATCGTGATCCCCGCAGAATCGATCAAGTTCGTTCGACCTCGCGTCAACGCGGTGGAGACCGCCGATTCGGTCACCGTCTCCAAAGGCCTCCTCGGCAAGGCCACCGATGTGTTCCCGTGGGTCAGCGACGACCTCGGCCTCACCCCGACCGCGTATGCCTACAGCCAAAACGTGATCGGGTCGAGCAGCTGCATGAGAACCGCATACACGGTTACCCGCGGACTGATCACCGATGCCTACCGCCAGCAGTTCATCGATCAGGGAGCGGATCCGGCCCAGCTCAGCGTACGAATCGACGGCGAGCCGATCTTTGAAGACCCGAACCCGATCTACATGGGAGACGGTGTCGAGATGACCGTCGGCGACGGCAACGTCAACTGCACCGCCGACCGTGACCTTGGCTAAGCCACGGAGCAAGACCCGCTAGGGCGCAACCGTCCACGTCGGCGGAGCGAAGGTACGAGGCGGCTGGGTAGGTGCCGGAGTGGTGGGCGGACGAGTCGTCGTGGGCCGACGGGTCGTCGGCGGACGGGTCGTACGCCGCGGCGCCGCCGTCGTGGCTGGGGCCGCAGTGGTGGTCGTCGCCTCAGTGGTTGTGGTGGCGACCGTGGTCGTGGTCGGCAGCGTCGTAGTTGTGGAGGTGTTGGTCGTGGTGGGGAGCGTCGTAGTTGTAGAGGTTTCGGTCGTCGTTGTAGCCACGGTGGTGGTCGCTTCGGTGGTGTTTGCCGGAGCTGAAATCGGAGTCACCGGCGCCGAGGTACTGGTACCGGCCGGTTCCGCTTCGATCAGGCTGCTGCGGTCGCGGTTGAACCCCACGACCAAGAGCGCGACGGCGACGGCGCCGATAAGGAACACCGTAAAGATCTCTGTGCGCTTGAATTCACTCAACTTGTGATGTCTCTCCACTGCGTCGAAATCATCCGACGTTCTCCGGATCCAGAATGGCGCAAGACCCGGTCCCCCCGCCAGACCCGTCTCGTTGGGCGAAGTCACCCGTTCGGGCCACCCTTCGTCACGATTTCGACATATGTGACCCCAGTCACTAGGTTGAGGTCAAGGGAACCGGCAAACACAAGGAGAACCCGCATGCGTATGCGATTCGGAACATTCATGGCGCCTTTCCACGCGCCCGAACACAACCCCACCATCTCGTTGGAACAGGACCTCGACCTGATCGAACACATGGACGACCTCGGCTTCGACGAAGTCTGGGTCGGCGAACATCACTCGGCGGGCAGCGAGATCATCGCCTCGCCCGAGATCTTCATCGCCGCGGCTGCGGCCCGGACCAAGCGGATCAAGCTCGGTACCGGCGTGGTGTCGTTGCCCTATCACAATCCACTGTGGGTGGCCGAACGAATGGTGTTGCTCGATCACCTCACCCGGGGCCGCATCATGCTGGGCGTGGGGCCGGGCGCGCTGCCAACCGACGCCGCCATGTTGGGTCTCGAACCACCCCAAATGCGCCCGTTGCTTCATGAATACATGGAGATCGTGATGCAGTTGCTCACGACCGATGAACCGGTCAACTACCAGTCCGACCGGCTGACGCTCAAGGACGCCCGCCTGCATCTGCGCCCGTACTCCGAGCCACTCTTCGACATCGCCGTGGCCGCGGTCGCATCACCGTCCGGCGCCAAACTGGCCGGCAAGTACGGTGCCGGTGTTCTGTCACTCGGCGCAACCGTCGCCGTTGGCATGGACGTGCTGGCCCATCACTGGACCATTCAGGAAGAGGTGGCCGCCGCCAACGGGCAGGTCGCCGATCGCGACAAGTGGCGCCTGGTAGGTCTGATGCATCTGGCCGAGACCGAGGAGGAGGCCCGCCAGGACGTCGAGTACGGAATAACGCAGTGGTTCCGCTACTTCCAGAACGTGGCAGCCTTCCCCCAGATGGCGGTCGAGGGTGGCGATATCGACGAGATGGTGAACTTCGTAAACGGTGGCCTCGGTGTCGTCGGAACACCCGAGCAGGCCATCGCCCAAATCGAGGAACTGCTCGAACAGAGCAATGGCGGATTCGGCGCCTACCTGCAACTGGCTCACAACTGGGCCAACCCGCAGGCAACCAAGAAGAGTTGGGAGCTGTTCGCCCGCCACGTGATGCCGCACTTCCAGAGTGGAGGATCCGGACTGGTGGCCGCCGCCGATCGGGCTCGGGCCAGCCGCCCCGAGCTTGCCGAGAAACAGCTACAGGCCGTCGACGAAGCCACCCAGGCGTACGAGAACGAACGGGAGATCGTCCTCACCGGCAACTAATGGGCTAGCCGGACACCTCCACCGGTGAATGGGGTGGTGGTAGGGCATCGTGCTCCTGTCGTATCCTGAAGGGACCATGACCGCCACCACCCCCACGCCAACGCCGCGCTGGTCGGCACCGATCGTCACGGCGGTGATCACCCTGGCCGCCATCGTGGGGTCGTGGTGGTTCATCGAAATTCTCGACACCTACCTGCTCGACGACAGCCTGCAGCGCAACGGAATCCTGCCGCGCCGTCGCGAAGGGTTCGACGGAATCCTGTGGGCCCCCTTTCTCCATAGCGACTTTGGGCATCTGATTTCGAACACCTTCCCGTTCCTCATCCTTTCGGGACTGGTGATGATCCGGGGGTTCCGCCGCTGGGTCTTCGTCACGATCATCGCCGTTCTACTGGGCGGGTTCCTCACCTGGCTTTTCGCCGAGGGGAACAACCACATCGGTGCCAGCGGTGTCGTCTTCGCCTACTTCGGCGCTCTGTTCGGCGCCGCATTCTTCGAACGGCGCCCCGCCGCCTTCGCACCCGCTCTGGTGGCGGTCGTGATGTACACCACCACCGTGATCGTTGGGCTGGTCCCCCAGGACGGCATCTCGTGGGAGGGTCACCTCGCCGGATTTGTCAGCGGTATCGCCGCTTCCAAACTGCTGGCCGGCGATCGCCAATCCCGCCCCGATCCCGACGCCGACATCGAGAAGTACTTCGGCGACGACCAACCCTGGCTCAACACCCAGTGAGCCATCATCACGGCCGATGTCTCTGCGGATCGGTCGACTACGTGGTGCATGGCGATCTGCGGGCGGTGATCGATTGCCACTGTGAACGCTGCCGTCGAATCACCGGCCATCACATGGCAGCCACCCGGGCCGAACGGGAACGGATCGTGATCGGGTCCGCCGACACCCTGTCGTGGTTTCACCCCGCCGATGATCCGAACGTGGGTTACGGCTTCTGTTCAACGTGCGGATCGAGCCTGTTCTGGCGCGATTCTGAGGAGAGCTCAACATGGTCGATATGTGCCGGGACGCTGGACCAGCCGACGGGACTGTCCACCGAAATCATCTATTTCGCATCCGAAGCCGGCGACTACCACCGACTCGATCCCCGCATCGTGCAGCTGGCAACAGAATGACCCGAGTCTGAGATGGGTGTTCGCATCAACGACCAGCTCACGATCCCCGACGCCGAATTGCAGTGGCGCTTCGGGCCCTCCGGAGGCCCCGGCGGTCAACATGCGAATACCGCCAACACCCGCGCCGAGTTGGTTTTCGAAATCGGCGAGAGCACGGTCCTGACCGAGGGACAACGAAATGCGCTCACCGCCGAATTCGGACCGAGGATGCGAATCGTGGCCGACGACAGCCGGTCCCAGGCGCGCAACCGCGATATCGCACTGACCCGACTGGCCGAGCGAGCCGAGCAGGCGCTGCGGCCGAAGCGTAAGAGGGCGGCCACCAAACCCAGCCGAGGGGCCAAGGAGCGGCGCCTGCGGGCCAAACGTGAACAGTCCCAACGCAAGGCGAACCGTAAGTATCGACCCGACCGAGATTGAGAGCGCCGCTTGCACGTTCACCTGCTCCACAAACGAAACCAGCCGAAGCTCGACCGCACGATCGATGCATTGGAGACCGCCGGGGCCACGGTGCAGCCATTGGCATCGGACGACGCCTCCCACATCGCTGAACTACTGGATCACCAGCCCATCGAACGACTGATCATCTCCGGTGGAGACGGCATGATCCATCACGCCGTGCAGTCGCTCCACGGTCGTTCGATCGAGGTTGGAATCGTGCCGGCCGGGACCGGAAACGACATCGCCCGGGCCCTTGGCATCCCCGGTTCCGTCGCCAAGGCCGCCGCGCTGGCGCTGGGACCAACCACACCGATGGACCTCATCGCTATCACCGACTCCCACAACAACCGTTCGATCGCGGTGAGCGTGCTGACCGCTGGATTTTCCGGTGTGGTCACCGATACCGCAAACCGAATCACGTGGGCCGGAGGCCAGCTCAAATACACATTGGCAACCCTAAGGTGTCTGCCCCGATTGGAAACCCATCGGGTCACCGGACTCGAAACGGGCGATCGGTTTTCGATTCTGGCGTTCGGAAACACCCGGTTCTTTGGCGGTGGGATGGCGATCTGCCCGACAGCACGGCCCACCGATGGTCGGATGCAATTGGTCGTCGTGGACGCGGTGAACCCGGCCCATCTCGCGCTCGTGCTTCCCACCGCGTTCATCGGCCAGCACATTCGAAGCCGCAAGGTTCATCACCAACGGATCGAACGTGTCACGGTGGAGATCGATGCATCCTGGTGGGCCGACGGCGAACCCCTTCCCCAGCGGGGCCCGGTCACCATCGAATCGCTTCCGAAAGCGCTATCGGTGGCGGGTGCCTTTGTATAGGTCGAACCTCTCCGATGCCTGAGGGAGACACCATCCGCCGTATGGCGGCCGCCTTCCAGGAGCGTCACGAGGGCGCGGTCATCAAGAAATCCACCTTTCGCCACCCCCGACTCGCCACCGCATCCTTCGACGGGCGAACGATCCTCAGCGCGGACGCCCGAGGCAAACACCTCCTCGTGCGCTTCGACGATGGTCGGACCCTTCACGCCCACATGCTGATGCAGGGCCGGGTGACGTTCCGACCGGCCTACGACGTGCCGCAGTGGCGTCGACGGTTCGAGTTCACCCTCGACTCGGGTGTTGTGACTGGAATCGATGTTCCCAAGTTGGACATCATCAAGACCAAGGATGAGGAGCGAATTCTCGCCTACCTCGGTCCCGATCTCTGCGGTCGTTATGACCACGAGAAGGCGGTCGAACGGCTCCGGTCCGCAGGACCTGCTCCGCTGGGCGGGGCGCTGCTGAACCAGCGGCTGATCGCCGGGTTCGGCAACATCTACGCAGTGGAGACGCCGTTCATCTGTGGGATCACACCATTCCAGCCGGTCGACACAATCCCGGACATCCACCGGGTCGTAGCGATCGGAGCGGCGTTGATTCGGACGAACGCCAGGCTGGGGCCCCAGCGAACCACCGGTCAACCGCGCCAGAGAATGGAACAGTGGATTCTGCCCTCGGCCCGGCGGCGCTGTCTGATCTGTGGCTCGAGGGTGGAGCGGTACTCGGGAAAACAATCCCCGTGGCAACGGCGCCTGGGCGTCTGTCCCAACTGCCAGAAACGCCGAGACCCTGCGCCGGTTGATCTGGACCGGGTTCGTTCGTTGCTACACGCCCATCCGGCGTTCGACACACTCGATCTCGACGCCGGAACGTTGACGGTCCCCACCCTCGAGCCGGTCGAAGTTCGCGGGCGGTACCGGACCGGACCGGTGGCGGAGTAGAAATCTGAGCGAACCTGTCCCCCGCGTCGTCACGCTGGATCGTTCAAGCAGATATGCGGGACCGGAATGGGACATTGGTTTGACGGCTACGTACGCTCGGCGGCACTCCATGCAACGCCGAATACTCCACGATTCCCCACCGGACGACGTTCCGGTCCGGGCCAACCTCGTCTTCGACGACTTCTACACCCAGCAGTACTCGCGACTGGTGGGCCTCGCCTATGCCCTGACGGGCAACCGCATGGTGGCCGAGGACATGGTGCACGATGCCTTCACCGAGGCTCATCGCCGCTGGAGCGAAGTGACCGGGTACGACTACCCCGAAGCATGGATCCGACGGGTACTGGTGAACAAATGCCACTCCCGGGGTCGTCGCCTCATGAGCGAGGCCCGCATGATCACCAAGGTGCGCGCCCGTCGGGTCGAACCAGAGGCCGACATCCGACTCCCCGATCGCTCCAGCGCCGTGTGGGAGGCGGTCAGGGCACTTCCCAAACGGCAGGCTCAGGCCATCACCCTCCACTACTGGGAGGACCTCACGATCGCCCAGATCGCCACGATCCTGGAGGTCGGAGAAGAATCGGTGAAAACCCACCTCAAGCGGGGTCGGGCGAAACTGAGCGAGATCATGCCGGAAAGGGGGACGCTCGATGGATGACTTCGATGATGTGCTGCGTTCGGCGGCGCAGGACCTGAGGGTCGAGACCGACAATCTCACGCCACCCGAGTTCACGCCGCGGTCCTCCTCCGTCGGTCCATTCGCAGCTGGTATCGCCGTTGCCGTATTGGCGATCGCCGGTGTTTTCGGCCTGCGCACCCTGCTACAGGACGGCGGGAACGAGGATCTCGAGGCCGTCGCGCCGCCCGAAACCACCATCACCACCTCAACGACCAACGCCACTTCAACGACCGGCACGTCTGACGGCGCCGATGGCGGGCCGGTCAGCGAACTCACCCTCCCACCTCCGATGCCCCTCGATCTGCAGAACGCCGTTCAACACGGCGATCCGGTGGCTCTGACCGAGACCACATCCTCGTCGTTGCCGGCGGGGCCCGGGACCGAGTGGACCGAACCCGACTTTGGCACCTCGATAGTTCAGGTGACCGACGCACCGGTGGGCGGGACGATTACGCCTGTCTATTCCACGTCGCAGACCTTCAACCCCAGCGGTTCGCTGGTCATCTTGTACCAGCAGGGTGAAGGCCACGAGCTGTACGACGGGAACACCCTCGCGCCCCTTCGCGAGCTGTCGATCGTCAGCGACGACGTCTACAACTTCTCGTGGCATCCGACCCAAGAGTCACTGATCTACTTCAGCGACTGGGACGGTGGTGAAAGCAACCGGCTCATCGAACTGGACGTACGGACCGGCGCTCGACGAGTAGCCGAGACCTTCGAGGCCTGTGACCGAATCGGGCAGGGTCGCGGCATCGGCTCCACGGCCAACGGCACCGGGGTGATGGGCCTCCTGTGCACGCAGGCGGACGGCGAACATTGGATGACCTACAACCTCCTCACCGGGGAGGTCGTCATCAGCGAACTCGTCGATCAGGGCGAAACGGCCCCAACCTCGGCCTCGCCTGATGGCACGCTGTTCGCCGCCATCACCGACACCGCCATCCGGGTTCTGGACGGCGACCTTCAACCAACGCCCCAGGACCCGATCATCGTCCGGGCTGACGCGCAGGCAGTCACGATCGGAGGCGCGGACGCTCACCCACTCGCCCTTGTGACGCTGACCGGTGATCGCGAGAGCAATGGACTGGTGATCGCCTTTGACCTGGTCACCGGGGACCGCCGATCGTTGCTCGACGATTCGACCGGTTCCCAGGCGGTGGGCAACGGCCAGTTGTCCACCACGTTGTCCGCGGGTGTGGTGGCTGCGGTCACCCGGGCGGCGGATTCGGGAGCTGGGGCGCCGTATCAGGGAGAGATTCTGCTTGTCGACACCGGGCCGGACGTGACCATCTATCGCCTGGGTCGACACCGAATGTCCTTCGACCTCGGCTTTGGTTTCGAGTGGGGGTCCACACCCTTCATCGCCCTCGATCCACTCGGCCGGTACGTGTTGTTCAGCACCGATTTCGGGTCCGGGACCGCGGTGAATACGTTCGCGGTGCAACTCGACCGATAGGACCGGTCAGCAACCGAAGTGCTTGGACACGCTTGAGCAGGACATATGACGTCGGTCACGAATTGGTTCGGGAGGCTCATGGACATTGAGATCCCAATGTGAGAAAGTGAACTACGGGTTAGTGATAGCTAACTCGTGGTGAATCCTGGCGCTGAATGCCAGCGTCCAGGACCGATTGTCCGGCGCTGTCCGGACGGGAAGGAGCCAGCCAACGTGAGTGCACGTCACCGCAAGGACGGAAGCCTCTTGACACCGGAGAAGATCGACGAGGTCGAACTCCGGCCGGACAAAACAGTCCGAGCCAAGGAGCACCGGAAGGTACGGCACCAGCTCCATCAGGAGCTACATACCGTGGAGGATCCCGAGGGCGCTGTATTCAGCCGGCCTAAGTTCGACAAGCCTCCACGTACCGCCCCCAAGAGGAAGCCGAAACGACACTGGAAGGTGAAAGCCTGGAAGAGGCGGACGGCGGAGCGACGGGAACGAAACGCTGAGCGAGAACGAATTCGCGAGGCTGGAATGGCAGCGACCGAGGGACTCGACCTCGCCTGATTCCGGCCAGGAATACTTTGGGCCCGATCCCGACCGCTTCGGCGGCTGGGGTCGGGCCCCAACCGTTTTCGGGCCCACCTCAGGCGGGATCCTGTCCGCTCACCCAATCGGCAACCACAAGACCGTCGGTGACCGCACTGCGGCTTACCGCAGCGACCGTCACCAGAGCACACAACGCGGTAGCTCCGAGGACCAGGTACATCACCAGGATCTGAATCAGTACGGCATCAAGCGGATCCACACCGGCCAACAGGAGGCCCGTCATCGCACCGGGCAGAGCGATCAGTCCAACGACCTTGGTGCGCTCGATCTGAGGCACCAGGGCACTACGAGCCGGCGTAGGAGCCATGAAACGGACGACTTGGGACCGGGTCATGCCCAGCGACAGCAACGCTTCCAACTGGTTCTTGCCATTGCGATTGGCCGCGACCGCCTGATTCACCCCGAGTACCGCTGAGGGCATCGCATTGCCGATCGTGATGCCGGCCATCACCACGGTCGCAACCGGTGACAGGTCGAAGACACCACTGACAAAGACCACGAGAAGGCTCAGTACCGTCGAGAGGGCCACGGTTACCCCCGCCACCCCGTACAGGGCCCGAGACGGGGACTTGGCCCGGCGCCCGATGACGAACGTTGCGATTGCGATCATCACTCCAACCCACAGGATCGATGCCGCGGTCGCCCACCGTGAGGTGAAGAGGCTGGTGAGGATGACCCCGACCGCCAGTAGCTGCACCGCCGCTCGCAGCGCAGAAACGACAATGTCCCGGGTGACGCCCAGTCGCAGCCATTGGGCGAGGGCAATCGAAAGGGCGACCAACACCAAACTTGCGATGACGACCGAGAGCCCCAGCTCCGAGGTCGCCGATTCGAGTTGGGCGGTGATCACCGGTCAGGCGTCGAGGACGATGCCACCGCCACCGGGGGCAGCCAAAGGCGGTTCGGTCGACCAAGGGAAGTTGATCCAACGACCGGTTCGTTTCCACACGTAGTCACACTTCACCAACGAGTGGGGCTTCTCGTATAACACCGCAGTTCGGGACTCGGCCACCACGTCCTGACAGAACTCATGGACCGCCTTCAGCGTGTGTCCGGTGTCGGCCACGTCGTCCGCAACAAGAACCCGGGCACCGGTGAGATCGACCTTGTCCATGTACGGCGGCAGCATGACCGGCATATCGAGCCGTTCATCCACACCGGCATAGAACTCGAGGTTCATGACATACAGATTCTTGACCGAGAGCGCATAACCGAGCGAACCGGCCGCAAAGAGACCGCCGCGGGCGATCGCCAGTATCATGTCGGGCCGGAAACCATCGTCGGCCACCTGGCCCGCCAACTCTCGGATGGCGACGCCGTAGGTCGCCCAGTCGAGTATTTCGCGCTCTGATTCAGGAGGAGGGGTAGCCACGGACGCCACCCTATAGGCCGCGGTCGGCGAGCTACCTACCCCGGAATGGCGTCGATGACCTCCGTGAGATACTCCGAAAGCCCAGGACAATAGATCCCGTTCGCAGCTCCGTATACCTCGCCGAGCGCCTCCGGCGGATACGTGGCCCGATCCTCGGCGCTGAAGACGCCCAGAATGATCTCATCGACCAATGCTCCCGAGTCCCCCGGGGTCAACTGCTGGGTGGCGACACAACTGCTGCTGGCCACCTCATCGACACGTTCCAGCGA
This sequence comes from uncultured Acidimicrobiales bacterium, assembly GCA_937958015.1. GTDB lineage: Bacteria > Actinomycetota > Acidimicrobiia > Acidimicrobiales > SZUA-35 > JABDIY01. The sequence goes on along the minus strand of CALGOA010000063.1, from coordinate 46,074 downwards.
GTTGGTATTGAGCCACATCAGCGACGCCTCGCTCAACCCCAGAGCCCGGAGCTGGTCCGGGCCCTCGGCGAAGCTGTAGTACGCAGGATTCGTGTAGCCGGGGCCCACGTTCAGACTTCCGACCGGGGCGAAGCTCTCGGGTTCCGCCGGTTCACGCGTGCGGGCAACCACCGCCTCCGCCATCTGCTGTACAACGTCGGGATCAGATCCACCGACGAAGATCAATAGCCGATCTACCGTGATCAGACGGGTCTGAACCAGAACGGCAACATCGGGGGTGGTCTGGTCCAGGGCCAGGCCCGTCAGACGGTCGGCCCCCAGAATGGAGGGCGGGCTGAAGGGAATCGCAGCCAGCAGGATCTCCTGTCCGTCCTCGATCCGAATCCCCTCGTTGCATCGTTCGTAGGCGGTGCGGAGGTAGTCGAATGCCGCGTCGGCGTCGGCTGCGGTGGGGTACACGCCAACGTTGGAGAAGAACAGATGGTCACCTTCGAAGACCTTTTGGTCATCGAGTTGGGGAGGGAACTGGGTGTTCAACGAGTCGACACCGTCACAGAGAGGCTCATCATCGGGGTCGTCATTGTCGCTCTCGATGTAATCGGCGCCGAACTCGGCCCCGGTCAACTGCACTGCAGCGATCATCCGGCCCGGATCATCGGGGAACGCAAACGCGACGGTCGTGGTGGTGGCCTCGGTCGTCGTGGTGGTTGTTGGGGCCGTGGTCGTTGTGGTGGAGGCTTCGGTGGTGGACGAGGACGGGGCCACGGTCGTATCGGCCCCCTCGGGCTCGGAGCCCCCGGAGCAACCCGCTACCAGAATCGTCGCTGCCACGAGAACTGCGCTCGCCCTTGTCATAGGGGCGAACGTAGTCGACCCGTGTTTGCGGCGAAAACCCGATTCTGCGGACCGACTCTCAACTGCCATACACGGCGAAGCCTCAGCAACGGAGAGTTCTTAGGCCTCTCTTACCGTCGAGCTGGTTTCATAGCCCCGTTGCCGCCGCCGATAGGAACGCCAACACTCGATCATGAAACCCACTCCGAAAACCGTCGCTACGCCCCACGTCGACTCGGGCGCGTCCGGGATCGAAAGCTCGCGCGTTCTGGTGGTGGAAGATGACGACGCCATCGCGGAACTGGTTCAGCAGACGCTTCGGGACGCCGGAATCGAATCGGACCGAGCTGCCAATGGACTCGACGGGTTGTGGATGGCCCGAGAGTCGAACTATGCGGCAGTAGTCCTCGACATCCTGATGCCGGGCATGAACGGCTACGAGGTCTGTCGCACGTTGCGGGCCGAGTCGAGCATGATTCCGATACTGATGCTGACCGCGAAAGCCGGCGAGTTTGACGAAGCCGACGGACTCGACCTGGGTGCGGATGACTATCTGCGCAAACCGTTCTCGACCGCCGTACTCGTTTCCCGCCTGCGAGCGCTCATGCGCCGAACCCCCGCGGTGCGACGATCTTCGGTTCTTGCGAGAGGTTCGATCACGTTCGATACGACCTCCCGACGATGTGCGAAGGACGGGGTAGAGACGGCGCTCACGACTCGGGAGGCCACGTTGCTCGAGACACTTCTGAAGGCCGAGGATCGCCCGCTCTCCCGGGACGAGTTGGTCCGACAGGTGTGGGGAATGGACTTCGACGGTGACCCCAATGTGGTCGACGTGTACGTGGGATACCTGCGAAAGAAATTGGGCTCAGACCAGATTGAGAATCTTCGCGGAGTTGGTTTCAGGGTGCGCGAATGAGGAGCCTCCGGGCCCGAATCACCGCGGCCGCCACCATCATTCTGGCCACCGTTCTTGCGTTGGCGTCGATCGTGATCGTCACGCTCGTCGGACGCGAGGTCCGACTCGAACTGGCCGAGCAGAACGAAAACACCCTGAGCGACATCGTGGCCATGATCGAGGAAGGCGAGGATCCCCGCCGATTCTCGATGCCGCTGGGTTCGGACAGCACCGAGTTCGCGATCTTGACCTCCGACGGATCGTTCATCAACGCATCGATCGTGCAGGTCGACTTTTTCACGACCGAGGTGGTGGAGTTCGATGGCGCATTCTTCCAACCCGGCGACATCGTCGTCGGACCAGATGGGTCCGAATTCGTGGTGCCCGGTGATGGCGTTCTGGCCACCTCATCGAGCGTGGAGCCGATCTTCGACGACGAGATCCTCACAGACTTCTTCCTAGACCAGCCGTGGGAGGTGACCGAACGGCCCGCGATCGCCCCCGACGGCACCTCCTATGCGGTGCAGGCGTTGTCCCCGCTCAACCTCGTGGATCGAAACGTCGACCAGGTGCGCTCGGTCCTCTGGCTGATCATCCCGCTGCTCACGGCGATATTCGGCGGACTCGTCTGGTTGGTGACGGGCCGCGTCCTACGACCGGTCGACGAGATGACAGCCAAAGCGAGCGCCATCAGCGCGGACACGTTGCATGAACGGTTGGAAGCTCCGGGCACCAACGACGAGATCGATCGCCTCGCCACGACGCTCAACCACATGTTGTCCCGGCTCGACCGTGGCGCACAGGCCCAGAAGCAGTTTGTCTCTGACGCCTCCCATGAACTGCAGAGTCCACTGACGGTCCTCCTGGGCGAAGCCGAACTCGCATCGGGTCATCCCGAACGGCTGGAGCGGGCGAACGGTCTGGTCCTTGAACATGGCCGACGCATGAGCGGGTTGATCCAGGATCTGCTGGATCTCTCGCGCTACGGAGAGGTGCAGCCTCAGCGAGTGGAGGTCGACCTCGATGACATTCTTCGCTCCGAGGCCCGACTGCATCCGGCCACCATCCGAACTTTGGACATCACGCCGGTCCGGATGATCGGTGACCCGGGCCGCCTTGGTCGAGTGGTCCGCAACCTCATCGACAACGCCCACCGCCACGGAGGCAGCACGATCTCGGTGGCATGTCACCGCAACGAATCCGACGGTGCGGTTGTCCTCATCGTCGAAGATGATGGACCCGGGATTCCGATCGACCAGCGCAAGGTCGTGTTCGATCGTTTCAGCCGACTGGATCCCTCCCGCCATCGAACCACCGGAGGCTCAGGTCTCGGTCTCGCAATTGCGAAATCGATCGTGGACAGCCACGGTGGCACGATCGAAATCGGCGATTCGCCGCTGGGCGGCGCACGGTTTCGAATCGAGCTTCCGGAAGCGGGCCCGGCCTAACCCGCCATCGCCATGGCTGCATAGAGGCCGACACCGTTGTAGAGCGCCGACTCGTTGACCTGCATGAGGTTCGAGTGATTCGGCTCCGCCTCGGCTGGACTGACATCGTCGGGACAGACGCCGAGCATCGCCATTGCACCCGGAACCTGCTGGAGCACATAGCTGAAGTCCTCGGCTGCGAATGCGGGCTCCTCCGCCATCAGGAAGCCATCGGCTCCCACGAGCTTCGAGGCAACCTCGGCGGTCAGCTCGGCCTGGGCCTGATCGTTGATGGTTACCGGATAGCCGGGGATGATGTTCGAGGTGCAGGTGCAACGGTGGTTCGACGCCGTCCCCGCTGCGATGCGGTGGACCCCCTCGTGGATCTTCGCCCGTACCGATTCGTCGAATGTTCGAATCGTTCCCTCCAGAAAAGCCGACGGCGGGATGATGTTGTTCGTGGTGCCAGCTTCGATGTGCCCGACGGTCAACACCGCGGACTGCGAAGGATCGAGGTCCCTGGTCAGGATGGTTTGGAACCCTCCGACCATCGCAGCTGCCGGCGGAATCGGATCGACGCAGTCGTGGGGGGCCGAGGCATGACCCCCCTTGCCGTGAACGGTCACCTCGAACTTGTCGGCGCTGGCCAACAACGGTCCACCTTTGGTGGCCAGCAGTCCGTTGGGCATGTTGGTGACAACGTGAATGGCGAAAGCCCGGTCGACGCCGTCGAGCACGCCTTCGTCGATCATGTATTGCGCTCCGTGGTAACCCTCCTCACCGGGTTGGAACATGAACCGAATGCGCCCGGTGAAGCTGTCACGGTTTTCGCTGAGCAGTCGGGCCGCACTGGCCAGCATGGCGACATGGGTGTCGTGCCCGCAGGCGTGCATCACACCTTGGTTCTTGGACTGGAAGTCGCTGACGAAGTCCTCGGTGAGGGGCAGAGCGTCCATATCGCCCCGGAGCAGCACGGTGGGGCCGGGAGTCCCGGTGTCGAGGTCAGCCACCACAGACGTCGTTGACTCGCCCAGAGTGATGTCGAGTCCCAGTCCGGTCAAGGCATCCAGAATCTTCGCCTGTGTGGCCGGGAGCTGCAGTCCAATTTCTGGATCGGCGTGCACCAGCCGACGCATCTCGATCGTGTCCTCTTGCAGGTCACGGGCTGCCTGCAGCAGGTCAGGGCCAATCGATCCAAGGTTCGTCATGGTTCGAGCCTGACGCACGCACCCCCGCCGGTGCAAGCTGACGAAGACATCGGGCCACGCAGTCACTCGTCAGAGTCTTTGGACTCTGGAGAATTTTCTTAGAATTCCGCACGCTTTGGCGGTGCAGGCGGACAGACTACGAATGGGCGGGCAGGCGCAACGAGAACAGCGGGCGTTACATATCTTCCCGGGGGGAATCGGGTGAACCGCGACGGCGGACTGAAGAGGCGGAACATACGACGGCGTTTTGTCGTAGCAACAACGGTGATCCTGCTGACGGCACTGATGGCCGCGATCGGCGGTGGGCCCCGAGCGGCCGCGGCAGCCGACTCGACCGGACAGTGGTCCGATCTGGCCGACTGGCCGATCGTGCCCATCCACGCCGCCCTCACACCCGATGGCATGGTGATGACCTACGGCACCACCCAGACCGGAGAGCAGGCCGGTCATCTGGACTACGACATCTGGAACCCACTGTTGGGGACCGGGCCCGAGTCACACTCCACCCGAATCAACGGCACCTCAACCGATCTTTTCTGCTCGACCCAGGTGATCGACCTGGCCGGAATCACGCACTGGTTTGCCAATCCGCTTCAACCCGAGTTCGCGGCACAATACGAGGACATACCCGAGAACGATCACGAGGCATATCTGCGTCGGGTCTATTTCAACATGCTGGGACGACAACCCGACGAGGACGGCTTTCAGTACTGGAAAAGCCTAATGGACAACGGCGCACTGGATCGCGCTCAGGTGGTGCGTTGGGTCTCGGTGAACGCAGAGTTCGAAAACCGATTCCCCTACGGTCCCGAGTCGGTTGTTCCCACCGGCATCGAACGGGCCCGAAAACCTTAAGAGGGCCATCCGCCGCAGCGGATGGCCCTCAGGCGGGTGGTAGGCGGGAGAGGGAACGCCTACCGGTCAGCGGCTGTGGGAGATCAGCCGTTGTTCTGTTGTCCGCTTCCGGAGAAGACGGGGCCGGTTCCGAGGTCGTAGTTGGTGAACGGTTCGGCATCGGCGGGGATCTCACCCACGAGCGGCTTCAGCGCAAACGGAGCGGGGTCATTATCATCGGCCGGTTCAACGCTGATCACGGCCAGGCCACCCTGCAGGTTGATCGGGAAGTCGATCCCGTCAGGAGCGTTCACCAGGAAGTCCTCACCGGGGTACGCCGGCACATCGCCGGGTCCGGTGAATCCGTCGAAGTCGTCGGCGGCGGCGCCATCGGTGAAGGTGCCGGTCGAGATCGGCTGGCCATCGGCGACGGCCCACCCTTCGTACACCCAACCCTCGGGGAGTTCGGGAAGGTTCAGGCTGGCCTCGGGGCCGTCATCGCCGACCTGGAGGAACCACAGTCCGGAGAGCTCGTCGGTGTCGGGACCGTTGCTCGGTGTGGCCAGGATGTATCCACCACTGGCGTCGGCGAAGTCGGTGCCAAAGGCTGCCGGGTGGCTGGTCCCCAGCGTGAAGGAACCGTCATCGGCGATGGCGCCACCAAGCGGTTTGGCTGCTGCAGGGGCGGGGTCAGGGTCGACGGCGGGCTCGATCGAGATCACAACGTCGGACGCACCGTCGTGTCCGTAGAACACATCCTGATCGGATGAGAACACAACGTCGCCCGCGGCGTCGATGTCGAAGATGCCGCCGGTCACGGGCGCACCGTCGACAACCGTCCACAGCTCGTATTCGAAGTTATCGCCGAGCGGTTCGAGGCCTTCGAAGGTGATGTCGATGGTCGGCCGACCTTCAGACATCGCTCCCTCTTCTTCCATCGAGTCCTCCTCCATGGAATCCTCCCCCATCGAGTCCTCCTCCATGGAATCCTCCTCCATCGAGTCTTCGTCCTCCATCGAATCTTCCTCCATGGACTCGTCGTCCTCCATGGATCCTTCTTCATCTTCCATTGCTTCTTCGGCTTCGACGGCCTGTTCGGTTTGGTCGTCGACACCGGCCGCGGCTTCGGGATCATCGGATCCGCACGCAGCTGCGGTGAGGCTGACGGCGAGCAGCAGCGCAGCGGTGCGCTTCCAGTTCGGGAGGGGGAGGCGAGTAGTCATGTCGAGAGTTCCTTTCAGAGGCACCGTCCGTTGTGGCCGGTCAGCGCTATAGAACTCACGACCCCTCGATCCCATTCCCACAATTTGGGAAGTTTCTCGAAGATCTACTTTCGTTTATATGAGGCTTATTTACGCCAGCTTTATTACGCGCAAGGTCAACGAAAAGCCGCAGGTCGAGGCCTTGAGTTATGCCGTGTCGATGTCGGGCCCCAGTGCTCGGTCATACCTGCGTCAACCCACCATCGACTACGAACACAGCGCCGGACGTGTAGCGGTTCCGGACGAACGCCAGAACCGCCTCGGCACAATCGTCGGGGGTCGCCGATCTCGGCACCGGCGCCCTCTTGGCGACGGACGCGTGCAGCGCATCCCAGTCACTCGTCCACGGTGTCGCCACCAACCCGGGAGCCACGGCATTAAATCGAATCGGTCCGTATGACTTCGCCAGGAGCAGGGTCATGTGATTGAGCGCCGCCTTCGACATCGAGTAGGCGATCGAGGACCCAACCGGGCGCACACCGGCGATCGACGTGATGGTGATGACGTTGGGATCGTCGCTCTGGCGAAGGTGCGGAATCGCCAACTTGGTCAACTGCCAGGTGCCGAACACGTTCACTTCGAAGGTTTTCTGAAATATGTCGTCGGTGAGCGAGTCGAGGTCGTCGTGGGGCACCACGGTGGTCCAACCGGCGTTGTTGACAAGAATGTCGAGTTGGCCGAAACGGTCGATCGTTCCATCGATCAGCGCCTTCGCCTGTTCACCATCGGAGATGTCGCCCTGCAGGTAGTGGCCCCGCTCCCCCAGACGCTCTGCCACTTCAGCCCCGGCCTCTACCGACGACACCGAATTGACCACCACATTGGCGCCTAGTTCGGCCAACCGTTCCGCGGTGCGTTCACCGATTCCGCTGCTCGAACCGGTTACCAATGCTGTACGTCCCGACAATTCCATACCTCGAAACTATTGCCAAGCGACCCAACGCTTCAATCGGTTCGGAGCCGGTTCGTAGCAACAGGGGGTCGACGCCAGTAGTCTTTCGCACGCTGTGACCAAGACCACTACGAGAGAAATTCCCGGCTATATCCAGTCGGCGATCGTCGTCTCGCTGATCTATTTCTTTCTTGTCGGAGTGTCCTCACTCGAAACGGGCATCAAGATCCTTGGCTCAGACACCCAGGAGAGTCTGTTCTCCGCAGCCAGCAACCCTATAGCGGCGCTGTGTATCGGTGTGCTTGGCACTGTTCTGGTGCAGTCGTCATCGGCCTCTACATCGGTGATCGTTGGCCTCGTGGCCTCCGGTGCCCTGGGTGTCGACGACGCCGTGCCGATGATCATGGGCGCCAACATCGGCACCACGGTGACCAACACCCTCGTTTCACTGGGACACATTCGCCAGTCCGGCGAGTTCCGGCGGGCCTTCGCCGCCGCCGCGGTGCACGACTTCTTCAACGTGCTCGCCGTGATGATCCTCCTGCCCCTCGAGTTGGCCTTCGGCATCATCAGCAGCGTGGCCGAGTGGGTGAGCGGTCGACTGGTGGGAACCGCCGGCACCGAGTGGAAGAGTCCGGTCAAGGTGTGGGTCAAGGAGCCGGTGGGCTGGATTCAAAGCTTCTGGGAAGCGGTCGGGGCAACCGACGGTTTCCGCGGTGTTCTGATGATCGGTACCGGGCTCGTCATCATCCTGCTGGCATTAACCCTGATCACTAGGAACATGCGGGCACTCGTCGCCGATCGCGTGGAACGGGCGGTGAATGCCCTTCTCAGTAGGGGTGGCGGGGTCGTCGCCATCGTCATCGGCGCAATCATCACCGTGGCGGTTCAATCCTCCAGCATCACTACGTCAATCCTCATCCCCCTCGCAGGCGCAGGCGTGATCACCCTCCGCAATGCGTACCCGGTCACGCTCGGTGCGAACATCGGAACCACCATCACTGCCCTTCTCGCTTCGCTGGCTGCGTCCAGCCCCGAGTCGCTCACCGTGGCCCTCGCCCACACCACCTTCAACATCTACGGCATCGCCGTGCTCTACGGACTCCCCTTCCTGCGTGATATCCCCATTCGGCTCGCCGAGGGACTCGCTGGTCTGGCGGTCAAGAACGGCTCGGCCGCCGTGGCCTACGTCGTCTTCTCGTTCGTCGTGCTGCCGCTCATCGGCGTCGTTATTCTCGGTTAGAAGGAGCTCACTATGGTTCTTGCATTCTTTAGAGGTGGTTCGAGCGATGGATCCTTCGACGCCATCGTCGCCCGGTCGATCGGGATGCTCAGCGACGCCCGCCACTCATTTGATCTGGCCACGCTGGCGTTGCTCACCGAAACCGATGCCGAAACGGTCGCCAACGACATTCGCGAGACCGACCAGCGAATCAACACCGCCGAGCAGGAGCTTCGGTCGGAACTGGTCGTCCACGTCACGGTTCAGGGCAACGCCGACATCGGCTCGGTACTCGGATTCACGTTGCTGATCAAGAAGATCGAACGGATCGGCGACCAGGCCAAGAACGTACTGGATCTGGCCGAGAGTGGTGTCTCCCTGGTCGATAGCGCCGACATCGACGAATTGCTGCTGGGCCGCCAGATCGTGTCCAGGCTGTTTGTTGATGCCGCCGAACTGCTCGGTGACTCCGACGCCAGCGACTCGGCAGTAGATGAGTTCGCCGATCGGGCGCTCGAGATTGCGGCGAACCACCAGCAGAAAATCGACGGATTCATGACGTCGACCCAGCCTGGTCACGAGGTTGTTCCGCTCGCGATCTACTACCGCTATCTGCGCCGCATCGTCATGAACCTCATCGGCGTGGTCCGAACCTCGGGAGAGCCGATCCCCCACGTCGACTATGCAGCTGAGGGCACGGTCGACCTCGACGACTAGCTGAGTCAGCTGGCCTGACGGTCCAGCGCCACGTGCATCGGCACGTTGGCTTCGCCCTTCAGACCCAGTTCCCGACGGAGCGCGACGAGGTCCTTCAGGTTGTCGCCCTCGATGGCGACGGTTCGAAGCGACTTGTTTCGACCCTTCACATTGATCTCGGTCACCTCGGCCTTCATCGAACCGATGCGATATCGACGACGGTTCTTCACCACAAACACGGGCCGGGCGGTGGCGTCGTCGTCGAGGTCTTTGACGGCCTTGTTGATGCTGTAACTCTTGCCTCGCTGAGGACGGTCCAGGGAGAGTTCCTCGAACACTTCATCCAGCGGCGAAGGGGCCGAATCAGCATCGGTGTGCCAGTCCGAAGACCACTGATCGAAACCCTTGTCGGTGGAGACGAGTTGCTTCACCTTCAGGGTGCTGTCCCGAACCTTGGCGTTCACCTCGTCGTCGTCGACCAGTAGATAGCAGTCTTCAAACTCCTCGCGGAGTTCGGTGGTAGCCATGTCCGCCAGCTTCTTTTCGGCCTTGCGATGGTCTCCCCAGACGCGAAACTCGTAACGACCGTCGGTTTGATTCGATTCGTTCTTGTTCGACATTTCGGACTCCAACGTCCCGTGCAGGGGTTTTTCTACTATAGGACACCTCGACCGATCACCTAGAACACATTAGCGACTAGGTATATCGTCACAGATCTTTCGTAAGTGCACTGACATGGATATTCGTCCAATCGGAGTCCCACGATTGGTCGAATTCGATGCTCAGCGTCCACCTCCCGGCCGTAGGGACTACCGGTCGCGGGCGGAGAGTTTCGCGTCGATGCTGTCGAGGCGATTCACGATCGTGTGAAGGTCGGCTTCGGAATTGACCGCCACTCGAAACACCTCCTCATCCCGCTCCCGATCATGTAGTGCTGCCCGCCGTTGACTCAGGAGGATCAACGGCCCCTGACAGGCGGCAACGGTGGCCAGCACTGCGCTGATCCATGCCAGAACCACCACCGGATAGGGCTCGATTGGACGGGACACAACGTTGATCAGGCTCCAGATGCCCACCCCCACCAACACCAACGTCGGGAACCACCAGGAGGCCACCCGGGAGGCGATGGCGTTCGCCACCCGCTCGCCCTGTCCCGGTGCACTTACTCGAAACATGCTCAATTCGTGCCCACAGCTGGGGCAGTGGTCGTGATCTGACATGTTGACATCCTCGCGCAGCGCGAGACGGCGAGGCACTGCTAGGCAAGGTCGGGGACCTCGGACCCGGTGCCGTGGAGAATTTGGCTCGAGTTTCGCTCGAAGTTGTGGTGAGCAGCAGTGGTACGATCCGCGACCGCCGTTTTGTGCGTTACGTATCGAACCGAGGAGAGTGGGCCTGTGAAGGGCGACATCATCGTTCTTGAAGAACATCACATAGCCGCAGCACGCGTGATCGTGCCCGAGATTCTTGCCGCCGTGAACGCGAAGACGGGCCGTTACACGATCACGGTTGCGGGCGAGTCTGGCAGTGGTAAGTCAGAGACGGGCAAGGCCATCGCTGACGAGCTTGCGAAGGATGGGATCGGGGCTGTTCTGCTCGGTCAGGATGACTATTTCAAGTTGCCGCCGCGGTCCAACGATGCGAAACGTCGCGAGGACGACAGCTGGTTGGGGCCACACGTCGAGGTTCATCTCGATCTTCTCGAACAGAACCTGATCGATGCGATCGAGGGAGCTGCACAGATCGTCAAACCGCTCATCGACTACGACGAGAACTCGGTCGAAGAGGAGACGATCAACCTCGCTGGGATCAAGGTGGTGATCGCCGAAGGCACGTACACCTCGCTGCTCAAGAACGTCGACACCAAAGTCTTCATCGCCAGAAATCGAATCGACACCCTGGAACATCGTCAGAAGCGAAACCGCGGCAGTGAGGTCGGGGATCCGTTTATCGAAAACGTGTTGAAGATCGAACACAAGATCATCGCCGGCCACCGACAGTTGGCCGACTTCGTTATCACCCGCGACTACGAGGTTGTACCGGTCCGATGACTGCGGAACCGGCCAGCTTCGGGGCGAGCATGAAACACGGCCTGCCAAACGGGGTGATGCTCAACGCGTACCCCGACAGCTTGGATACCGACCTCGCCGGCACGGTGCGGATGTTGCAACGGTCCGAACTGCGGGATGTGTTCTCGTTGTTCTACGTGCTGCCCACGTTCTTCAACAGCGATCTCGATCGTGGCTTCTCCATCATCGACTACAACCTCAATGCCGATCTGGTGTCGCCGGAGGATCTCGATGCGTTGAACGACCTGGGGATCATGCTCAAGTTCGACCTTGTGCTGAATCACCTCTCTGTTGGGTCACCCCAGTTTCAGGACTTGGTGGCCAACGGCGACCGGTCTGAGTTCACCGACTTCTTCATCGACTGGAACTCGTTCTGGGACGGGAGCGGTGAGCTGCACGAGGACGGCTACGTCGTGCCGTCACCCGAACACCTCGAGAAGCTGTTCATGCGAAAACCCGGTCTACCAATCTTGCAGGTGCGATTTCCCGACGGGTCCGACCGCTTCTACTGGAACACCTTCTATCAACAGGTCGATGTGGTGGACGGCGAACGAACGTATCTGGGGCAGATGGACCTGAACGCTCGATCGGAACAGGTGTGGGACTTCTATCACACAACCCTGCGTCAACTCGCCGACTTCGGAGCGAAGATTCTTCGCCTCGATGCGTTTGCCTATCTGCACAAGGAGATTGGGGAATCCAACTTCTTCAACACGCCCGGCACTTGGCAGTACCTCGATCGACTACGACACATCGCGGAGGAGTGCGGCCTGGTTCTGCTGCCCGAGATCCACTCCGAGTACGGCACAGGACTGCACGAAGAATTGTCGGCTCAGGACTACCCGATCTACGACTTCTTCTTTCCCGGTCTGGTGATCGATGCCATAGACAGCGGCACCAATGCTCGTCTGCTCCGGTGGATCGGTGAGATCGTCGAGAAGGACCTGAAGACGGTCAACATGCTCGGTTGCCACGACGGCGTCCCGGTAATCGATCTACGAGGCGGTGGCACGTCGCAGACGGACGGGTTATTGGCCAACGAAGAGATCGAATCGATCATCGAGCGGTTGTTGGAGCGGGGTGGCCGGGTGAAGAATCTGTACGGACCCGATGGTTCGAAGATTTCCTACTATCAGGTGAACACCACGTTCTTCAGTGCCCTCGGCGAGAGCGAGGCTCGTCTGCGACTGGCCCGAGCGATTCAGCTGTTCATGCCGGGCACCCCTCAGGTCTGGTATCTGGATCTGTTCGCGGGCGCGAACGACTATGCCGCCGCCGACCGCGGCGGCGCCGGTGGCCACAAGGAGATCAACCGGACCAACCTCACCGCTCAAGACATCGACGATGGTCTCAAGCGCAGTGTGGTTCAGGACCAGTTGGAGATCATGCGGCTCCGGAACACCTCGGCCGCATTCGCGGGCGAGCTCACCGTGCTCGCCACCGAACCGAATCAGCTCGGCCTGCGCTGGGAGAACGGAACCACGACCGCCACGCTTATGGCCGACCTGGCTGCGGACACGTTCTCCATCACCCACGTCCACGACGGCACCGAGACCGTCCTCACCCACGACTAGCCAAAACCACCCCAACCGCTCGATTCGATCACTTCAGACGGATTCACGCCCGCCCACGTCACTTCGGGTGTGTTCACGCACGCCCACGTCACTTCGGACGGATTCACGACGAACCACCCCCAAGCGCCCGAATCGAACAGTTCAGGCGGACTCGAGCCAACAGCCGACAGTTCGGGCGCGTTCACGTACGCCCACGACACTTCAGGCGGGTTCACCACAACCCTCCCCAACCGCTCGAATCGAACAGTTCGGGCGAACTCAATCAAGCTTGCGTCGGTTCGGGGGCCAGGGCCCGGTTCTCCCGCCATCGAAAATTGACACGCGGTCGTCCGAGGGCAAGATTCGTCTAAGGCTCCCCAACGAACGAAGGACTCCGAGTGAACAGATTCGAAGGCAAGACCGTGATCGTGACCGGCGGCGGGGGCGGAATCGGCGGCGCCCTGTGCCATCGGTTCGTGCAGGAGGGAGCGGCCGTCGCGGTTCTCGACCGGGATCTTGCTGCTGCGAAGGCCGTTGCCGACTCGCTTCGCAGCGATGACGTCGGAGTGATCGCGCTCGATTGCGACATCACGGAACGAGAATCGGTCAACGCCGCACTCGAACGAACCGTCACCGACCTCGGCCCCGTCGATGTGTTGGTCAACAACGCTGGCTGGGATCTCTTCGTCCCATTCCTCGATACCGAACCCGAGGACTGGTCCCGGCTGATCGACATCAATCTGGTCGGCGCCCTCAACATGCATCACGCCGTCTTGCCGGCCATGGTGGAACGAGGCGGGGGCCGAATCGTCAACATCGCCTCCGACGCAGCTCGAGTTGGTTCATCGGGCGAAGCTGTTTACGCCGCATGCAAAGCCGGCATCATCGCTTTTTCCAAGACGTTGGCTCGGGAGCACTCTCGCCACGGGGTGACCTTCAACGTGGTGTGCCCTGGTCCCACCGACACTGCTCTCCTGGCCACCGTGACCGACGCTGCCGCGAACCCCGAGAAGTTGCGGGAGGCATTTCGCCGAGCCATTCCGATCGGACGCCTCGGCCAGCCCGATGATCTAGCGGGCGCCGTGTTGTTCTTTGCCAGCGACGACGCTTCGTTCGTCACCGGACAGGTGCTCAGCGTCTCCGGCGGACTGACCATGGCCGGCTAACCAACCCTCCCGAAGCGCTCCCACCACACCTCAGCCACCCTGAACCGCTCGATTCGAGCAGTTCAAGCGAGGCTCAGCGCCATCAACGACACAGCTCAGGTGGGTTCGAGCGATACCGACGTGAGCGTCGGATCTACCGGCGATACGCTCGCGAGCTGAGTTCCACTCAGACACTGCCCTTGTAGCTCAGTGGATAGAGCGTCGGTTTCCTAAACCGTGCGTCGCAAGTTCGATTCTTGCCAAGGGCGCTAGAGAAAGTCCAGTTCAACGGCCTGTCGTGCCGGAATGTACTGGCTTGTATCGGTCTTTCCGATCGCGTGTCCCATGTAAGTGTCCATATGTTCGCTAGGGTCGGCGTGGAGTTCCCCCGGTTGGTGAGACACGGGTGATTGTTAGTTCATGCTGCTGATTTAGCGTAGGCCTCGGCGGGTGTTTGGTGCTCGAGTCGAGCTTGGTGGCGTTGGCGGTTGTAGAACACTTCGATGTAGTCGAACAGGATTGTTCGTAGTTCGGATCGGGTGAGTTGTTGCCAGCCGCCGTGGATGTGGTTGATCTCACGCTTGAGGGTCGCCCAAAACGATTCGATGGCGGCGTTGTCGAAGGCATCGCCGGTTGACCCATACGACGGGGTCAGGTTCCAGTCCGACAACCGGTTGGTGAACTCGATCGAGGTGTAGGGCGAACCCCGGTCGGCGTGATGGACCAGATCACCATCGGGATCACGACGGGCGAGTGCCATGACGAGGGCATTGACGACGAGGTCAGTGTTGTTGCGTTCACCCATCGACCAGCCCGCCAGTCCCCGGTCGTGCAGGTCAAGGATCCCGGCCAGGTAGAGCTTGCCATCGATACATCTGAACTCGGTGACATCGACAACCCATTTCAGGTTCGACGTCACAGCACTGAAGTCGCGTTCGACACCTCCACGAGCTCACATAGCCTGTTCACAGGGAACTCCGCTCGATGATCATGAACGAACCAGTCGGGGTCACCTGGTCGTCTCTTTCGCGAAATACGCGGCCGCCTTCTTCAGGATCTCTCGTTCCTGCTTGACCTCAGCCAACTCCTTACGAAGACGAACCAACTCGGCCCGCCAGTCACTGGTCAGCGCGCCAGGCTCTTCGTCCCGGTCGAACTCGTGAATCCACGCCACCAGCGTGCCATCGCTGATACCCAGCGATTCAGCTACCCGGCGACGCGGCCGATCAGACGACCGCCACAATTCCACCGCCTCACGACGAAACTCCTCGGGATACCTTCTCGTGCCCATCTCGGACTCCTTCCCTGGAAGACCATTCTCGCAGACTCAGGTGTCTCACGAAATGGGGGAACTCCAGCGTCTATAAATCTGACGGCAGTGACGTTGTCGAATATTCCCAGCTTGCTCACACTACGCCAGCGTCGGGATCGGAATGACTTGCTTTTTCGGTCCGTTCGACAGGTACTCGTGACGCACGGGTGCCGTAGCCAATCTGAACTGGCCTTTAGCTATGTAGTTTGTCCATTAACATATTTGGTGAGTATGTTATTGACGCTCTAGGAAAGATTGGCTAAAAGGTGGATTGGTTATGAGCGCTGAGGAAATTCTCCGTGTGTTTGAGGAACAGAACGTTTGGCATCGGCGAGGACAAGTGTCGGATTCTCTCGCCCCACCGACTGAGAGGCCAATGGCGAAAGCGCTTTGGAAGTCGTTGCTGGAGGACGATCCGCATCGATTCCACTTGATTCTCGGACCGCGACGGGTTGGCAAGACAACCGTTCTGTATCAGACGGTGCGCCACCTGATCAGTGAGGGTGTCTCGCCCGATCGAATCTGGTGGATGCGTCTCGATCATCCGGTGCTGATGCGGGAGGATCTCTCTCGTTTGGTCCGCCAGGCGATGAATGCTGCGGGCGCAACTCCGGATCGGCCGGTGTACTTGATGTTGGACGAACTGGTCTACATCGAGGACTGGGATCTTTGGTTGAAGACATTCTTCGACGACCAATGGCCGGTGCGCATCGCTGCGACTTCGAGCGCAACAGCTGATCTGCGCAAGAGACGAACCGAAAGTGGGATCGGCCGGTGGACCGAGCAGTACCTTGGCCCGTACCATTTTGCCGAGTTCCTGAATCTGGCTGGAGTTGAGCCTCCCCAGATTGACGTCGGCAGTGATCTGGCCGAGACGATCGCACACTTGCGGCCCGGTCAGCCGACGACCGAGGCGTTGATGGCACAGCGCCGGGCCTTCATGCTGGTGGGTGGGTTTCCAGAACTTCTTGCTGCTTTGGTGAGGGACGCGCCCGAGAGCGAAGGCGACCAACTGCTCCGATCTCAGCGAGTGCTTCGAACCGATGCTGTTGAGCGAGCGATCTACAAGGACATTCCTCAGTCGTTTGGCGTTGACAACCCGATGACACTGGAGAGGCTGCTTTACGTTCTGGCCGCGCAGGTCACGGGAATTCTGTCGCCGACCAACGTGAGTAACGATCTAGGTATCGCCCAACCCACTCTCGATAAGTACGTTTCGTATCTCGAGCAGGCCTACATGATCTTTACCTTGTCGAACTTCTCTGGAATTGAGTCGAATGTCCAGCGCCGAGGGCGAAAGCTGTATTTCGTCGATGGTGCGATCCGAAACGCTGCGCTTCAGAGAGGGTTGACTCCGCTGGATAACCCCACCGAGCTTGGTCATCTACTTGAGAACCTCGTAGCTACCGCGGTGCGCAATCTGGCCATCCTCACCAACACCCGGGTCTTTCATTGGCGGGACAAGAGGGAGGAAGTTGACTTGATCCTGAATCTGCCGGGTGCGCCGATGGCGTTCGAGATTGGTTCCTCGGTCTCCCATTCCCGTAGTGGACTCGGCCGGCTCATTGAACGCTTTCCTGAGTTTTCGGGCCGATCGTTCTTGGTGACGCCGCCATCACAGGTGCAACCTCCAGATGAGTCGGGCATCGGCAGTCTTCCGCTCGACTTGTTCCTGATAGCGCTGGGCTTGCAGTCTGAACTGGCCCTTTCCGCCAACCTGGGCGGGTATGGCGCCGCGTCTTAGCGACGTTGGAGTGTCCCATGGATTGTCCCATATGGGTGGTCTGGACAGGGCGGGAACGTCCGGTATCGAACGGAACGATCCGGCAAGCGGGCCGTTTCTGAACAGGACAAACTGACAATTTTCGGAACTCGTCGGCACGGGCCGGTACCGCTCACGGCAGTTTCCTAAACCGTGCGTCGCAAGTTCGATTCTTGCCAAGGGCGCTAGACAAAGAGGCGCTTAGCGTTTGAGCCCGTCATAGACCTAGCGGCGTCGACGAATGAGATGGCGCCGGACTCGGATCACCATGCGAACCATCTCCTCAGCCAGTTCAGGAGCGGCTGCCATGGGGTTGTTGTAGACGACATATTCCTTGGCGACCAGCGTTGCCAGGTAGTCCAGTAGCTCAGCCTCGTTTCCCTTCACCATGAGAAAGTCAGGGTGGCGCTCAGAATAGAACACTACGCGTTCCTCGGGGTCGAATCGGCTGCGGACATCCCCCGGTGCTGGGTCTGGCTCGAGTGTTGGCAGCTTGCGGGAACGCCGGTTCTTGCGGCCCTCGCCCTTGGGTTCGGGCGGAATCGGCGGACGGCCGTGACCGGTGAGATCGTCGATACTCGGATCTGATTCGTCGTGGGGATCCGAGTCGGCTGACTCCTCGGTGGGTCCTGCGCCCTGCTCTTCGTCTCCCACGGTGTCAATGTCGCCCGGGTCTTCACCGACGTCACCGAGTAATCCGCCGGTAGGACTACGCATCGGGTTGTCCAGATCTTCCAGTTCCCGAAGAACCGAAGCAAAGATCCTCCGAATCTCGTCCGACATTCGGTCGCTGGCGACACGATCGATCTCTGCCCTCACGCGCTCCAAAAGCGTTTGGACTGACGGCTCGATCGCACGAACCGTGTCCAGGAATACCGGAAACGCACTGTCGTCCCGCAGGATCGCACGGCGTCCCGCTGACTGCTGAAGCGGTGGAAAGCTGATTCGACCTGTTACCTGACCCGCCGTCCATGGCTGGGTCTGAAACTCCTCCATCTCAGAAAGGTCATCGATGATCGTCGTACCAGCCCGACCGACCACAGCGACCGACCGGTCCTTGCCATCAGGAGGTGTGACGTACAGCGAAAACTCGAGCGGACCCCACAAGGTGGCCTGAGCCCTGAGAGGCACCTTGACCCCCTCGGGTTCGTCCGGGGTGACCAGTTCGGAGCTCTGGCCCTCGATGACCTCGATTTCGTAGAGGCCCTGCTCGATGGCGGGCCCACGCCGACGTCGGAGGTAGTCGACCACCTTGCGTTGGGTGAGCATACGAAGAACCTCTTTGTCGAGGCGGCCCAAGTACACCGTTGTACCGGGCATCGATCGAGCCCGACGTTTTTCGAGTGCGAGGTTTGCCGTGGCCGATCCGCGCTCGAGTTTCAGGCTCCAAGTCTCGTCACTTCCTTCTGCACGAGAAACGACTTCCAATCGAGCGCCGAGCTGTTGAAACGCCAGAAGTCCGATCGCCTTCTCACCCAGGGTCTTGTCATCTCCCGCCTTTACCGACTTAAAGAGGTTTCGAGCAACCTCCCTCAGTCGATCCTGAGACATTCCACGGCCCATATCGTCGATAGCGATGGTCGGGTAGCGGCCGCGCCGGCGAAGGATCACGCGAATCCGACCAAACTCGGTGGCGATGTACTCGTCGGCAGCGTTCGAGACGAATTCGTTTAATGCGTCCTTCGGGTCCTGATATGCCTGACCCGTAACGAGCACAGCCTTTGCCACGCTTCCAATCCGCAGCTTGACTTTCTCTGCCATAGGCACGAAACGTACCATCGTTGCCCCAATCGCCCGGCGAAACGGCCTTGAGCTGCGAGCAGGTCTTGGTCGAACAACACGCAGCCCCGCCCGGAGTTTCCTGAATCATCCTCAGGTATTGGATTTCTTAGATTCCAGGCCCACAGAGGGCCAAAGGCGGATTGTCCCGTTTGTCTTGCGGCTAGACGTCATCAGGTGGGATTGGGACCTCGCAGGCGATCTGCTCTGCGGCAGGAGCGTCAGAAGCGGCAATCGATCGGATTCGATATCCAGATCCACACAGCACGCCCGAAGTGACCTTTGTGCGAATGAAACCGCCTGAACTGTCGTAATCGAGCGGTTGGGGGTGGTTCGGGGCCGACGGGAGCGGTTCGGGGTTGTCTGCGGCTCTACACGGGTTGGCGGAGGGCGTGAAGTTCCTCTTCGAACAACTTGCTGACGACGTACTTTTCGCCGTCGAGGAGAATGCCCTTGGTGAGCAGTCCCTTCGAGGGCTCAACCGCCAATGGCCGAGCCAGGGTCTTGTGGAGAGCCTCGGGTTGCCCACTCCACTGTTTGAGGCGGATCATCTGAATCTGGTCGCCCACGCCGGCGAGGTAGTAGTTCTTGGTCATCGAGGCAGTAGCCAGCGCCAAGGCGAGGCCACCTAAACCACCGGCGACGATGATGTTGTCCACTCCGATGATGGCCAACAGGATCGAAACCACGAAGAAGGCGGCCGCACCAGCGAGCACGGCTGTGATCGGCCGTTGTTGCACCACAACCGTGCGATCAACACTTCCGTCAGAACCGATGAATTCTTGCGCCCGCTTGATGAACTTGTCGGTTTGCATCCCTCAGAGGCTAGTCGGCCCACCCAACCCGGTTGGCTCCGGGCAAAACGCGACGGGCTAAACACCCCCGAACCGCTCTCACGGCCTACGAACCACCCCCAACCGCTCGAATCGGACAGTTCGGGCGGGTTCACACCGGCAGCCGACAGTTCGGGGGCGTTCGAAATGCGAGGTGACGCTTCGGGCGGGTTCACCTGCCCCACGGACAGTTCGGGCGGGTTCACGCCGGCAGCCGACAGTTCGGGGGCGTTCACACGACCCGGCACCCACTCAGGGGTGGGCTCGGGGTTCAGTCGGGGTTGGTCGGGGGACGATGGGGGTTCTCCCGCATATCGGCAGATCCAGTTCCGAGCGATTGTCAGTGAGCAAACGAAATCGCCTAGTCACGAGGAACGCTCATGTCGCTACTTGCAATCGAAGAAACCAACCAGATCCAGCCCGTCACCGCTCCGGTCGCCGCAAGCGCCCGGAACGCTACGAAGCTCTACCGCACCGGGGAAACCGAGGTGCGTGCGCTCGATGGTGTCAGCGTCGACTTCGAGCAGGGTCGCTTCACTGCGATCATGGGCCCGTCCGGCTCGGGCAAGTCCACTCTCATGCACTGCATCGCCGGCCTCGACCAACTCACCTCGGGTTCGGTCTCGATCGGCGACGTCAGCCTCAGTGACCTGAACGAAAAGCAGTTGACCAAGCTCCGTCGGGATCACGTCGGATTCGTCTTCCAGGCGTTCAACCTGATCCCCACCCTCACCGTGGAGGAGAACATCAAACTTCCCGCCGCCCTGGCCGGAACCACACCCGATGCTGGCTGGCTAGCGACGGTCATCGACACCGTAGGCCTCGGCGACCGCCTCGGCCACCGGCCCGACGAACTCAGCGGTGGTCAGCGGCAGCGGGTCGCTGTGGCCCGGGCCCTCGCCGCCCAGCCCAAGGTCATCTTCGCCGACGAACCCACCGGCAACCTCGACAGCCGAACCGGCGGCGAGATCCTCGCCTTCATGCGGTCGGCCGTGGACGAAATGGGACAGACCATCGTGATGGTCACCCACGATCCGATCGCCGCCTCCTACGCCGACCGGGCGGTCTTCCTGGCCGACGGTCGCATCGTCGATGAGATCCACTCTCCCACCGCCGAATCGGTCCTCAACCACATGAAGACGATGGGAGACTGAGATGTTCAAGCTCACACTCCGCACCCTCAACGCCAACAAGATTCGGTTGGCCCTCACCACATTCGCTGTCGTTCTCGGCGTCAGCTTCGTCGTTTCATCGCTCGTACTGGGCGACGGACTTCGCAACAGCTTCGGCTCACTCTCGGAAGAGATCGTGGGCGGTGTCGATCTGGAGGTTGAACCCCAGAGCGACTTCGGCTCGGCTCAGCCACTCGACGAAGGGCTCGCCGCAACGGTCGGGTCCGTCGACGGTGTGGCCAACGCAGTCGGATTCGTCAGCACGGAAGGCATCCAGCCGATCAAGGCCGACGGAACTCCGATCTCCACGGTTGGACCACCAATGATCGGCATGTCCTGGGTCGACGACTCGTCGCTCAGCGGCTTCACGATCGTCGACGGCCGAGCCCCCGCCAGCGGGATGGAATTCTCGATCGACGAAGATGCGGCCGCCAACAACGACCTGGTCATCGGCAACACCTATGGCGTCATCACGCCAGCTGGTCGGGTCGACATGGATCTGGTCGGCATCACCCGCTTCGGAGAGTCGAATGCCACCCTCGGCGCAGTGCTGAGTCAGTACCCGTTGGAGACCGCTCAGGAACTGTTCATCCGTGAGGGACAACTCGACTCGGTTCTCGTCCGGTTCGACGATGGCGCCGACCGCATCGCCGTTCAGGCCGCCATAACCGACATCCTCCCCGAGCAGGCTGTCGCAGTCGACCAGGACGCGCTTCTCGCCGAGATCAAGGCCGACTTCAACAGCGGGATCAACATCTTCAACAACATCCTCCTCGGCTTCGCCGGTGTGGCGCTGTTCGTGTCGATCTTCATCATCGCCAACACCTTTGCGATCGTCCTGGGACAACGCACCAAGGAACTGGCGCTGCTGCGAGCCATCGGCGCCAGCCCCAAACAGGTCCGGCGCTCCACCATGTTGGAAGCACTGATCGTTGGCCTCGTCGCCTCCGGTCTCGGCATCCTCGGCGGACTCGGTCTGAACTACGGCCTGCGAGCAATGTTCTCCGCATTGGGTGCAGAGTTGCCCCAGAGCGACCTGATCCTCGCTCCCCGCACCATCATCGTCGCCCTTGTCGTCGGTGTCGGAGTAACCATGTTGTCCGCTTTCGGCCCCGCTCGAAAGGCCGGACGGATTGCCCCGATCGCCGCCATGCAGGACAGCATCGACGCACCCCGCCAGAGCGACCGTCTCCGCAACCTCGCCGGAGCAGCGGTGCTGGCCAGCGGTGTCGCCGTCGGTTCCTTCGGACTCTTCGGTTCGATTGATGGTGTTGCCGGCCGAATCACAATGCTCGCAGTCGGAGCCATCCTTACCTTCATCGGACTCACGTTCGCCAGCCCGGCCATCGCCAAGCCGATGATCAGCACGGTCGGCCTCCCCCTCCGGGCCCTGGGCACCGCCGGCACACTGTCCACCCAGAACGCAGGCCGCAATCCTCGCCGTACGGCGAGCACCGCAGCATCGCTGATGGTGGGTCTCGCCCTGGTGACCACCGCCATGGTCGTTGGTGAGTCGCTGAAGCAGAGCATCTCCGAAACGCTGGCCAGCGAGGTCAAGGCCGACTACATCAGCAGCTCAGACGAGGCCATCAACAGCGCACTGATCGCCGAGATGGGCCAGTCGGACACCTTCAGCGCCGTCTCCGGCTACCGCTACAACGAGATCAAGGTTGGCGACGACGTCACCGGAGTCATGGGTGGCGATCTGGAAGCGACCGGTCTGATGTTCGACATCGGCATCGTGGATGGACAGTTGGTCAACGACCAGAGTCAGATCGCAGTCCTCGAATCCGAGGCAGCCGACCGGGCCCTTACCGTTGGCGACGAACTCGCCGTCACCTTCCCCTCGGGCAACACCGAAACCATGACGGTGGGCGCCATCTTCAGCAGCACCACGATCGTGGATGAGAAGTACCTCATCCACAACGAGGGGTGGCTCACCCGCTTCGGCGATGCCACCGACTGGTGGGCATCCGCGCTTCTGGCCGACGGTGTCAGCGCTGAAACCGCAGATGCGACATTCGCCTCGTTGACCGAGATGTACCCCCAGGTGCAGTTCGAGAACCGGGCCGACTTCAACGAGTCACTGGAATCTCAGATCGACGGAATGCTCGTTGCGATCAACGCCATGCTGGTTCTGGCCATCGTCATCGCCCTGATCGGTATCGCCAACACGCTGGCCCTGTCGGTCTTCGAACGCACCCGTGAGATCGGACTGCTCCGAGCCGTCGGCATGAGCCGTCGCCAATCCCGCCGGATGATCCGGTGGGAGGCTGCACAGGTTGCGATGTTCGGATCGCTCCTGGGAATCGGCCTGGGCCTGGTGTTCGGGTGGGGCGCCGTGACCGCCCTGCCCGACAGCTTCGTCTCGGTTCTGGCGTTCCCCTTCGCCAACATCGCTCTGCTGGTCGCCATCTGTGCAGTGAGCGGACTCGCCGCCGCCGCCTTCCCGGCCCGCCGGGCCAGCAAGTTGAATGTGTTGGAGGCAATCAGCCACGCATAACACAACGAATCAGAGTGCGAAGAACAACCCAGCACCGCCGGTCCGAGTAATCGGGCCGGCGGTGCCGCGTTTGCGGGCGGCCGATGGTCTGCAATTTCGGTTCAAGACCGGCAACACTGGTCTCATCGAAGAATCCGACGAATTTCCGTTCGAGGATGTGGATCCCGAACGCCTCACCGACTGCCGCTACTGGCGCTGTGGAGAACTCTTTGAACGCCGCTCCGCCAACCACATCTTCTGCCGCAAGGCCTGCCGGAGTCGACAGCGCAAGTGGGAGCGTTCCGTAGAACGTAAGCGGCTCAAGTCGCAGGCAAGACATCAACGCAGTCACTGAACCCAATCAGATTCGAAAGGAGCCCTGAGGGACCGGAATCGAATTGGATCACCGCCGGCCTGACCAATCGGATTCGACTGGCGCCTTGCAGGGCACGAAACGAATCAGATTCGCATCGGAACCTCGCTCAGGCGCTCCAGCCGCCGTCGTAGCCGATCGTTTGACCGGTCTGGAATCGAGACGAGCCGTCGACGAAAGCCATGCAGAACCGGGCGAACTCCTCCATGCCACCGAGCCGATTCATCGGCACCTGCTGTTCGATCTTGGCCCGCACCGCTGGATCGTTTGCGCCACTGGCATCGAGAAATCCGGGGAAGTCCATGAAGTTGGTACCGACGGCGTTCACCTGGACCCCGCTGCCTGCCACCTCGGCCGCAACGTTTCGAACCAACATGTTCGCCGCCGCCCGAGTGGCCGAATACAGCGGTGCACCCGGCGTTACCCGTAGTCCCGATGCACTGGTGAGCACCAACACCTGTCCGGCCCCGCGTTCGATCATCGGCGGCAGGAACACCCGCAACGGCCGATAGACGCCTTCTATGTTGCCTCGCATGACGCGTTCAAGATCCTCGGCCGAACTCTTCATGAACGAACCGATCACGATGTCACCACCGAAGAACACAGCCGAATCGATACGGGCGTAGGCGTCCATCGCAATGTCGACCAGACGTGGGGCGGCCGTCGGGTCGGCCAGGTCCAGGACGTTGTCGGCGATCCAGCTGCTTGCACCCAACTCATCGAGTTCCTCGATCAGACCCTCGGCCGGGTCTCCAACCACCAGGTCATACCCAGCCCGAGCAAAGGCCCGGGCGAGGTGGGGGCCCACGTAGTGTTTGGCATTGGCGACGATGGCGACCGGACGTTCATTCATAATCCGAACCTACTCCCCCGCTTCGAACAGCCTCCAATGGCGGCGGTCCACCATCACTCAACCGTAGGTAGACGTTCCCAACCTCTAATTCGTCTATTTACTTTCAACGTCGGTTCGGTACATTCACTTGAAAGCGGTTGAACGCATTTAGCCGCATTTCTCAACCAAGGAGTTCAGCAATGATCGGTGCATCACTCGACCAACTCGATTCGCTCAGCGGGTCGCTCGGCCAGACCTCAGCCGACATCCTCGATGTCAACGGCAACGCGCAACGAGCGGCCGGCGACGCAGTGGCCCAGATGAACGACATCGCCGAAGCCACGCGGTCCGCGATCGAACAGGCCATGGCCGACATGGTCGCCGCCGTGGCCAGGTCTCGGGGCGAACTGGCTGCGGCCGACTGGACCGGCCCCAATCGGGTCACGTTCGATGGGCACTACGGCGACTTCGAAGCCGCCATGAATACCGCCCAGACCAATACCAACGAGACCTTCACCGGCCTGCGGGCCACAATCGGCCGCATGGGTGAAGAGATCGCCGCGTACGCCCAGGAGATCCATGCTGCGCTCGACTCAGCTTCTCAGTCGTCCACGTCAATGAGCACCGCGGTGACAACCCAGCGGGCCAATCTCGAAGCCGCCATGGGCGGGATGTCGGTCGGCTAATCCCCATGCCGACCGAGTCCGACTTTCTGCACGCTGCCCGGCTGTTCGAGGAGGCCAGCGATGAGGTGTCCGCGACGCCCAACCTCATCGCTGGCTCCTTTGGTCCCGACGTACTGACCGGCGGACAGCTTGCAATGGAGGTCGACCTGTTCGTCACCCGGGTTGAAAACGAGTGTGCCGCCGACGCCGTCGAACTGGCAGAACTCGCCACGCTCTGCCGCGAGCGAGCCGCGGTGGTGGCCGCCTATGCCGAGGCGATGAACCACTTCACTTCCCGGTCCCTCAGCCACAGCTACGCCTACGACCGGTGGTTGGGCGACCTGCGGGACTGGGAACAGTCGCCCGAGACTCACGACCATCCCGGTCGACGACCCACACCGCCCAGTCGCCCCAACCGACCGGCGGCGTGGGTCGAGATCTAGACCACTGGTGGTCTTCTTCTAGTGCCACCACACGGGAAGCGATCGGCTGTGCTGTGGAACAATGGGTTATGGCTACCCACGACGAAGCATGGATCGAAACGATCCCCGACGAACGGTGGAACGAGGAGGGGTCGGGCGGCTTGGCCGAGCTGGACGGAACGGTGGTCGATGGCCAGTACGGCCGAATCGACAACATCATGGCGATCCAGTCGCTGAATCCCAGAGGACTCGCTGCTCACAACGCGGTCTACCAGTCTGCGATGGCGGGAACAGCCACGCTCCGGAAGGTGGAGCGGGAGATGATCGCACTGGTCGTCAGCCTCGAGAACCATTGCCACTATTGAGTGGTGCATCACCGACGCGGTCTGCGTCGACTCCTGCATGACGATGAACTGCTCAACAGCATCGAAACAGATTGGCGCCAGGCGCAGCTGTCGCCGTCCAGAACGGCGATGCTGGAGTACGCGGTAAAACTCACCCTGCGTCCCGGCGAAATGGTGAAGTCCGACGTCGACGCCCTGCGCTCGGCTGGTTTCTCCGACCGGGACATCCTCGACATCGCCGAGGTCACCGCCTACTACGCCTACGTCAACCGGATCGCCGACGGACTCGGCGTCCCGGACGAGTCGTGGATCGACGACTGAACGGATCGCACCTACTCCGCACCACACCGGCCGGGAGCCACGCCCGACGCTAACGGTGCAGGATCACCACGACCGACGGTCGCAGCTCGTCGGCGTACCGACGTTTGTACTCCATGTCCATCCCCATGTCGTAGGTGTGAATCTCGGGCCCCAACGCGTTGATCTGGAACGCCTGCAGGGTGTGTCCGACCCCCAGGTCTGCAACCTGCTCCACGTAGGACAATTGCAGTCCGCGGTAGATGCCGCCGCGCACGCCGCCGAGGATGAAGCCGACGTCGCGATCGCCACTTCGGGCCACCGCAGCCCGCAGCCGTCCCGCTGCGCCCAATCGATCGATCATGTGCCGGTAGGTCGCCTCCATCGCCGATGACGTGATCCCGTCGGCCCGACGGCCCTTCCAGCCTCTTCGTTCGATCGCGAGGAAGCGGTCCATGAGGCCCTCGGCAGTGTCGATCACTTCGATTTCAATCCCGGACCCGGCTAGCGACCGTTCCCGTCGACGCCACTGTTGACGGAACCGAGACGAACGTCGATCCAACCAGGGGCCAACCCCCTGCGAAAGATCGGCCACGCAACGATCGATGCCATCGGCCCGGTAGACGGTGCCGATCCGGGCCAGCGCCCTGATCACCTCGAAGTACAGATCCGATTCTGCATCGAGTCCCGTGAGCACCAGCCGGCTCCAATCGGGAACCTGAACCACCTCGTCGACGAACTCGTTGGCATGCCGGGCCGGCTCGGGCAAAAGCAGCGGACAGGAGAAGCCCCACAACGGCTCGATCCCACCCAGCACCCGGTGATCCTCCTCGTCGATGTAGCGGCCCAGAAGAACCGCCCACCGGTCGAGATCGCCGAGCGTTATCGGCTCGACGCCGGGGGCAAATCCGAGGTGGGTGCTAAAGGTCCAGTCCGGCGCGGAACACCATGGGTCGATACCGCGGGTCGCATCGACCAGGCGTTCGATCTCGCCTGCGATGTCCTCAAGCGGATGTTGGCTCAGGTGTGCCGCCCCAGGAAGACCAGCGCGGCGACACCGGCGAGGGCCTTGCCGAGCGGTATGGGTTCCTTGGGCACAGGCACCGTCTTCTTGCCACCCCGTTTGGCCGCATTGATCCGATCGACCGGGCGGGTCACGGCGGCCGGTGTCACGGCCATCGCGGTGGCGGGCACGACTGCGGTGGACTTGACCGAGGCGTTCGCAGGATCCTCGAGCACGGCGTTCACCTCGGCGCCGATGATGATCGAGATGGCGGTGAGCTGGAAGAAGATGATGATGCCGGCAATACCTCCGATAAGGGCATAGGCGGCACCGAAACTGCCGATGTTGCGGGCGTAGAAGCTGAGCGCAATCGCCGAAAGGACCCACAGGACCATCGCGACGCGGGCTCCCTTGTTCTTCCACGGGGTCTTCTTCACTCGATCCGGGCTATAGCGGTACAGCACGGTCAAGGCCAGCGGAAACAGGATCGCCAGACCCACGTAGGTTCCAACGTTCACCGCAACCTCGGCCGTGCCGCCGAGGTCAGCCTGAGCCGCAATCGCCGGGATCACACCCAACGCGCCAATCAATACGACCACGAACAGGATGGCGAGCGCGGTGAACAGGTACGCCAAACCGCGCAGAAGCAGACCACTTCGTGACTCTTCGGCTTCGTAGGCACCATTCACGATGTTCATCAACTTCTGGGTCGTACCCGATGCCGAGAACAGGGCGATGGCCACGGCAACGATCACGCTGATCAGCCGGCCGGTGCTGAAACCACCATCGGCGACGGTGCCGTCGTCGTTCTTTGGCACGGCGGCTTCGCCGAAGCTACGAACCAGTTCGCTGGTGCTGTTGTCTTCCGCTGCCGCGCCTTCCTCATCGAGGTTGGCTGCGAACTCATTCACCTGATCGAGGATCTCTTGGGGATCATTCAGGAGCGAGTACAGGCTGGTCATAGCGATCAGGGTGGGAAGCAACGCCAACAGCGCATAGAAGGCGATGCCCGCCGCGATCACGGTGGCGTTGTGTTTGCCGAAACGCTTAAACACGAGCTTGGCGGTCTTGATGAACCCCACCCGGTACTGGGTGGCGCTGGGATCGTCGAGCGGATTGAGATCCATCGACGACACCCGATCTCGAACACTTGCCACCATCAGTAGTCCTCCTCTTCCCAGACCTCGGCGATATGAGCGCCGGTGCGATCACGGAATGGGCCCCGACCGTAGGTCCACACCCGCTTCGGGATGAACTTACGTTGAGGGAAGTTGAGTCGGTCGATGATGACCGCAATCAAAGCCAACAGCAATCCTGCGCCGCCCAGCAGCATCCCGGTTTGAGAGATCATCCGATCAGACTACTGGAGCGTGCCCACTTGGCCCCGACCACTCCGGTCGGGATCTGCGACCCGTCCGACGGATCAGTTGTCGGGATCGGCAGCTTCGGGCTCGACCGGATCGGCACAGTTGAGCAGCCGAGCGCAGAGCCCGGTCAGGTCCGGAGCGAAACGTACGTCGCCGCCAGCGAAGCCGAGCGGGGCATACGAGGTGCTGGCAATACCCATGAGCTTGCCATCGCTGCTCACCAGTGGGCCCCCGTTGAACAACTCGCCAACGGCGGCGGTGTGCTGATATCCAGCCTCGCTGCGGTCGAGCACGGTCCCGGGCGAGGCGGTTGAGCCCTGACCACCGGTGCCGCTCATGGCGAAGATCTTCAAACCGATCGACGACACCAACTGCTCCTCGGTTGCGAACTCGAGGGTTGGAACTTCTGCCTCGACGATGACCAGGGCAAGGTCGCGGTCGGGGTCCCATGACCACAACGTGGCGGGGATCGTTTCTTCACCCTTCAACAGTTCGATCGCAGGCGAGGGTCGGATCGTGCTGGATTTCACCAGCGAGTAACTCGTCACGAACACGGTGCCGTTGGGATGTTTCGCAACCGCTGCTGCGGTTCCCGCCACCGGAGCGCCCCGTTCGTTGGCGGTGCGAAGTTGATACACCGACGGCCCGACCAGGTCGGGCAGGTTCACGACACCGTTCTGCTCGGACACGTACTCGCCGAGCGGTTGGAGTTCGTCTCTGATCTGTTCGAGCGAGTCACCCCGCAGTTCGTTGATCGAGTTGGAGGCATCGACGAATTGAGCATCGAATCCTTCGACGAACTGAGCGATTTCCTCCTCGTTCGCAGCAAGGCGGTTGTCGTAGTAGGCGTAGAAGCCTGCGCCGGCGAACGCCACGCCCACCGAAAGCGCAAGCAACATGAACGAAATTCCGATCACGGTGCGGGGAAGGATCCGGTGTCGACGCTTCGAGCGGCCCGGAGTAAGGGGCACGAAGCCCCGACGCTCGAGCAGTCGCCCCTCGCGGAACCGATCCCAGGCGGTGCGGGGCCGAATCGACGGGGCCACTCCACCGGTGCGGGTTCGTCCTTCGAAGAGGGCACGGCCCCGATCCAGCAGGTCCGATAGTGAGTCGTTCGAAGATGTACGGCCCCGCAGCTGCGGATCAACCGTGGTCGGAGTCGGAGTCGGAGAGGGAGCCGGAGCCGCCGAGCGTTCGGAGGTCGCAGGCAACCTGGTTGCCGCCCGGCGCAGGCGGTCGGAGGGCGGGGCGGCCGAGTGGCGCGGTTCGGCCGGCGTCGACTGCGGTGCACCGCGGCGTTCGATCAACGTCTTCGCCTGGGAGCTCGGGCGCTGTTGGCGAAGGTCCACCGGGGCGGAAGAGACCGGCGCATCGACCGACGGAACGCTGGTCGTGGTGGTGGTTTCTCGTGGGCTCATGGCTGTTCTCCCTGCGCAGGTTCTGCGCTGGTCGTCGACGTCGGTTCTTCGGTTGGTTCGAGAGTTGTGGGCGGGGCCGGAACGGTGGTGGGCGGAGCGATCAGGGCCGGGGTTGGGATGTCGGACGAGAAGCAGGGACCCCCACAGTCGGCTGCGACACCCCGGACCGGGGAACGGGGGTTGGCGGCGGTTTCACTTCGACTGGCCACTACCTGGTCTCGTGACGTCGCCCGCTGCGGCAGTTCGGCGGGTTCGGGGAACTCGACCGGGTCAACCCCGGCGAGAGCGGCGGACATGATCCGAGCGAAGGCCTTGGCCGGGTGGCTTCCACCGGTGACGTTGCCGACGCCATTGATGTTGCGGAGGCTCGCCAGCTTGTCGGCGTGTCCCATCCAGACCGCGGTGGTCACATGGGTGTCATAACCAACGAACCATGCAGCTCGATAGGCCTGTGCGGTGCCGGTCTTCCCCGCGATGTCATGCCCCTCGACCTGAGCTTCCTTACCGGTTCCGTCGGTCACAACACCACGCAACACGTCGGTGACGTGATCGGCGACCGCTTCCTTCAGCACTCTGGTGTCCAGGCCCTGCGAATTGTCGAGCAGAACGTTTCCTTCGTCGTCGAACACTCGGAGGATGCCGGTCGGGGCTACCCGAACGCCGCGGTTGGCGAAGGTGCCGTACGCCGACGCCATCTCCAACGGTGAACTTTCGGCGGCACCGAGCGCCAGGCTGGCGCCGTACTCCCCGTTCGGGTTGAGCCGTTCCAGACCCAACTCGCGAGCGAGGGTGACCGTGTCCGGAATCGAAACGTCCAGAACGAGCTGGGCGAAGACTGTGTTGACCGACTTCCACGTGGCTTCGCGAAGATCGATCCGGCCCCGGTCCTTGTAGTCGTAGTTCTCGATGGTGCACTGGGTGCCAACACACCCGGGCACTTCAATGGATCCGGGCGCCCGGTACATCGTGTCGGGGCCGAGACCGCGGCTGAACGCCTCGGCGAGCACGATCGGTTTGAACGACGATCCGGGCTGAAAGCCGGTACTTCCGCCAATGGCGAGGTTCACCTGACTGAAGTCGTAGTCTCGTCCGCCGACCATGGCCAGAACGTGACCGTTGCTGTGGTCCAGGGTCACCGATGCCATTTCGATCGGGTACTCGGTCGAGCCCAAACGGTCGGCAATCGCCGCCTCGGCCTCCAACTGCAGCGCAGGATCGATCGTGGTTTCAACCGTGAGCCCACCTCGGTACACCAGTTCATCGTCGAAACGTTCGAGCAGTTCGGCCTCAACCCAGTCCACGAAGAACGGGTGATCGGTGGCGCCTTTGGACTCCAGCGGAACGATCACGGTGACCGGTCCGCTCGGTGGCGGGCCGTTCTCTACCAACCAAAGGGTTCGGGCGGCCTCGCGTTCGTACTCCTCCTCGGTGAGGTAGTCCTGGTCGAGCATCGACTGAAGAACAACGCGTCGTCGTTCGTCGGCTGCCTCGACGTTTTCGCGGGGACTGAGGCGTGAGGGCGCTTTGACGATCCCGGCAAGGGTCGCGGCCTCAGAAATATCGAGATCCCGGATCGACTTGCCGAAGTACACCTCGGCGGCCGCTCCCACTCCGTAGGCGCCGGCCCCGAAGTACGAGGTTTCGAGGTATCGGAACAGGATCGTCTCTTTCGACATCACCTGTTCGAGTTCGGCCGCCAACAGGGCCTCGCGTGCTTTACGTTCGAAGGTCTGATCCTTCGTCAGGTAGACGTTCTTCACGTACTGCTGTGTGATCGTTGATCCGCCCTGGGAGATCCCGCCCGCTTCAAGGTTGACCCGCGCTGCACGGGCAACACCTTCGAGATCAACACCATCGTGTTCCCAGAAACGCTGGTCCTCAATTGCGACTATGGCGTTCTTCATCACCTTCGGCACGTCGGCCTGGCGCACCTCAACCGTCTGCTCGAACCCGCGCAGCAGACCGATCTCCTCACCGTTCTTGTCAACGATGACCGAAGGCTTCGCTATGAGATCAGGTCGTTCGTCCGGGAGCGCACCGGGCAGGGGCGCCTTCAACAGCGTGAGTGCTGCGACACCGGCGATCAGCGGCGGCACGAAGAACAGGCCCAAACCAAAGGCCGACATCGTATGGAGGAGACCGATCACAAAACCGGTGCCCCGACGTTCCCCGAAGCGGTCAAACTCAGCCATCGTCATCCTCGGCTTCCACCTCGGGCGGAGGTTCTACGACACAGGGCGAGATGGTCAACACCGCCGTCTGATCCTGCGCGGTCACGGTGATCGAACTTGTGCCGAGTTGGTCGCACTGAACGAGGAACCGGGCGGCGCCACCACCGTTGGTGATCGCGGTCGATTCCGACAGCAGGCTCACGATCGGCGAGAAGCTTGCGGTGACGGCAACGTTCGGAACCGGCGACACGACCGAGCGTCCCGAATTGTCGACCACCTGCTGACCAACGGTGATCGCAACGACCGAACGATTGCCAAGAATCGGCCGTTCGGTGGAGACCACATCGAAGACCAGACCCTGCGGTGGCGTCGTGACCGAAAGGTCGGCGGTCCGATCCCCTTCGTTGCCCAGAAAGATGACGACCGAGCCGTTGGAGGCCCGGAGCCCCGGAACCAACGCTCGAACCCGGTAGCGCCCACCCTGGAGCCCGGCGGCCCGGTAGGAGCCATCGTCCTCGATGGAAACCGAGATCGACGAGGAACCACCGTCGGTAATGCGGGTGAGCTGAACCACCCCTACATCGGTGGCATCGAGGCCACGAACCCGGCCCGAGATTCTGGCGGCACCACCGCGAACGGCCGGCGGATCGACGGCTTCATCGACGAACGCGAGTGGACTCAGCGCTACCTCGCCGGTATCGGGTGCTTCGGCGAGGGCGAGCGAACGCCGGGAGTCGGGCGGGATGGTGGCTGCGGTGAACGTCAACGGTTCGATGCGCAGCGCCTCGACGGTGTGGTCGTTCACGTATGGGTCGGTCACGATGTCGCGGTTGGACCACATCCAGCCCAACCCGACGATCATTCCGACAGCTGCGACGTACTTCGTCGCGATGATCCAATCCCAGTGCACATGGTCCAATCGGCCCATATGTCCATTCAATGAGAAACGCCGAGCCAAAGGCCCGGCGTTTCTTTCAGATCATGTTGTGCCCCGCACTACGGGGCCGAGGTGTTACTCGACCTCGATAAAGATGCATTCGCCGGGACACTCTTCCGCCGACTCGATCACTCGATCGAGGCCACCGTCGGGTACCCGAGCCATTCCTTCGACGCCAGCGGGATGTGCCGCGCCGTCGAAGAGCTTCTCTTCACCAAAGTTTCCTTTGTCCTCTTTCACGTAGTACAGCCCATCGTCCATTCCGAAGAAGACGTCGGGAGCAATCTCAGCGCACAGGCCGTCGCCGGTGCAAAGATCCTGATCAATCCATACTTTGACCATGAAAGTAACCTCATTTCCTTAACGGGCGTTTGCCCGTTGCAATGTCCTCTTAGTGTATCGGCCAATCGCGCTGACTCTGGAACCGAAGCGTTTCAGCCCTGCAAACGACGGCACCGGGCATCGATCAGACCGAGAGATAGACAGCGTCCTAGGCTGGGATCGTGGAACTCGCACTGACCGATACCGAGGAGTTGCTCTGGGGCCTCGAGTCGAACCCGAACCTCGCATCCACCATGGGTTCGCTGCTGATTCTGGACCGCGCCCCCGACCGCGAATGGGCGCTGGCGTCGTGGCGGAAAGCCGTCGCTCGCGTCCCCCGACTGCGCCTCAAGGTGTCCGAACCGACCCTGGGGATCGGATCCCCGGTGTGGACCCTGGACACCCAGTTCGACCTCGATCACCACGTTCGATTCATGCGCCTTCCTGCCAAGGCGACCGCCGAGGAACTGTCGAACGCGGTGGTGCAGTGGATCAACGATCCCTTTGATCGCAGCCGACCGCTATGGGAGTCGCTGCTGATCACCGGCCTACCCGGTGGGCGGGCAGCCCTCGTTGCGAAGTTGCATCATTCGATTGCCGACGGGCTCGGTGCACTGCAGATGGCCGGTGAGATCTACTCCTTCGGCGAACCCGGCTCTCCGCCGGAAGCGATCGACCTGCAACAGGTGTTCGCCGAATTGCAGACCGAATCGGCTGTTGCCGCAGTGCAATCCGAAGAGGCGGAGCCCGAGAACGACGATGAGGATGGCCCCGGCTTCTTCAGTCGGGTCGGCGACATCGCATCGCTACTGGCGGATCGCCGGCGTATCACATCAGCGGGCAACGATGCGGTGCAGGCGGCGCGTGCGGTGGCCAACCAGTTCCCCGGCCTCGGTGGGCACTCCGGCTCGGATCTCTGGAGCGACCGGTCACGCAACCGGAGGCTGGAATGGTTGGAGATTCCGCTGCCGCAACTGAAGGCGTCGGCCAAGAAGCGTGGTGTCCGGCTCAACGACGTCTTCGTCGGATCCTGCGCCGAAGGGGTTCTCCGGTATCACGACGAGTTCGGGGTCGAACTGCCCGAGATCTCGTCCACGGTTGTGGTCAGCACCCGTCGACCCGACGACGACGCCACCGTCAACGCCTTTACCCCGGCCAGTATTCATCTCCCGGGCCACGGCGTCGGCGCCGATGAGCGGGTTGCCTACATCAATACCGAGATCCAGTTACGCCGAGACGCCCTGCGGTCCCATCGGGATCTGCTCGGTTCGGTCAGCGGTCTAGCTGCGGCGCTTCCCACCGATCTCTCCGCCGGTCTCGCCCTCGGCCAGGCCAGCCGGGTCGATCTCGCAACCAGCAACGTGCCCGGTCCACCGATCGATGCATTCTTCGCAGGCCAGAAGGTCCTCAAGTGGATTCCGGTCGGTCCGGTCTCGGGAACGGCGCTGAACGTGACCCTGCTTTCCTACACCGACTCGGTCTTTGTCGGCATGCACATCGACCCCGCTGCGATCTCCGAGGTCAAGCTTTTGAAGAACTGTTTCCGGGCCGGTTTCGGCGATCTCGGCATCCGGGCGCGCATACGGTGACGCCCCAACCACCGCCGATGGTTCCGAGCGCGGAATGCCCCATTGTTGGCTAGGTTCGGGCGGTAATGGGAGCAGATTCAACGGCCGTTTTGGGTTTTCCCCTCGCCTATGCGAAGACCCAACGATTCAGCCTCGGCGTACCGAGGTCGTTGTCGATCATCGACGATGGGGCGACGGTCCTTTTTCTCCGATCGGTCAACGGAACGACCGCGACACTGGGGCTGTGGGCCCTCGACGTCGACAGCGGAACCGAACGCCTGATCGTCGATGCCGCCACCCTCGGCGGTGATCAGGACGAACTGAGCGCCGAGGAGAAAGCCCGCCGGGAGCGCGCCCGTGAGTCCGCAGGCGGCATCGTCCGTTACGCGGTCGCCCAGGAACTCCCGCTTGCCACGTTCGTGCTCGCCGGCTCTATCTACCTTGTGAACATCTCCTCCGGAGAACTCCGATCGGTCGACAGTGCCGAACCCGCCTTCGACGCACGCCTCTGTCCGTCTGGAACGGCCATCGCCTACGTGTCGAACAATCAGCTCCGGGTCACCACCCTGGGTTCCGATGGTCAACCCGACCGCGACGCTGCAATTTCTCCAACCGAAGCAGACACGGTCTCGTGGGGTTTGGCCGAGTTCGTAGCCGGTGAGGAAATGGGCCGAACTCGCGGATTCTGGTGGTCGCCGGATAGCGATGAACTCATCGCCTGTCGCGTCGACGTGGAAGCGGTTCCGGTCTGGCACATCGCCGACCCCGCCAACCCATCGGTGACGCCGACCGAGATTCGGTATCCGCGGGCCGGGTCGCCCAACGCCGACGTCGAGCTCCATCGCTTCGCCTTGTCCGGGGGCTCCCAACAACTCTCGTGGGCGATCGAAGGCTCCGACGAGTACCTCGCCGACGTCGTGTGGAATTCGGGCGATCCGATCGTGGTCACCCAGTCGAGAGATCAGCGAACCACCTCGGTCCTGCAGTTCGCCGACAGCGCGACCCCCACGGTTCTTCGGTCGATCACCGATGCGCACTGGACCGAACTTCACCCCGGGGCGCCCCGCCTCCACGACGGCAGCCTCTACACGATCGAGGATCTACCGGACCGACGAGCTCTCTGCATCGACGGGAATCCGGTCACCGAGAAACCTCTGCAGGTTCGAAGCCTTGTATCCGTCGACGAACAGGGTGCGCTCATAACCGCCAGCCTCGAGGATCCAACCGAGATCCATGTGGTGCTGATCCCGGCCGACGGTTGGTCGCCAGAAACGTTGACCACAACCCCTGGCGTGCACAGCGCAACGGCGGCGGCCGGCACCATGGTCATCGCCTCCACCGACCCCACCTCCCCCATCACGACCTACGAGGTGCGGCGGGCCGAGGAGACCAGAACGATCCGCAATCTGTGCGAGGACCCGTGGCTCCGAGCCGAACCCATCTTTCTCTCGTTGGGTTCGCGGCACCTGTCCAGCGCTCTGTTTCTGCCCTCGGATCACGACGGCGAATCCGCCCTGCCGGTGCTTCTCGACCCCTACGGTGGTCCCCACGCCCAGCGAGTACTCAAGTCGCACAACCCACACCTGGTGTCCCGGTGGTTTGCCGAGCAGGGTTACGCGGTGCTGGTCACCGACGGCCGGGGCACCCCCGGACGCGGTCCCGCATTCGAGCGGATGGTGTGGGGCGATCTGGCGGCACCGGTTCTTGAGGATCAGCTGGATGCCCTCGACGCCGCAGCTGCGATGTATCCCTTCCTCGATCTGGGCCGGGTCGGCATCCGAGGCTGGTCGTTCGGTGGATACCTAGCGGCACTCGCCGCCATGCGGGCCCCCGAACGGATCCATGCCGCGATCGCCGGTGCGCCGGTAACCGATTGGCAGCTGTACGACACGCACTACACCGAGCGGTATCTGGGTCACCCCGACCAACATCCCGAGCACTATGAGCGGTCCGGCCTTTTGCAGGATGTGCACTCCCTCGACCGGCCCCTGCTGCTCATCCACGGGCTCGCCGATGACAACGTCGTTGCGGCTCACACGCTGCAGCTGTCGTCCGCCTTGTTGGCCCACGGCCGACCCCACCGGGTCCT
Organism: uncultured Acidimicrobiales bacterium; assembly: GCA_937958015.1. GTDB lineage: Bacteria > Actinomycetota > Acidimicrobiia > Acidimicrobiales > SZUA-35 > JABDIY01. Next base: position 8,887 of record CALGOA010000063.1, on the reverse strand, counting down.
TCCGCTCAGCGGCGTGACCCACATGACCCCACAGGCGGTTGTCGCTCAGAACCTTCTGCTCCTCCAACTCGACTTTCTGAACGAACACCTCACCGGATCGGCCAACGCGTGAACGACGCGATGAGCCGCCTGGCACCGGATCTTCCCTCGCTGGGGTGGACCGCGAAACTGGACAAGTGGGCGAAGAAAAACGACGCCGAGCTTCGGGGGCGGGTTGCCCGAACCCACCGGGGAACCTGTGTGGTCTTCGTCGGCGACAACAACGTCGTCACCGCAACCTCCGCATCGATTCGAACCAACACCGGACTCGCCCCGGCCACCGGAGACTACGTCGCCATCAAGTCCGACGAGGAGAACGACGGCGAGTACCTGGTGGCGGCCATCGCCAAACGCCGCACCGCCCTCGCCCGCCGAGCCCCGGGTCGGATTCCCGAGCCGCAGATTCTGGCGGCCAACATCGACGATGTCTTCGTCATGCAGGGCATGGACCGACCGGTCAATTTCCCCCGACTTGAGCGGCTATTAGTGATCGCCTGGGATAGTGGCGCCGAACCGGTCGTCCTGCTGACCAAGGCCGATCAGGTGCCCGACCCCGACAGTGCGATCAAGGCCATCCAAGCCATCGCGCCGGGCGTCAAATGCCTCGCAATCTCCACCCACTCGGGTCGCAACATCGAGGCCGTTCAGGAGCGAATCCACGGAACCCGAACGGTTGCACTGATCGGGCTGTCCGGTATCGGAAAGTCCACGCTGGTCAATGCGCTGTCCGGCGGTGAGGTGCAACGAACCGGTCAGGTTCGCGCCGTCGACGGCCGCGGTCGCCATACCACCGTGACCCGCGATCTGATCCCGCTCCCCGGGGGCGGCATCATGGTCGACACCCCCGGCATTCGAGAGATTGCGCTGTGGGAGGCCTGGGACGGGCTCACCAAAACCTTCCCGCTGATCTCCGATGCGATTCAGCACTGTCGGTTCAGCGACTGCACCCACCAGGGTGAACCCGATTGCGCCGTCCGTCGCCTCATCCGGGAACGCGTCGTGAACAAACGACGCGTGGATCACTATCTGAAATTGAAGGCCGAACTCGACGAACAGGCCGAGCAGAAGGCCGATTTCGAGCGCCGGGCAGAGAGCCGCGCCAAGGTGTCAGCCGAGGAACGGTCGGACAAGCGCGGAAACAAACGATCGAAGTCGGCCCGGCGGCGCAAGCGACGCTGAATTTCCTGCAAGACTGAGAGACGTCATGGTTGCGAAGTTGCAGGTGTCCCCATCCCTCCGTTTTGGAGTTCTCCTTATCGCCAGCATTTCGCTGGCGGTTTCCGCGTGCGGGCGTAGTCAGCCGGTCGCAGCCGGCGAAACCACCACAACCGCAACCACGCAACCGGCCACAACGGCGCCCACCACGGTTGCCACGACGGCACCCGAACAGCCGACACCGTACGTGATTCAGCCGGGCGATTCGGTTGGTGGTATCGCCAGCGCCTTCGGGCTCACCGCCGACGAGTTGGCGAACTACAACAACCTCGACGATCCGAACCGGATCGCAGCCGGGCAGCAGTTGCTGATCCCACCCGGGGCCACCAGCACCTCGACCACACCGACGACCGCGGCCGCTCCCCCGCCCGAGGACCCACAACCCGAGACCACCGTCGCGGCCACCGACGGGTAAGGCCCCGTCCGGGCGACGCACGGCTCAACCCATCCCGCTGCTGCGTCGATGGTGAGTAGAGCCCCGAGAAGGAAAACCAGGTAATGCAAAAGACCGACATCGTGATCGTTGGAGGTGGCATCGTCGGTTTGGCGACCGCCCACCAACTCCTCAAGCAACAGCCGAATCTGCAAGTCACGGTGATCGAGAAAGAGCCGGCCGTGGCCGCCCATCAGACCGGGCACAATTCGGGGGTTCTGCACAGCGGGATCTACTACAAACCCGGAAGCCACAAGGCTCGACTGGCCACCACCGGCCGGGCTGCAATGGTGCAGTTCTGCGAGGAGAACGACATCGCCCACGACGTGTGCGGCAAGGTCATCGTCGCTACCCAGGACCTCGATCTGCCCCGGCTCGACATCCTCGAAGAACGCGCTGAGGCCAACGGTGTCTCGGCTCGACGAATCGACGTCGGTGAACTGCGGGAGATGGAACCGAACGCGGCCGGCATCGCCGCACTCCACGTCCCGGCCGCTGGGATCACCGACTACGGCCAGGTCTGTCGCACGATGGCCGACAACATCGCCGGTCTGGGTGGTGTTGTGCGCACGGGCACCCGAGTCACGTCAATAGACGAGGGCTCCACCGTTCGGATCGAAACGACCGGCGGTGACTTTGAGGCCAGTCTCGTGGTGACCTGCGGCGGCCTGCACAGCGACCGGTTGGCCCTGCAGACCTCACCCGAAACCACCGAACGGATCATGCCGTTCCGGGGCGAGTACTTCGAACTTGCACCCGACCGACGACACCTCGTGAACAACCTGATCTATCCCGTGCCGGACCCGGACTTCCCCTTCCTCGGAGTGCACCTCACCCGGATGATCGACGGATCGATTCACGCCGGCCCGAACGCCGTGCTGGCGCTGGCCCGCGAGGGTTACACGTGGGGTGACATCAACGTGAAGGACTTGGCCGAGGTGCTGCGGAATCCGGGCTGGTGGCGGCTCGCCCGCAACTACTGGAAGACCGGCATGGGCGAGTACTACCGATCCCTGTCGAAGCGGGCGTTTGTGAAGGCGCTGCAGCGTCTGGTTCCGGCGGTGCAACTGGAGGACCTGGTGGCATCACCGGCAGGGGTACGTGCTCAGGCGGTGAGTCGCGAGGGTTCGCTTCTCGACGATTTCGTGTGGTCGGAAACCGATCGGGTCGTGAACGTCCTGAATGCTCCGTCGCCAGCGGCGACAGCTTCGTTAGCGATCGGTGACACCATCGTCGAGCGCCTGCTCACCCACCAACTCTGACGCGGTGATCGCCCGGAACGCCTGAACCCAACCGGTCGGATCGATTCCCAACGCCCGGCACTGCTGCTCGGCTGGGCCGAGCGGTTGGAACCCGCAGACCCCCAACAGAAGGGCCGCCAGCGGACCGGAAATCCGGTCGTGAGTAAGGCGGATCTCTGCGATGGCGTGTTCGATAACCGACTTGGACTCGGTCATCCGACCCTGCTGGAAGTACATACCGGCCAACGCGGCCCGGGCTCGGAACACATCGAGATAGGTGTTCTCTCCCTGCAGAACGAGATCGATGCGCTCGATCGCCTCGTCGAACTGATGCGCGGCCACGTGGATCAACGCACTGACGGCATCGCTTGATCCACGGGTCAGAGTGGGAACGTAACTATCGACCCACGCCAACTCCCGTAGCGCCTCATCGACCTTGCCCTGCTGGAGGAACGCCAGGGCCAGCGACACGATGATCTCGCTCTCGCCGACGACGTCGGGGTCGGCATGAATCGAGTCGAATCGACCGGCCCACTGCATGACGCTGAAGTAATCACCGAGTCGAGCCGCCGCAGCACAGTTCGCAGCGGAGGCGAGTCGACGGCTGTCGGCATCGCCCTGGTGTTCGGCGAGCGCGAACGACTGTTCCAGCGAAACGAGTCCCTCTTCGATGCTGGCCAGTGAAACCTGCGCACGGCCCTGAATGGCACGGGCCTGCACGGCCAGGTTGACATCGTCGGCCCGGGCTGCGGCTTCGAGTGCGATATGGGCGCCGGCAACGGCCTGGTCCGGACGTCCGCTCCAAAGATTGAGCGAGGCGTCGAGCACGTGGAGGATGCCTTCGGCCCAGGGGTCGCCGCGGCGGCTGGTCTCGGGCAGAACCTCTTGGACCACGGCCGCCGCGTCGGCCAGTTTTCCGTTGTGAAACAGCACCCAGGCTTCGACGCCACGGGTCCAGGTGAGACCGCCGCTGTCGTCGAGCTCGACGAAGAGTTCCTTTGCCCGATCGACGAACTGCGCCGCCTCGTCGACCCGACCGATCCGAAACGCCTGCCAGGCCAGGCTCTGCAGCGCCCAGGCCTCACCACGACCGTCTCCGATCGTCTCGGCCACCCGCTGCGATGCTTCGAGAGCCCGCCGGGCCAGATCGTGGTCCGACCGGGTGAGCTCGGTGAGACCGAGGAGGCGCAACGCCAACGACTGATCGGCCAGCTCGCCCAGTGCGGCCAGACGGTCTGCTGCTTCGCGAAGCATCGAGGAGGCGACGGGCAGGTTTCCGCTCCGCCGTTCGAGGTTGCCGCGCACCAGCATGGCCAGGGCCCGCATGTGCTGATCGCCATCGGCGAGGCGATCCAGTTGATCCAGGTCATCCCGAGCATCGGAAAGATCGCCAACTTCGAGCTTGGCTTTGGCCCGGCCGTACAACATCCGGGCCTGCGTTTGACGGTCGACGGACAGGTCGAGACCGATCGTGAACCATGCCCCCGCCGAGGGCGGATCGCTCTTGAGCGCCCGCACGCCGGCTTCGTGCACCCAGTGAACGGCCTTGGCCGACACCGTGGGCCGGTCGACGTCTTTGACCGAACCCATTTCGGCGACCAGCTGAGCCGAGCGCCGGTAGTGGTCGGCGATCGCCACCACGGTGGAATTTCGAAGGTCTCCCTCGGACTGCCGTTCCAGAGTTTCCGCAATTGCGAAGTGGGTCTGGGCCCGCAGAGTTTTCGTTATGGTCGCATACGCAACGTCTCGTACGAGATCGCTCCGGAAACGGAATCGGCGATCCCGAACCTCGAGCAGACCTTCGGCGATCAGATCGTTGAGATCCACCGAGATATCCAGCAATCCGCGGGTCTCGAGCGCCATCTGCGCCAGCCCGTCGACCGGTCCAGCCCGGCCGAGGACCGCAGCTTCGTCGAGCAGGAGTCGGCTGGGGGTAGCCAGAGCGTCGAGACGAGCGGCGATGGTGCCGCGCAGGGTGTCTGGTAGCTGCTCGACCGACGCGGTCATCAGCTGATCGACCAGTTCGTCGTCGCTGGGACCCGAGCCGTCGGTCGACTTGCGATCGATCAGGGCGACGAGTTCTTCGAGGAAGAACGGGTTACCGCCCGACCGCTCGACGAGGCGGGTGGCGTTACGTTCGCTCAGGCTGACACCCAGATGCGGAAGCAGTTCGGCGGTGGCGGCAGCATCGAGCGGGTGCACCTGGAACGTGAGACTGCCGAAGTCGCCGGACTGGAGACCGGGAGGGATCTGAGCGTCTCGGGCGGTGACGATCACGAACAGCGGCTTGTTGGCCAAGCCTCGGAGGAGCTGCTCGAGCAGTCCCCACACGGCGTCCGATGCCCAGTCGGCGTCGGAGAGCACAAAGACGATCGGGCTCTTTTCGAGCTGGACCGACGCCAGGGTCGATACCGCTAGATATACCTCAGCCCGGTTCCGTTCGCGATCACCACCTCGGAGGGCGGTGGGATATCCGAGCGCATGAAGCAGCGCCGTGGAGATTCGATGGTGGTCGACATCTGGCGCTTGTTCGGTCAACCAACGAGCGATGGATCCTTCGGCCTCGATCCGAGTGACGTCGCCTTCGATCCGGAGGGCACCGCGAAGCGCCTCGGCGATGGGCCACCACACGTTCGCCTCGCCATAGGGGGCGCAACGACCCTCCAAGACGATCGAATTGCGACGTTGATGCTGAAGGTGAGCTGCTTCGCTGGCGATGCGGTTCTTACCGACTCCGGCTTCTCCCTGTAGGAGCGCCAACTGGGCCCGACTGGCCTCAACGGAGAGTTTGCCGAGGGCTTCCAGCACGCCCAGTTCATGAGCCCTCCCCACCAGAGGACGACGGGGCAGTCGACGGGCGCCCGGCACACCCACGGCGTGCAGAGCCTCGTAGACCTCGATCGTGCCACTCCGACCGCGCGTGGAAACCTCGCCCATCGAGCGATATTCGATCGAGTCGGCCGTTGCGGCGTGGGTGGCCGGTCCCACGATGATCTGGCCCGGTTCCCCGATGTTCTCCAACCGCGACGCCAGGTTCATGGTGTCGCCCATGGCTGTGTAGTCGCCGCCGACGGCCGTGGTACCGACCAGGACTTCCCCGGTGGTGATCCCGATGCGCAGTTTGATGGCGCCATCGTTCATCGACGCCACGGTTTCGCGCATGGCAAAGGCGGCCCGGACCGCTCGTTCGGGGTCGTCGGCGTGGGCGACAGGCGCACCGAAGAGCGCCACGATCTCGTCACCGACGATCTTGTCGAGGCGCCCACCGAATCGCTGGATGTCCGAGCTCAACCGGCTGAAGGTGCCGTCGACCAGGCGTTTGACCTGCTCGGGGTCCAACCCCTGGGCAAGGGTGGTAAACCCCACGATGTCAGCGAAAAGAACGGTGACTAACCGTCGTTCTTCGGCGGCGGTGACCTGCGATTTTCCGCAGTGAGGGCAGAATCGGGAGCCCTCGGGTACCGCCAGGCCGCATGCCTGACACGTCATGATGTAAGTCTACGACCGGTCGGTCACCGCCGGGAGTCCCCGAGGGGTATTGGTTACCCAATGGTTAACGTTCATCGGTCACACCTCGAGCCGTCAACGATCGCCCGAGGAAAGTCTCCCGAAGTGTCGCTGCCTGATGATCACGTTCGGCACACTGGTCCAGATGAGTGACCAGTGGTGGCGAAACGCCGTTATCTATCAGGTGTATATCCGATCGTTCGCAGATGCGAACGGCGACGGGACCGGCGATATCAACGGAATACGTTCCAAACTTCCCTATCTGGCCGAACTGGGCGTGAACGGTCTGTGGGTCAATCCGTGGTACGCCTCGCCGCTTAACGACGGTGGCTACGACGTCGCCGATTATCGCGACATCGAGCCCAGCTACGGCACCCTCGACGATGCCAAGGCGATGATCGCCGAGGCCCATGAACTGGGTCTGAAGGTGCTGGTCGACCTGGTGCCGAACCACACCTCGAACGAACACGAATGGTTCCAGCAGGCGATAGCGGCGCCGATCGGCGACCCGAGTCGCGATCGTTATCACATTCGTCCGGGCCGTGGGATTGACGGTTCGGAGCCACCCACCGACTGGATCGCCGTGTTCGGCGGGTCAGCTTGGGAACAGCTCGATGATGGCGAGTGGTATCTACACCTGTTCGACACCTCGCAGCCCGACCTCAACTGGACCAATACCGAGGTGCAGGAGGAGTTTCAGGACATCTTCCGCTTCTGGTGTGAGCTCGGAGCAGACGGGTTCCGGGTCGACGTTGCCCACGGTCTGGCCAAAGACATGTCGTTCCCCGATGCGGGGGAAGCGGCCGAGTTGCTGAGCAATGCCAAGACACCAAACCATCCCTACTGGGATCGGGATGACGTGCACGAGTACATCCGCCAATGGCGCGCCGTGCTCGACGAGTACGGCGATCGGATGATGGTGGCAGAAGCGTGGGTGGCCCCCGATCGCGCCCCGATGTACATCCGACCCGACGAATACCACCAGACCTTTGCGTTCGACTTCCTGGACTCGAACTGGGACCGGGATGAAATGCGGGCCCGGGTGGCCAAGGTGATCGAGACCACCGCATCGGTTGATTCGGTCCCCACCTGGACGCTCAGCAATCACGACGTGGTTCGCCACGCAACCCGGTACGGACTGCCCAAGGGAACGCCGTGGCGGAAATGGCTGCTCGATGGTCCTCACGACCAGCTCGATGCCGAGCTTGGGCTTCGGCGAGCCCGTGCCGCGGTACTACTTATGCTGGCCCTGCCGGGCGGCGTGTACCTCTACCAGGGCGAAGAACTCGGACTCCCCGAGGTCTACGACCTTCCGCTGGACATTCTGGACGACCCGGTCTGGCGGCTCAGTGGGAACACCAGCAAGGGCCGCGACGGCTGCCGGGTACCGATCCCGTGGGCGGCCTCGGGCCCATCACTGGGATTCGGAGCGAACGACGGCTGGTTGCCCCAGCCCGAGTTCTTCAGCGAATTCTCCATGGAAGCCCAGCAGGGAGATCCTCGGTCGATCCTCGAGCTGTACCGATCGGCGTTGTCCTTTCGAACCGATCAGCTCACCTCTGACCCAGAAATCACCTGGGACCCGGCGGCCTCGCCGGAGGTGTTGTCGTTCGAACGACCGGGCGGTCTGCAGTGCTGGGTCAACTTCGGACCCGGTCCGGTGGAGCTGCCTGAAGGGGCAACCGTCGTTCTCGCCAGCGATCCCGACTTCTCGGGTCAAATGGCCACCGATACCGCAGTGTGGTTCTGGGCCTGAAGGCCTCGCCGCCCAGCGAACGCTTGAGAAACAACCCAAATGGGTGAAGCCTGTCGGATAGCGTCGACGGTATGAACGAAGGTGCCACGCCCACTCCAGACTTCTCCGCTACCACCGACAACGCGGCTGCCCCTCTGGCTCCGCCGGCGCCCGGTGGGGCCAACCCGAGTGACTTTGCGGCCTACTGCCGAGGCGCATCGAAGATCTACGGAGAAGGCGACACCGAGGTCCGTGCCCTGAACAACGTGTCGGTCGGCTTCGAGACCGGGCGGTTCACCTCGATCATGGGGCCGTCCGGTTCCGGCAAATCCACCCTGATGCAATGTATGGCTGGCCTCGACTCACTGTCGCTGGGCGAGACGTTCGTCGGCTCGGTCGAGCTGTCCTCGCTCAAGGACAAGGAACTGACGGTTCTGCGACGCAGCAAGATCGGTTTCATCTTTCAGGCGTTCAATCTCATCCCCACGCTGTCGGCCCGTGAGAACATCACGCTCCCCCTGGACCTTGCCGGCGCGAGCCCCGATCAGCAGTGGATGGATCAGGTAGTGCAGACGGTTGGACTGGCGGACAGACTCGATCACCGGCCTAACGAGCTGTCGGGTGGCCAGCAACAGCGGGTCGCGGTCGCCCGAGCCCTCGCCAGTCGTCCTGACATCATCTTCGGTGACGAACCCACCGGAAACCTCGACTCGCGAA
>CALGOA010000062.1 GCA_937958015.1 uncultured Acidimicrobiales bacterium | reverse complement strand
AGGATGCTCAGGAAGATGACCCGCGGCCGGTACCGGAGCGCGGCGAACGCACCATCGATGAGATCGATCACCCGAAGGGGTCGATCGGTGACGGCGGCGGCCGCCCGCTCCGTTTGCACCCGACCAGTGTCGTCGCTGGAGCGCCCATATTGGCGGAGGGTTGGACAGCCCCCGTGGTTGTTACGGTGCGGACGTGCCCGATTCTTCCTCGACCCACGATTCGCAGGGGAGCGACAGCTTGGGCCGGGTGCTCCAACCGGCCATCTTCCCCGCCGGCTTCGGGCCCTCGACCTATGGCGCCAGTTTCGCCGACGTCTACGACCGCTGGTACGACGGGATCACCGATTCGGCCGCCACCGCCAGATTCATGGCCGCCCGATGCAGTACCCCGACGGTTGTCGAGTTGGGAGTCGGCACCGGTCGATTGGTGGCGGATCTGAGCGCGGCCGGGCTCACGGTCATCGGGGTTGATGCGTCACTGGTGATGTTGTCTGCGTCGGACGTGAACCACGTTCGGCTTGGAGCCGATATCGCCTCGTTGCCACTTCGACCCGGCGCAAGAGTTGGTGGTGCGATCTGCGCATTCAACACCCTGTTCAACTTGCCTACGGCCGAACTTCAGCGGCGGGTGTTTATCGAGGCTGCTGCGGTGGTGGAGGGCCCCATCGTCATCGAGGCGATGACCGGTTCGGGCCTGGACGAGGCCGAATCCCAGTCGGTCGGCGTGTCACGGATGACGGCAGACTCGCTGGTACTGGCGGCCACGGTGGTGAACCACGAGGCGCAAACGGTCACCGGCCAACACGTCGACATCAGCGAAGCGGGGATCAGGCTCCGACCCTGGCATCTACGGTGGAGCACCCCGGCGCAGCTGGACCAAATGGCCGCCGACGCCGGTTTGCAGTTGACCGAACGGTATGCCGACTGGGACGGTTCGGCATTCGACTCCACCAGCGATGCTCATATCTCGGTGTATCGATAACGAGCGGGCCGGTCAGCCGATTTCGCCGCCATAGACGCCGAGCGCCGCAAAGGCCACCATGACCGCTGCGGCTGCCGGCACTGCCAGTTTGGCGGGCATGGACGTGCGCTCGGGTAGCCACACCAGCGCCAAGGCGGTGAGCGCACCTGCGACCACACCACCGAGGTGGCCCCAGAATGAGATCCTTGGGATCAGCAGTGGCAGCAGGATATTGAGCACCACTAGGCCGAAGGCCGGGCTCTGACGGATGTCGAAGCCGCGGGCGTAATAGATGGCGCCCATCGCTCCAGCGAGGCCCAGAACGGCACCGGATGCTCCGAGGGTGGCCTGGTCCCAGTCGAAGAACATCACCGCAGCCGCGCCGCCGAATAACGAGCCGAAATAGAGCAGCAGGTATTTTCCGACACCGAACGCCTTTTCGAGCGCCGGGCCCAACATCCACAGCAGGTACATGTTGAACCCGATGTGGATGAGACTGCCGTGCAAGAATCCCGACGTGACGAGGCGGTAGTACTCGTTGGCTTGCACGCTGGGACCAAAGAGCAGGTAGTCGTTGGTGACTCCCCCACTCTGCTGCAAGAAATACGCCATGACGTTGAGAGCGATGAGTGCGATCGTGGCGGTTGGCTGGAATCGAAGACTGCGGGGGGTGATGATCTGCTGCCCGGCCTCCTTCACACAGACGGGGCAGTGAAAGCCGACCGAGGCCGACCGCATGTCGTCGGTGCAGATCGGTCGATCACATCGCTGACAGCCAGTGGCGGCGGGGCGATCGGGATGTCGATAACAGCGTGTGTTCTCGTCAATCACTGTGGGTGGCCTTTCGTTCACCTAGATGGCTCAGGTTCACATTTTGTACGAAATCGCGTGCTACAACCACGGTGGGCGAGCGCTCGAATACACAACTAGGGAGCATTACATGATTCAAGAATTCAAAGACTTCGTCGCCAAAGGCGGCGTCTTCGAGGCCGCCATCGGCCTCGTCTTCGCCCTGGCGTTTAAGCCGATCGTCGACAGCCTCGTGGCCGACGTCATCCTGCCGATCGTGGCCCGGGTCTTCAGCGTTCCGGACTTCTCCGAACTGAAGATCGGTCTGGGCGGCAGTGAAGAGGTCACGCTGGCCGACGGCACCGTCGTGATGCAGGAAGCGGCCATTCGTTACGGCAACTTCATCGACACGATCATCAGCTTCCTGATCATCGCGCTCGTGTTGTTCATGCTGGTGCGGGCCTACAACAAGGCCACCAACAAGGTGGAGGAAGAGGAAGGCCCCTCCGAGGTCGATCTTCTCACCGAGATCCGGGACAATCTCAAGAGCAGCTAAACCCTCTGGTTGATTGTTGAACGGCCCCGCCTCGGCGGGGCCGTTTCGCGTTTTGAGCGCACGGCCAGCACCAATGGCGTCGGTCACTTGATCGAGCGGCGCGAGACATGCGGAGCCCTCGGGCGGACCAGGGCTGCGAAGGGACGAAGCAGCACCGAACGCGTGCGTCACTTGATCGAGCGGAGCGAGACATGCGGAGCCCTCGGGCGGAGCATGCAGATTACAGACTGACAGGGGTGCCGTCCTCGGCGCCGACAAGTGATTCACCGACGTGTTGCACCGCGGTAACTCCGTCGACCCGCTTCTTCAGGATGCGTTCGATTCCGTCCTTGAGGGTGGCGGTGGATGCCGGACAGGTAACACAGGCGCCGGTGAGCTCCACCGAGACAACTCCGGTAGCGACATCGACGTCGCGCAGAAAGATGTCGCCTTCGTCGGCCTGAACCGCAGGTCGCATGATGTCGATGACCTTCTGGACCGCCTCGCGGTCGATCACAACACCATCGTCAGCGGCGGCTTCGACATGCGCGGGATCCGACGCACTTGCTGCCACTGGCGAGGTTTTGATTGTTTCGTTGGCCATTTCTTCTCCGTTACGGTCCACCCATGTAACGCTCTGGGCGTCTGACATGTTCCAAGGTACCGACCTACGCTGGAGGGTGTGGTGTCGACCGTGTTCGTTTTTGCGCATCAGGGAGGGTGGGATGAAGTGCTGTTGGTCGCGGGGCCACTCGTCATCATCGGCGGACTACTCCACCTTGCGAACCGCAGACTGAAATCACGGCTAGCCGAGTTAGAGCAGAGCGGCGACATAACGAGCGACGACTGAGGTGGCTCAGCGCACTATCCGGGCGACGGTAAGCCTGGCTGAGGCGACTGCTCTCTTGCAGCCGCGGACCGATCTGTTGGTCGAACACGTCGAGTCGGCAGGTGAACGAACCACGTACTCACAGGATGTTGGCCCGTTCGAGACCTATGAGCGCACCGCATGGATCGACCGCACCGAGGTCGCTGCCGACGCCGAGGTCGCTGCCGACGCCGAGGAGCTCGTCTACTGCGAGACCACCACGTTCCGAACCGCCATTCCGTTCTGGGGCCGAGCTGTTGACCTGTTGATGTCCCGAGCCATCGGAGATCTCGATCGCACGCCCCGCCATCGCTGGTGGTGGCCGGGCGAGGTCGTCACGAGCAACACCACCCGCATCATCGCCCTCCTGTCGTTATTGGGCATGATCGGCGCCTTCATCGGGGTCAACATCGGTCAAACCATCACGTTTGCAGCAGCCGAGTTCGGTTCATCCAAGTCGGCCCAGGCCAACGCTCTCGCCGCAACTCGGGCCGGTGTGATCCTCACCACGTTGGTCATTTGGAAGGCCGACCAAATCGGCCGCAAGCCACTTCTGATCCTCTTCGCATCCGGCGCATCGATCTTCACCGTCATCGGCGCCTTCTCGACGTCGCTCACCATGCTCACGATCACGCAGGGAATCGGTCGAGGAATGGCCACCGGACTCCTGACGCTGGTGACCCTGGCGGCGACAGAGGAAATCCCCCGCACGATGCGAGCCTTCATTCTGTCGATTCTCACCCTGTGCGGGGCGCTCGGCGCCGGTGCGGTGTTGTGGGTGCTGCCGCTCGCCGACGTGAACGAACGGGGTTGGCGCCTTGTGTATCTGGTCCCGTTGCTCTTCATTCCCGTGATCCTGTGGATCTGGCGCATCATGCCCGAGACACGACGGTTCACCGCCGCCGACCGGGTCCACTCCCCCGGGTTCAACTCGGTCAACAAGAAGTGGTTCTTCCTCATCGTCTTCATCTATGCCGCGGTGAGCGTCTTCGGGGCGCCCGCCGGTCAGCTGCAGAACGAGTATCTGCGTGATGATCTTGGTTTCTCCGCCGCGGACATCAGTCAGTTCCGCATTCTCATCACCACCCCTGCAGGGCTCGTGGTGCTTCTGGCGGGGTGGGTGGCCGATCGCCGAGGTCGCCGTTTGATCGGAGCGGTGAGTCTTGCGATCGGCTCGGTGATGAGCGCGGTCTTCTTCACCCAGCAGGGTGGGGCGTTGTGGTTAACTGCCGCGGTGTCGGCCTGGTTGGGTGGCGCTGCCTTCCCGGTGATCCGGGCCTACCAGACCGAACTCTTCCCCACCCGATCGCGCGCGATGGTGGGTGGATGGCTCGACCTGCTGGCGGTGGGCGGATCGGCCCTCGGACTGGTCATCGCCGGCCAATTGATCGATGGCGGCCGGACGGTCGGCGAAGCTCTCCTATTCCTTCTTCCGTTACCGCTGCTGGTTGCGGTCACGATTCCGCTGCTGCTTCCAAAGACGGCCGGGGTCGAGTTGGAGGACCTGAATCCGTACGACCCCGAACTCCCCGATCCGATCGAACACCCGGACGAGGTCGCCGAGTTGGTTGAGGCGGCGGGCGGGGCGCCACCGGTGTCGCCACACGGTGCCACAGCGTGATTCCGCCGCTTGTACCGTCATTGTCGTGATCGTCGCAGAACTCGAGATCTTCCATTCGCGACCGATCGCTCCCACCCGACGCGTCGCTCTTGGGCAGCGCAACCTTCCGGTCGATCCGGCCCCCGGGGCGGGCGGCCTCCTACTCGCCGGGATCGTGGCCGAAATGGCTCCGGTCGTAGCCCCTGAGCTGCGAGAACACCTCTACCTGCTGCTCGAGGATCTGGCCGCGGGCAAACGTATTCCTCAACCGCGGGTACGTCATCGGTTCCAACAGGACACCGTCGGACTGCTTCGAAGCAGCCACCGTCTGGTGGCATACGAAGCCGGACTGACCTTCGAGTTTGAGGGCGAACGGGGCCTCCCGGTGCAACATGCCCTGTGTGCGTTGTACGCAGCCGGGCAACTGCCCGAGTTGGTGCGCGGCGTTGTCTTCGATGCGCTGCGCGAGGCCCTGGTGTGGGGCCAACCGGTCGACGAGCGATTCATCTCATCGATCATGGGGGGCAGGACAAGTTCGCTCGCCGACCTGCGAGCATGGAACGATCCGGTCAGCTGGGCGCTGGAGACACTTGGGCTTGAACCGGGGTTCAATCGACGGACGGTGTTGAAGCGATACCGGGTACTGCTGCGAGACGCCCACCCGGACCACGGTGCCGAGGAACAGGAAGCGGCCGCTCGAATCGCCGAACTGGGCCAAGCCCGCGACATCCTCCTTTAACCCCACTCCTCCCCTCCCCCAAATTTCTGCTGGCCACTACAAAGCTCGTAGTCCACAGCAGACAGATCGACGTTTTGTAGTCGGCAGCAGACAGAAGACCGATCGTCCTATCCCAACGCGTTCAGCCAGTCGACGACAACCGGAACGATCTCATCCTCGCGACCCTTCGGGTCGTGGGCCGACCGGGGACCAGTGAGCCAGCACTCGTTCACCGCACCCGGGATCGCCGAAAGATGGTCCTTGAATTCGTCCGGTTTGCCGAACGGGTCCCGGTCCCCCTGGACCAGCAGCACGGGGACGTCGATCTGGGGAAAGTGATCCACCCGGAGCTTCTCGGGTTTTCCCGGTGGGTGAAGCGGATAACTCAACAGAACCAGGCCGGCCGATTCCAGACCTTCGGCAACTGCAATGCTCGCTGCTCGCCCACCCATGCTTCGTCCGCCCAGCGCAATGTCCGATGGCGCGACACCCCATGCCTCGGCCGATCCGGACACCGCCTCATTCACGGCGTCGAGCAACTTGGGCATCCGGTCAGGAGGGCGTCGGCCGGGCCCCTTCTGACGGTACGGACAGTTGATCCGCGCCACCGGGATATCGAGGGCCGCTTCGAGCGCGAGGAACAGCGCGTGGTCGCGATCGCCGCCAGCGCCGTGGAAGAGAATCAGACCCCTGACCGCCATCAGTCCGGGATCACCATCTCGGTGATGTTCTCCGGTGCAGCGGGGAACGACATGTTCAGGCCTTCCAGTGTCTGCACCAGGATCTCGGAAATGGCGAGGTTGCGATACCACTTCCGGTTTGCAGGCACCACGTACCAGGGGGCGTCGTCGGTGCTGGTCCGTTCGAGGGCGTCCTCAAAGGCGGCCATGTAGTCGTCCCACTTTTCCCGGTGGACGAGGTCACCCTCGTCGAACTTCCAGTTCTTGTGGGGTTTGTCGAGACGGTCCTGCAGTCGCTCGCGTTGTTCCTCTTTGCTGATGTGCAGCATCACCTTCACGATGGTTGTGCCCTCGTCAGCCAGTAGTTGTTCGAAGTTCGCGATGTGGTCATAACGCCGGGACCACACGGACTTGGGGACGATGTCCATCACTCGGACCACCAGAACGTCCTCGTAGTGGCTTCGGTTGAAGACCACCATCTCACCCCTCGCGGGCGTTTGGGCGTGGATCCGCCAGAGGAAGTCGTGCGCCAATTCAAGCTTCGATGGAGCCTTGAACGCCGCCACTGTGACGCCCGCCGGGTTTAGTCCATCCAGCACGTGACGAATCGTTCCGTCCTTCCCGCCGGCATCCATCGCTTGGAGCACGAAGAGGAACCGATGTTTCCCCTCGGCGTACATCAACTCCTGCAATTCCTCCAGCCGGGCGTTCAGTTCCGCCGTCCTGGCTTCTGCAGCCTCACGATCGCCATCCCACTCGATCGTCTCCTGAGGATCGATAGAACTCAGATCAACCTTGCCGTCCACCCGCAGTTTCGAAATCTTGAACATCACAGCACCGTAGTAGTTGCAGACCTCGCGTCGAAAAGGACC
>CALGOA010000061.1 GCA_937958015.1 uncultured Acidimicrobiales bacterium | reverse complement strand
GATGCTCCTATTGGGTCTATTTGTCAAGCAGCGACCGGGAGCGTGTCTTTTTGGTCTGTGAGCCACTGTTGGTAGCGCTTGGAGAAGTCGTTGTCGAAGTCGAGTTCTCGTTCGATGCGTGAGACCTTGTTGGGATCAACTGCGAACACTCGTGCCACGTGGCTGCCGGTGATCTTCAAGGTTTTGCGCAGCGCACGGAGATCAGCACCATGTGGAACAACGGGCGGGTTGGTGATGAGGTTGAAGACCTCGCGTGCGACGTAGCGTTTGAGAGATCGGAAGGCCTCGGGCTTGGTTTTGCCTTCGGTGGTTCGGCGCTCGAGGTAGGCCTTGGTGGCCGGGTCATGGGAGGTTCGGACTTTGACGATGTGGTAGATCGCTTCGTTTGCTTGCCGGTTCCCGCCCCGGTTCAAGCGGTGTCTGCTTAGGCGTCCGGATGATGCTTGAACTGGACTGGTTCCTGTGAGCGCTGCGAACGACGCCTCGGAGTGCAGTCGGTCCGGGTTGTCGCCAGCAGCAATGAGGAGCGCCGCGGCGGCTTGAGGTCCGACACAGCGGGCTCCAAGGAGCGCACGGTTGGCTCGTTTGCAGAGCTCAAGCATCTGAACGTCGAGCGTGTCGATCTCCTCGCTGATGTGTTGATGACGACGTGCGAGGCAACGGAGCGCGGTTTTGGTCGCAGACCGGGGGCAGAGAGCCGGTTCGGAATGGAAACGAGCGCACTTTCCAACCCTCGCCGACGTTTTGAGCGACTGAAGGACCTGACGGAGGTCATCAGGAGCGGTCACGATCAAGTCCCGGATCTGCAACTCGACCTGGGTTCGCTGCTTCATCGCCGACCGCCGAGCGACCTTCAAAGCGCGCAACGCTTCGGACGTTCCATTAGCTGTCTTAGGGATCGCTGTTCCATCACCGGCCAACACAGCTCTCGCAGCAGACTCCGCGTCCACGGTGTCAGACTTGCCAAGCCGCCGGCGACGCTGCCGATCGGGCCGATTCACTTCCTGCACACCAACACCCCGTTCGTGGCAGAACCGGATCAAGCCCATTCCATATGAGCCTGTCCCTTAGATACCGATGTCCTGGATCTCACCATGACCGTTCATCCAGCGAACAAGCTGCTGATAGCCCCGCAGTGTTGCCGGGAACGACCCAGTGCCCAGAATCTGGCCGTTGGTGTTGATCACCGCCGCCACATGGGTCTCGAGGTGGGTGTCGACCCCACCGATGACTTCTGGCTTGTATTGATGCATGATTGGTATTGCCTTTCCTTGTTGGGAGAGAGCACCACCAGCCGGGACGAACGGACAGGACATCGCGGGGGCTTCTAGCCAAGCTCCTATTAGGTCACGATCGTTCGACCGGTTGGTGCCAGAGCTCGACACCCAAAAGGACCGGCCGACAGATCAGAAAAAAGGCACCACGGCCAGTCACACCCAGAGTCAGACCGATCCATTCAGGCATCGAACCCATCCTCGCTGACCACTAACGACCCAGCACGGACCTAACGATGTCTCACCCCTCCTTCATACTCGGGGTATGACTTCCTCGGCGGGAAAGATGTGCAACTTCGGTGATGGGTTTCTCGGTGCTGAACGTGCGGCGCTGATCTCGGTTGCGTCTGAACTCACGAAACTTGGCATGACCGACCCGGCAGTGATGGATCGCGAACAGGTTGCCGACACGGTCACTGCGCTCGCTGGTTTGTCTGAGCGGCTGGCGGTGATGGCGGGCCAGTACATGGATGTTGGCGAACGAACCGCAGCCAGCCTTACCAAGGGTGAGAAATCGATCGTCGCCCTCGTGTCCAGTCACACCCATGTCACCCGTCGCCGCGCCAGCCAGTTACTTCGGGCGGGCACGGTGCGGCACCGATTCCCCAGTTTCCATCAGGCCTTGATCGAGGGGAAGATCACCACCGGCCACATTGATCTGATCTGTCGGGCCGCCAAGACCGCTGACACACGCCAACTGGCCCACGCCGAACGAGCCCTTGCGGCACTGGCTGTCCTGTGCACTCCCGAGGAGTTTGCGGAGAAACTGGCGGAGTGGGTGGCTGCTGCCGATCCGAACGAACACTTGGACGAGTTCCTGAGGGCCCAGGCCCGACGCCATCTCGTTTGGGGTAAGGACCTCTTCGGGAACATTCATCTCGACGGGACGATGGAACCACTGGCTGGTGAAGCTGTGATCAACGCAATCACCGCTCGTCAGAAGGAACTCGAACAGCTGCGGCCCGAGACCAGAGGCTCGGCGGCCGCTCATGATGCGATGGTCGACCTGATCCTCGGCGACACGACCCCAACTGCCAACATCGAGATCATCTATCCCCGAGACGGTGCCGCCGAACCTGATGTTGAACCTTGCGAGATTGTCGAGGGGTCGGTTACGGCACAGAGTGAAACCGACCGTCTGTTGGCTGATCACATCGCCGACTGGTTGGCCCGACTGGACCGGATCCCAAACGGCCCAGTGCCGGTTCCCAACGAGCGGGACATCGGGTTCGGGTCGATCGTGTATCCCCGCACCGCCGGCGGAACCCTCATCCCACCATCGATCGTTGACCAACTTGCCGGCCACCGGCGGTTCCACCCGATCGACCCCGATGGGAACCTTGTCAACGACAGGCCGGGCGGTAGACGGTTCAAGACCGTTCAACGGCGCATGATCCGGCTCCGGGACAGCCACTGTAAACACCCCGGCTGCCGCACCCGACACCACCACTGCGACTACGACCACATCGATCCGGTGAGCAACGGCGGGTCCACGATGATTGCGAACGGGCAACTCCTCTGTCGATTCCACCACCGCTACAAACACCGAAACGACCCCCTCGGCAGCAGGATCTTCGACGATTCACCCATCCAGCTGGAATAGCCGGAGGCCACCCGCTCTCCGCCTCCGAACACACGAGGGAACCCCGCTCGTCGGGGTATTCGTCGCGCTCCCAAACTCGTATCCCCAGTCAGACTGGGGATACGAGTTTCTAGACCGTGCCCCTGGCACCAGTGACAGAGAGGTCAAGTCCTTGTTCACCGCCGTCAACGAATAGTCGAGAACCGTCGGTGAACTCAATCCCAAGTTGACTCGGACTGTGACGCCACACCTGACGGACGCACTTGCCGCCGACTAGCTCGGTTGCCCGGCGTGCTTCCTCGTCAAGATCCACGGATCGAACCTACACCCACCGCTGCTGCGGCTAGGCCCAAGCTACAGACATGGCAATCTCGGCCAGTGCCTAATGTCTACTTGTCCCACCACCGATGGAAACACAGAACAGATGCCCACGGGTCGTCGCTCTTCGACAACACCACCGTCACGCTCGAATAGCCAGTCCAGAACGGCAGGCCACAAAGGAAAGCACCAACCACCCGACCCGTCGGGGCTAGTGGCGCGACCTAAGTGCAGATCGCGTCGACGACGTCGGACATGGCTCGCAGGTTGTGGCCCGGGAGGAACTCGGTGCAATGGGGGAGTGCGGCCGCCATCGACGCCACCAGCGGTTCGAACTCGGCGTCCGCGCTGCGGGGATTGAGCCAGATCACCTTGTGGCAGCGCCGGGAGAGCTTGGCCATCTGTCGGGCGACCTCTTCGGGCGGGTCGGTGTCCCAGCCATCCGACGCGATCAGCACGATCGATCCCCGCACGTACGATCCCCACACCTTGTCGGTGAGTAGTGCATGAATGCTGTGGGCCATCCGGGTGCCTCCGAAGCGATCGGTGACCTCGGCGCTGGCCCGGTCGATGGCTTCGGTGGGGGAGCGACGTCGCAGTGAGGTGGTGATGCGCGTGAGTTCGGTGCCGAACGCGAACACCTCGGCGTGGCCGGTCTGAGCCAGAGAACGGGTGAGATGCAAATACGGCTTGGTGAACGATTGCATCGAGCCGCTCACATCGACCAGCATCACCAGCCGGCGGGGGCGACGGCGGCGGCGCGATCGAGTCAGCTTGAGCGGCTCACCACCGGTGCGAAGGGCCCGGCGAAGCGAGGATCGCAGTTCGATGGCATCACCAGAACTCCAAACGCTACGTCGACGGCTCGGCCGGCTGGGCCAGCGCGGTAGTGCCTCGTCGAGGGCAGCCTCCACCTGGGCCAGCATCGCAGGGTCCAACAGATCGAAGGGCGTGTCCATCTCGGCATCGAGCACCGACGGAAGCCGCTCGGGAATGGCGGCGTCATCGTCGGTGGCATCATCGCCTTCTTCGTCGGACTCGGCGACCGACGGCAGTGTGGCCCACGGCAGGCCCTCACCAGCCTGGCCCTCTGCGTCTGGCACCCGCAGCGACATGTACGCGTCTTCGTCTCGACGGGGCGCCGATACCGCCCGTCGGGACTCGACGTTCTTCATCTCCTCCAAAGAGAGCTCGAAGACCGCGTTGAACACTCGGTCGAACCTGTCGTAGTCAGCCTCGGTAGAGAGCAGGCTGGTCCGGCTGAGGAAGTAGAGCTGACGTTTGGAGATCGGTCCCGCCACTTCCAGCGCATGGACCAGGCGGTGGACCGCCGTGAGTGGGATCGTTAGTCCGGCGCGACCGAGCCGCTCAGCAAAGGCGGCACCGAAGAGTGCCCGGTCGACGCCAGTGAACAACGGTTAGCCGCGGCTGATCAACCAGATGATCAGAGCGAGCAGGCCACCACCGGCGAGGAGCGGAGCGGCCCGTTTGGCCACAGCGCCGCCGGCGGCGTCCATAAGATCCAACGCCTCCATCTCGGTCTCAGGTTGATCGAACGTCCTCTTGATCGGCTCAGCGGCCGCGGACACCTTCTCCTTGGCGGCGTCGACGGTGTCGGAAGCAGCAGCGGATGCGTTGCTGGCGGCGTCAGACACCTTGTCGGCGGCTGCGCTCGCTGCGCTCGAGGCGTTGTCGGCGACAGTCCCTGCGGATTCGGAGGCAACGTCGGCGATGGTCTGCTCGGGATCTTCGTTGTCGTGTTCGAGTTTGGCCTCGATGCACTCGACGAACTGATCGATCAGCTTCTTGGAGACGTCGCCGATCACACCCTTGCCGAACTGAGCGACCTTGCCGGCAATCTTGAGGTCGGTGTTGATGACGACCTTCGTACCGCCGTCGACCTCGCTCATGTCTGCAGTGATGATCGCCGATGCGTTACCCGAACCGCGTGAGTCGCGGCCCTTGGCGTCGATGTCGACGTGGTAATTCTCCTTGTCGAGGTTGAGGAAATCTGCGGTGCCGGCGTATTCCGCAGTGACGGGACCAACCTTGATCTTGACCTTGCCGCTGTACACATCGCCGTCTTGGCCGGTGAGGCGGGCGCCGGGCAGGCAGGGCGCGATCTCGGGGATGTCCGTGAGGACCTCCCAAGCCCTGTCGATCGGTACGTTTACGATGAATTCGTTCTCTAGTTTCATTCTGACTCTCCCTCAGGCGGCAGGTTGATTCGGTCGAATCCGAGCCTACGGCGCAGATGTGACCAAGCGGAAAATGTGGTGGCGCCGATTCCGGCGACGCCGACACCCAGAACAGCCTGCGCGATCAGTAGTACTTCGTGGTGAGCGAGGATGTTCATGCAGCTCCTTCTGCGAACTCGGTTCGAATGGTGTCGAGATCGTCCGGGCTCTTCGCAATCGCCCCTAACGTCGCCGCCGCTGACGGACGGTCGAGTTCGGTGATTCCGAGGGCGTGGAGCGCTGACACCCAGTCGATCGCTTCCGCGAGACCAGGCGGTTTGTCCAGATCGAGCGACCGGGTTCGGGCCACGAAGTTGGTGGCGGCATCGACGAGCGTCGAGGCACCGCCGGGAACGTTGCGACGAACGATCTGGGCGGACCGGTCGACGGTGGGATACTCGATCCAGTGGTAGAAGCAACGACGCTTCAGAGCGTCGTGCAGTTCACGACTCCGGTTCGACGTGAGGACGACGACGGGTCGAACCTTCGCAGTGAACGTGCCAAGTTCGGGCACTGTCACCGATGACTCGGCGAGGAACTCGAACAACAGGGCCTCAAACTCGTCGTCGGCGCGGTCAACCTCATCGATGAGGAGAACCGGGGGCGGTCCATCGGTTGGGCTGAGCGCTTCGAGCAGCGGACGTCGGATCAAGAAGCGGGGGTCGTACAACTCTGACTCGAGCGCCGCGGCGTTGCTGACCGAGGCCTGGCCGGTCGCCTCGCTTGTGCGGAGGTGCAGGAGCTGTCTGGCGTAGTCCCACTCGTACACGGCCTGGGCGGAGTCGATGCCTTCGTAGCACTGCAACCGGATGAGCGGACCGCCGAGCCAGCGCGACAGCACCTTGGCAACCTCGGTCTTACCGACGCCTACTTCACCTTCGAGGAACAGCGGGCGACGCAGTTCAAGTGAAAGAAAGACCGCTGTCGCAAGACCCTCATCAGCCAGGTAGTCATTCTCGCCGAGGGCAGTCAGAACATCGTCAACAGACTTGGGGTGCTTTGCGTCGCTCACAGCAACTTAGGCTACTGGGCCGTCGGCTGGCGGCCCCATTCGAACCGGCGGCGGTCCCAATCGAACCGGCGGTGGTACTGCGAGAACGGGCAGCGGGAACGGGCAACCGATGCCCGGACAAAAAAATGACCGTTCGTGGACCCACTCCTTACCTCTCCCCGGGAGTGAGTCCACGAACGATCTCCGAGTAGCTTAATAGTTCCCTCAGACATCCACACCTACGCCGTATCCCAGGA
>CALGOA010000060.1 GCA_937958015.1 uncultured Acidimicrobiales bacterium | reverse complement strand
TGGGAGATGCCCTCGTGCAACTCGTCATCAACCCGAACGGCAACTATCGGGCCCACCTCGAAGTTCTCGTCCCCGAACACCACACCGATGGTGGAGCCGCCGACCGTTCCACAGCTGCAGTGCCCGATGCCCATGACCGTGCGTTCTCCACCCGCCACTGGCCACGAACCGCTCGAGGGACTCTGATCCCACCCAAGGTCGTCAACCACCTCCGCAGCACGGGCGCACGAGTCACCGAACACACCGTCGATTCCGATGGCAACATCGCCACCGACCTTCCGGGCTCTCGACACTTCACTACGACCCAAAAGCGCCTGATCCGCCTACGCGACAACCACTGCCAGCACCCCGGCTGCCGAATAATCACCTGCGACTACGACCACGTCGAACCCTTCGAACACGGCGGTCCCACCCTCATCCGAAACGGTCAGCTCCTCTGTCGGTTCCACCATCGCTGGAAACACCGACACGACCCCGGCCCACACCGGCCAACCCAGTTCGACGACACGCCCGCCACGATCCCCCTCGAATAGAACCTCTCGAATAGACACGGCCAAAGGCGAATAACAAACCAGGCAGTACGAACCCCACCCCGTTCCAGCGGGGTATTCGTGTTGCCTAGGTATCCGACTGCCAGATCGGCCGATGAGGCCACGCTGCCCCAGCGGCATGAACCAATAATCACCCGCTGGCACGGCTTTTGGCGCACCCGATCATCGAAGTCACAGTCGACGGGCGGATCATCTACAAGTCGTCTCTGAGTGACCTGCTGACCGACTCGACTCGCTACGTGAGAAACCCCCACGGTTGGACGATGTCAAGTTCCAACCCAACGCTCCCCCACTCGTCACTGCGTGCAGGACCCTAGGGTTCGGGAATACGGTTCACGATCGCTTCGAAACACGACCGAATATCGTCGGCTTCTGGCCAATCGAGTATCTGCTCGGTAGTGGGCTTCGTTTGTTCCAACGCAAATTCACGGCGTAGATAGACCTTGACCTGAAGATCGATAGTTCGATAGTCGAAAAGGCCCAAAGCTTCCAGCTGCGCCGTTGCATTCGGAACGGACTCGGGAGAATCCTGATTGAGCACAGCGAACAACCCAGTAATTTGAGGATCGGTAACAGCTTTTGCTTGCAATTCGGCCGCGAGAACCTCACGCTCCAACGCCCTTCGAATGACATCAAGCTCCAAGTCAAAAAGATCGCGGTTAACGACGGTTGCACTCTCCTGTCCAAGATTCTGTGCATTCCAGGTCACCCAAGCGTCAAGGTCAGGGTTCAGGCAGGATTCTTTGGCATAACGAAGCTCAAATTCACTGGAAGCTTGGAAGCTCTGAGTGAAAATGTCCGGTCCAGCGAGCACTCCGACGGCGCTGCCAGCGACCCCGGTCGGTCCAAGAAAGTCGACTTCGAACTCCTGTTCTAAGACCTTGCTGACTTCTTCTTGCTGCTCAGTCGTGCTCGGGGAACTGGCTCCGCACCCCAACGCCAGAAGACCCACGAGAGCGACTCCGTACAACCGAATAAAACGAAACGCCATAGCTATCGGAGCGTCTCATCGTGTGTGTAACTGGTGGTGGCGTGCATTTGGTTAGAGATGGTTTGTTACTCGGTCACCGTAGTGACCGGTGAGCGTGTTGAGAATGTGTCTCTGCCGTTGATTCGGCCGATCAGGTCCTGACAGCTCTTCCGTTCTTCCGGCGCCTCGTGGCGACGAGGTAGAGGACTTTC
This sequence comes from uncultured Acidimicrobiales bacterium, assembly GCA_937958015.1. Classification (GTDB taxonomy): domain Bacteria; phylum Actinomycetota; class Acidimicrobiia; order Acidimicrobiales; family SZUA-35; genus JABDIY01. The sequence goes on along the minus strand of CALGOA010000060.1, from coordinate 14,071 downwards.
ATGGCGGCCTGCTCGGTGGGGAACGACTGCGGCAGCGTCAGCAGTGGGTGCGTTGTAGATGGTGTGTATCTGCTTGGTGATCTTTCCCCAAGCCGAGGGTCAGCCCAGGACAACATGCCCTCGATCTGGGCCATCGTGTCCAACCGACCGGGGGCCGTTCGTAGAGTTCGGGAATGGCAACTCATTTCGACCTGAGCCACGTTATTCACGACGGCATGACGACCTATCCCGGGCTGCCGACGCCAATCGTTGCGGACCACCTCAGCCGCGAGGCCGCCGAAGACATCTACGGTCCAGGCATCACCTTCCAAATCGGGCTGGTGACGATGTGCACCAATACGGGCACCTACCTCGACGTTCCGTTCCACCGGTACGCAGACGGGCACGACCTCACCGGTCTGGCGCTCGAGCGAGTGGCGAACGTTGATGCGGTCCGGATCGATAGGCGTGGGGTGAAAGCGATCGAGCTGGACGATGTGGATCTTTCCGGCGTAGCGGGCCGAGCCGTCCTGATCTGGACTGGACACGCCGATACCTGGGGCTCCGATGCCTACTTCGTCGATCACCCCGCCCTCACCGCCGGTGCCGCCGAACGGCTGCGTGACGCCGGCGTTCTGTGCGTCGGTATCGACACGCTGAACATCGACGCCACCGAAGGAACCGGCGAGCGCCCGGTCCACTCGATTCTGCTGAAGTCCGATATCCCGATCGTCGAACACCTCACCGGTCTGGGCGCACTACCCGATGCCGGTTTCACCTTCACGGCGGTACCACCCAAGATCGAAGGCTGCGGAACGTTCACCGTGCGCGCCTACGCCACCACCGACTAACGAACCACGCCTGCGGGTGAAGATGGTTGTCACACCGGTTGGGTAGGGTCGGACACGATGGATCCGGAGCGCTTACTGAACGGACTGAACGACTCGCAGGCCCGGGCGGTCACCGCTGGTGGTGGTCCCCTCGTGGTCCACGCCGGTGCTGGTTCGGGTAAGACCCGGGTCCTCACGCGCCGCATCGCCTATCGGATCGAAACGGGCGAGACGGATCCTCGTTACGTCCTGGCCCTCACCTTCACCCGTAAGGCCGCTAACGAGCTGCAGTCTCGCCTCCGCCAACTCGGGTTGCGGGATCAGGTTGTTGCCGGCACCTTCCACAGCGTCGCACTCACGCAGTTGCGCCGCCGCTGGGAGGAGCGGGGCATCGAGCCGCCGGCGATGCTGGATCGCAAGTACGCGATGGTCGCCCAGATCGTGGGGCGACGAAAGAATGTGGAGGTGCTGGACGTCATCGGCGAGATGGAGTGGGCCCGGGCCCGCATGATCGACCCGCAGTACTACCACTCCGAGGCTGAAAAGGCCGGCCGCACCCCTCCACTCGATAGCGACGAGTTCGTCGAGATCATGGAAACGTACGCGCAGAACAAGAAGCGCCGTCGACTGGTCGACTTCGACGACCTGCTCAGCCTCGCGATCCGTGATCTCCGCGCCGACGAGGGCTACGCCGAAGCCGTCCGCTGGCGCCACCGTCATCTCTACGTCGATGAATTTCAAGACGTCAACCCGCTACAGAGCGCACTGCTGGCCGAGTGGCGGGGCAAGAACGACGATCTCTTCATCGTGGGTGACCCCAACCAGGCCATCTACGGCTGGAACGGCGCCAACCCCTTCCTCATCACGGACTTCCCCCAGCGCGAGCCCAAGACCACCGTTATCAATCTGAACGACAACTACCGATCAACCGCTCAGATCCTCACGTTGGCCCGAGCGGCGTTGGCCGGCAAGGGCGGCGATCTTGTCCCTCATCGAAGCGACGGTCCCGTGCCCACGGTCACCGCCTACGAAGACGAGGCCGCCGAGGCTCGGGGTATCGCCGACGCCGTCCGCCGGACCCAGGATCCGTCGGAGGGATGGAACGGCCAAGCGGTGCTGGTCCGCACCAACGCCCAGCTCGTCGTGATCGAGCAGGCACTGGCCAGCGCAGGAATCCCGGTGCGGATGCGGGGCGGTAAGGGTCCCCTCGCCACCCCCGAGGTCAAAGAAGTCATTCGTCGGATCGCACGACCGGGAATCGACTTCGAGCGAGCGGTGCAGGGTTTCGAAGATGAACTGGGAGACGTCCCCGACGATCAGACGCCGAACGAGGCGGAACGGCGTGCGAATCAGGAAGCGCTCCTTCGTCTGGTGAAGGACTACCTGGCGATCGACGAACGTCCCACCGGACCCGACTTCATGGCCTGGCTCGCGACGGTGCAGGCCAATGAGGTGCACCGCGACGCCGATGCCGTCGACCTTTCCACGTTCCACGGCGCCAAGGGTCTGGAGTGGCCGGTGGTCCACATCGCTGGTCTCGAACAGGGATTCGTGCCGATCAGTTACGCCGAAACCGGGGCCCAGCTGGCGGAGGAACGGCGGTTGCTCTACGTGGCCGTCACCCGGGCCGAACGCGAACTTCACCTCAGCTTTGCCGAGGAACGTACCTTCCGAACCAAACCGGCGTCCCGGCGACCTTCCCCCTATCTCGCAGAGATCGAACGGGCGATCGAGCATCTTCGCAAGGGACTCGACCCCTCGAAATACAAGGCGATGGCCAAGGAGGCCCGGCGCGCGCTCGGCAAGACAGCTGACAAGTCGGCTGGCACCGATGATCCCCTGTTTATCGAGCTGCGTTCGTGGCGTTATGCCCAGAGCAAAGCCCATGACGTGCCGGCCTACGTCGTACTGAACGACGCCACGCTGAAGGCCATCGCAGCCAAGAAGCCGGTCTCGAAGGGCCAACTGGCAGGGATTTCGGGCATCGGCCCGACGAAACTCGACAAATACGGCGATGCGATCCTGGCGATCGTCAAGACGGCGTCATAACGGGTTCCGCCGAACCTGAACGTCAGAATTCAGGGTTTCAGGTTCAATTCAGACACGTTCACCAAGATGTGAAATATGACAACCCCAAACACCACCCCCAAACGCTCGGTCGTCCGGAACGGACTCGCCGGTGTCGCCATCGGCACCGCAGCTCTGGTCGGAGGGCTGACGGTTCTTCCATCTTTCGCCAGCGCTCAGGAAACCGAGCCTGAGACCACCGTGCCCGAGAGCACCGAAGCACCCGAATCCGACGAGGCCACCCGCCCGTCGGACGTGCTCGATGAACTGGTCGCCGAAGGCGTGATCACCCAGGCTCAGGCCGACACCATCACCGAGCGGATGCAGGCTGCCCGCGCCGAGTTCCGGACCAACCGCGGCCACCGGGGTTATCCCGGCGCCGAGGTGGTCACTGAACTCCTCGGGCTGACCCAGGCCGAGATCCGTGAGGCCTTCCAGGCCGGTACGACGCTGGCCGAACTGGCCGAAGCTCAGGGAATTGCCACCGATGATCTCGTCGATGCGCTCGTCGCTGAGGCCGAGGCCAAGGTGGCCGAGAAGCTTGAAGCTGGCGACATCACCCAAGAGCGTGCGGACTCCATTCTCGATGGCCTCGAAGAGAAGATCGAAGATCGGGTTACCGCCGAACGTCCGATCCGCGAGGGACGTCGGGGTCGCGGTGGCCCACCCGCCGCCGAGGCTCCCGACGCCTAAGGCTCAACTCCCCATCCCCCTTCCTCCCGCCACGATGCCGAGCGCCCTGCGCTCGGCATCTTTGGTCTGCACGCGCTGACTTTTCGTGTGGGATGTGTCCGAATCGGCGAGACTCGTTCGTACAGAGTGCATACGCACCACTATTCGGCGCACCTGCGCCGGTATCGAAGGGAATCACCAATGTCCAAAGTCTCCATGATCGGAACTATGACCAGCCAGGACGGCAAGGCCGACGAGATGGAAGCCATCCTCAAGGAAATGGTTGAGGCTGCTCGCAATGAACCCGGCGTCGAGATCTACTCGTATCACCGGGGCGAAGGCAACGAGTTCGGATTCTTCGCCGTCATGACCAACCAGGAAGCGGCCCAGGGTCACGGCCAGACCGAAGCGATGCAGGCCGCGATGCAGAAGATCGGTGGGGTCATGGCCGCACCGCCGCAGATGAGCATGAGCACCCCCATCGCCGCCGTCGGCTACGACGTTTAGGGGTTGGTGACGGTGGGCCAATACCTACTCTCCACCTACGCCGATCCGGAAGGGTCGGCGACTCCGGAGTCGCCGCCATCGCCCGAACAGATGCAGGCGATGATGTCGAACCTCATTCAATTGGAGGCCGACATGGAGGCGAGCGGATCGTTCGTCTTCGGAGGACACCTCCACGGTCAGGACGCCGCCACCGTCGTCGGGTCCCACGAAGGGGACGTCGTCATGACCGACGGTCCCTTCGTCGAGTCCAAGGAACACCTCGCCGGGTTCTACATCATCAACGCCGACGATCTGGATTCGGCCCTTGCCTGGGCCGCCCGAGTCTCGGAGTGTGTTGGTCGCCGGATCGAAGTGTGGCCATTCGCCGGCACCGGCAGGGTGGCGGATCAGTTCCCGTCTGACTGATTCTGAACGATGGCAGCGACTGAAGCGACCGTCGAGGCCACGTTTCGCGAGGTGTACGGCCGGGCTCTGGGAACCCTGATCCGTCTAACCGGCGACATCTCCACCGCCGAGGACGCTGTTCAGGACGCCTTCGAGATCGCAGTTGTCCGTTGGAAGTCCGACGGCATCCCGGCGAACCCGGCCGGGTGGGTCATCACCACAGCCCGTAACCGGGCGATCGACCACAAACGTCGATCGGCCCGGGGCCGCGAGCTCGAACGAATCGCAGAACGCGAAGAGCTGAAGGACGAACCCATGCCGACGATCGACGATGGTGCGCTCGAAGATGATCGCCTCCGGCTGATCTTCACGTGCTGTCACCCTGCGCTCCGACGGGAGCATCAGGTCGCCCTGACCCTTCGCCTCTTGGGCGGTCTCAGCGTCGAAGAGATCGCCCAGGCGTTCCTGGTAAGCGAGACCGCAATGGCCCGACGAATCGGTCGAGCCAAGTTCAAGATCTCGGCGGCCAATATCCCCTATCGGGTTCCCACCGACGCCGACCTACCGTCTCGTCTCGCTCCGGTCCTCACCGTCCTTTACCTCATCTACCACGCCGGCAACGAGGTTCCCAACGAAGGGGTTTCGCTTCGCACCGAGGCCATTCGCCTGACCCGTTCCCTGGTCGCACTGATGCCCGACGAAGCCGAGGCGGCGGGACTGCTCGCTCTGATCCTCCTGAACGAGTCTCGGGTCGACGCCAGGACGTCGGAGGGTCCGGTGATCCTGCTGCAGGATCAGGACCGCAGCCGGTGGGACCGCGAGCTGATCGCGGAGGGTCACGCCATCGTGCGAGCCTGCATCCGTAGGGACCAACCGGGTATCTACCAACTACAGGCGGCGATTCAGGCGGTCCACTGCAATGCGCCCAACATGGAGGCCACCGACTGGGACCAGATCGTCGTTCTGTACGACCACCTGTATTCGCTCTCGCCCTCCCCCGTGTACCTGCTCAACCGATCCATCGCCCTCATCGAGGCCGAGGGACCCGCGGCGGCGATCGCCCAGATCGACGGTATCGCCCAGCAGCTCGACGGCTTCTACCCGTTGCATCTAGCCCGGGCGACTGCGTACCAACGGCACGGTGACGACGTCGAGGCACTGGTGTCATTTCGGCGAGCGCTCGAACTGGCCCCCTCACCACACGATCGCGAATATCTACAGTCCCAGATCGACCAACTCTCGGCCGCCTAGGGTTGCGCTACGGCTGAGGCCACACCGGGAAACCCGGGAACGTGCTTACCGGCGCCGTCGGCGAAGTGGACGAGGTGAGAAGTTCGACCGAACCGGCTTCGAGATCGACCAGGACCAGATCCAGCAGCGCCTCGGTTTGGGGATGCTGAACGGTCGTCACGAACCGCATACCGTCACGAGACCACGCTGGCGCCGAGGACGTAATCGACCAATCGGCGGGAAGCGGCTGGTTGATCGTCATGCCATCGTCGGGGTTGACCAACTGGAGGCGGGCATCGATTCCAACGACGATGAGGCCGGTCGGCGACCACGACACGCCGGTGATGAGCTCTGGCGGTTCGGCCAGGGTGAGCGTCTCCACCTCACCCGAGGAGATGGTGAGCACGCTGAGGTCACCGGAGATCCCGTCAGCCCAGGCAAGGCGATCGCCAGAGGGATCGAACGCAGGATCGGCGACCGTGCCGGTGAACGTCGTCGGATCGCGCTCCACCAGCTGCTCGCCGTAGAAGGTGATTTCTTCGGTCAATCGGTCGATCACCAGCATTCGATAGGCCTCGTCCTGTTCGATGTCGGCCTCTTTGGTTCCGACCGCCATCGATTCGCCATCGGGCGAGAACCGAGCCAACCCGAGCACGTCCTGGCCTTCGGGAAGTTCGGTGCGCTGCAGCGATGGCTCTCCGCTCCTTCGACTCTCGTCCAGATCGACCACCACCAGCGCGGAACGATCCGAAACGAGCAGGTATCGGCCGTCGACGGACCAGTCGAGCGGTCCGGAGAGTCCCGGCAGCGACAACCGCAGATCGACCTCACCTTCACTGTTCCGCAGGACCACCTCGCCGTTGGGCTCAGCAAACGCGAGCAGCGTGCCGTCGTTGTTCGCCAAAGGTTGGGTGAGGGTGCGCACCGAGTTGCCGAACGGTTCGAACGTGCCGTCCAGACCAACGCTGCATCCGCTGAGTTCGTTCGGAGCCCCGTCGTCATTACCACACACGAGATAGATCCGGTCGCCCGGGAAACCCTCAGGCGCTGCGAGGCTGGTTTCCGCGGCCGAGCCACAAGCGGAGAGAGCTATCGCTGCGCCGACGACTGAAGCGCGGAGGTTTCGACCGATCATTCTCCGGGCAGAACGACGACCACGACGGTCTGTGGTGCGTTGTCCAGAACGGCCTGTACGTTCTGGCCCAGAAAGGCCCGCCCCTCGAGACGACGCACTTCGGCGCCAACGATGATGAGATCGGCGTCGATCTGGTTGGCGTGGCGCAGGATCTCGCCGCTGACGCTCGGCGCAAACCGGGTCTCGGTCTCGAAACTGGCGCGCAGCTCCTGCGCCTGCGCAGCTGCGTTCGCCAACACGCGTTCGGCTGCGTCCTTCGAGTTGGCGATGGCTGCATCCCTGATCCGGTCAACCAACCCGACCCCGCCGCTAGACAGCGGGGCGTCCTGGTAGATGACGTGACTCAGCATCAGCTGGGTTCCGAGGTTGGCCGACAGATTGCCAGCTAGTTCCAGGGCAGCACGACTGGACCGCGCGCCGGCCACCGGTACGAGGGCTCGGGCGAAGATTCCCGGAAGTCGATTGCCGGTGTTGCGAGCCCGTCGGACGAGAACGATCGGAATCTTGAGCTCACTGAGTAGATCGTCGGCGAGGTCGGACAGAACGGCGCCACCGTGATCGGCGATCCCCACGGCGGCGATCGAATAACCGAGTTTGGACTGGGCGACCAGCGCCTCGGCGGCCTTGGTGTCCTCGGCCGAGACGAACTCGACGTCCCGACCAAACATGGTGTTCGTAATCGGTTCGAGGTCGGGCTCGTTGCCCTGAGCGTCGTTAACCGCCACCACGGTTGCGCCCGCGGCGTCGGGCCATGCGAAGTGAACCACCTGTGATGCCACGATGGAACTCTTCGAACCTTCCGAGGGGATCAGGATCCTGCCGTCGCGAACCACCAGGTTTTTCGCCAGTGCCTCCTCCCGGGCCAGACGCTCCCTTTCGGCCACCGAACCTTCGAGGTTCTGGGCCAGCAGACGTACCCCAACCGACGCGACCAGCGAAGTGATCAAGGGGATGATCACGATCATGGTGAAGGCGGTTTGGTTGAACACGCCGAGGCTGAGGGCCACGGTGGCGATGATGATCTCGAGAGCGCCCCGGGCATTCAGGCCCGCGCCCAGAATCAGGCCCTCGCGATTGGACAGGCCGCCGAGCATCGCACCTCCGTACGCACCGATGAACTTCAGCACCAGAGCGGTCGCCAGCAGGATGCCGGTCCAGACGAGGGCCTCGCCCCGGAGGAGGCCGAGGTCCACCCGCAAACCGGCGGTAGCGAAGAACAGAGGTGCAAATACAACGGAGGTGAGGTCTTCAACCACGTGCGCAGCTTCGGCTTGCTGATATCGACTGCGAGCCAGCACGACCCCGGCGACGAACGTACCGAGGACCGCTTCAACGCCCAGCAATTGGGTGATCACTCCGAAGGCGAACATCGAGGCGAGAGCGACCGTGAGGGCACCCTGCAGGTTGGCACCGTCGCGGCGCACCGCCCGCAGTGACGCATCGACGATCCGCTGACCGATCGTGAGAGCACCGACGAGGAAGAGGACCAGACCGAGCACCGTGAGCCCGCTATCGATGACCGAGAGATTGCCCGACACCGCAAGGCCCGAGATGATGCCGAGCACGATCCACCCGATCAGGTCGTTGGCCATTCCGGCGGCGACGGTTATCTGTCCAACATCTCTCCGCATCAGCCCGAGGTCGCTGAGAACTTTGGCTACGACCGCGAGAGCTGAAACGGCGACGCTGATTGCGATAAAGAGCGTGACCGTCAGACGTTCGGCCTCGTCACCCCAGAACTGCTCGGGGACCTGGTAGCCGACAACCAGGCCGCCAGCGAAGGGCACGATGATCGAACCGGCCGTGACAAGAATGGCGGGTCGACCCAAACGCGAGATCAGATTCAGGTCGGTCTCAAACCCGGCGACGACCAGAAGGAAGGCGGCGCTGAACCACCCGACACCCAGAAGAAGGCTGCTTTGAACCGCAGCTGTCTCGCCGTTGGGGAGGAACCAGTCGAACCCCGACGCCCACAAGACACCGAAAATTGTGGGTCCAAGAACCAGACCGGCGCTCAGCTCACCAACGACGGACGGCAGCCCGACCTTGCGAGCCAACGATCCGAGGATCCGCGCTCCCGACCACAACACCAGAATCTCGACCCAAAAAACCAGCAACTCGTGGTGGGGGATGCTGATGATCCGCTGCCCCTCTTCGATCCCGCCGGTGTCGGCGGCCAGAAGTAACGTCGAGAGGGGCGACATGTCAGACCTTGATTCTGTAGCCAGCGAGTACCGGTGCGTGATCGCTTGGTTTGGTTCCCTTGCGGGCGTTCCGATCGACGATGTCGAAGAAGTTGGTGGAAGCCAACGATTCGGACGCAAGGAGGAAATCGATTCGCATTCCCTCTCGTTTGTGGAATCGTCCGGCCTGGTAGTCGTAGTAGCTGAACAGCTTCTCTTCCGGGTGGCGGGTTCGGAACGTATCGGTGAGGCCCCAGGCCTTCACCGTGTCGAGCGCGCCGCGTTCCTCGGGAGTGACGTGGGTGGAGGTCTGGAAGATTCTCGGTTCCCACACGTCACCGTCGGTCGGGGCAATATTCCAGTCACCGGCCACGACGACATGACGATCGGGACTGGTGGTTGAGTTGAGGTGTTCTACCAACCGGTCGAGCCAGGACAGTTTGTAGTGAAAGTGTTCGTGTCCGATCTCGCGACCGTTGGGTACGTACACGCTGTGGACCCGCACTCCCCCGCAGGTGGCTGAAATCAGGCGGGCGTCGGGATCGGGTTCGATCCCCGGAGCAAAGCCGTCGATCGGATCCTCGATGCCCACCCGTGACAAGATGGCCACGCCGTTCCACTGGTTTATTCCGTGGTGGACACACTCGTATCCCAATCCGCTGAACGTGAGCGCCGGAAACGCCGCATCCTTCATCTTGGTTTCCTGCATACAAAGGACATCGGGCTGCACGTCGGCAAGCCACTCCTCCACTCGAGGCATACGAGCCTTAAGCGAATTGACATTCCAGGTCGCAATGATCACAGGTCTTCGAAGATACTGGCCCAAAGTTAGGTGTTTGCACTATCGGGGCGGTGAAGCACCCACGTCCGAGAGACTGCTCCACTAACCTGACCGGGTGGCTTCAAACGAAGAACCGACGTCCCTTGGCCCCAACGCCTGGCTCGTAGAAGAGCTGGCGCAGAGCTACAAGGACAATCCCAAGTCCGTCCCTCAGGATTGGCGGCACCTCTTCGAGGGAGCCGACAACGGAAACGGCACCGAGACCGCCCACGGCACCGGCAACGGCGCCGCGCCCGCACCTGCGCCCACGGCTCAGGTTTCGGCAGCACCCAGTACTCCTGCGCCGGCCCCAGCGCCAGCGACCCCGGCCCCGGCATCTTCGGCGCCCGCTCAAGAGTCGGCGAAAGCGCTGGATGCAGCCAAAGAGCCCGTGGAGGAGCCCGGTTCACCTATCCGAGGATCCGCCGCCCGCATCGTCACCAACATGGAAGCCAGCCTTGCGGTACCGACCGCAACCAGCTTCCGTGAGGTTCCCGCCAAACTGCTCGAGATCAACCGGAAGGTTCTCAACAACCATCTGAAGCGTGTCCGAGGCGGCAAGGTCAGCTTCACCCACCTGATCGGCTACGCGATCGTTCGGGCGATCAAAGAAGAAGTCCCGGCGATGGCCAATACCTACGCCGAAGCATCCGACGGCAAACCCCGACTGGTCCAAACCAACCGCATCAACATTGGTATCGCTGTTGATCAGGCCAAGTCCGACGGCTCCCGCAACCTGATCGTCCCCGTCCTCAAAGACACCCAGGACATGAGTTTCAAAGAGTTCCTGGCGTCCTACGAGGGTGCAATCGCCAAGGTTCGATCCGGCAAGCTTCAGGTCGACGACCTAATGGGGGCGAACGTATCGATCACCAACCCCGGAACGATCGGCACGATCCAGAGCGTGCCCCGACTGATGCCCGGCCAGGGTCTGATCGTGGGTCTGGGCGGCATCGGCTTCCCCACCGAGTATCAGGCCGCCGACCCTTCCACCCTCGCCGAGCTTGGCATCTCCAAGATCATGACGGTCTCGAGCACCTACGATCACCGGATCATTCAGGGCGCCGAGTCGGGTCTGTTCCTGAAGCGGGTCCACGAACTCCTGCTGGGCGAACACGACTTCTATGCCGACATCTTCCGCAGCATGGGGGTGCCCTACGAAGCGGTGCGGTGGCGCAAAGATGCTGTCGCCACGAACAACGACGTCGACCTTGCGTATGCGAAACAACACGGCGTCAACACCCTCATCAACCAGTACCGGGTCCGCGGCCACCTGATCGCCAACACCAATCCGCTGTCCGACGGACCGAAACAGACCCACCCGGAACTCGACCCGGCCACGTTCGGACTCACGATCTGGGACCTGGATCGGCAGTTCCTCACCGGAACCACCGAGGGCATCTACGCCGCGATCGACGGCGAAGCCAAGCAGATGAAACTGGGCGACATTCTGGGCGTGTTGCGCGACGCATACTGCCGGACCATCGGCGTTGAGTACATGCACATCGCCGATCCAACCGAGAAGCGCTGGATCCAAGAGCAGGTTGAATCCTCTCCGGTCCGCTTCGATCGCGAAGACCTGCACCACATCCTCGAACGGTTGAGTACCGCCGAGGCGTTCGAGAAGTTCCTGGCCGCCCGTTATGTCGGTCAGAAACGATTCGGGCTCGAAGGCGCCGAGAGCGCAGTGCCGATCCTCGATGCGATTCTGAACGACTCGGCCGATGGAGGCATCGAACGGGCGATCATCGGCATGGCCCATCGAGGTCGGTTGAACGTGCTCACGAACATCATGCAGAAGGGGCACCGCGAGCTGTTTAAGGAATTCGAGGGCGCGGTCGAGGACGGCGCCATTCAGGGATCCGGCGATGTGAAGTACCACTTGGGCTTCACCGGTACACATACCAGTCGCAACGCCAACACCGTCGAGATCGAACTCGCAGCCAACCCGTCCCATCTCGAAGCCGTCGACCCCGTGGTCGAGGGCATGGCCCGGGCCTATATGGACCAGACCGATGCCGGCAACTACCCCATCCTGCCGATCCTGATCCACGGTGATGCCGCATTCGCCGGACAGGGCGTGATCGCCGAGACGCTGAACCTCAGTCAGGTCAAGGGCTACAAGGTGGGTGGAACGATCCACCTGGTCATCAACAACCAACTGGGCTACACCACCGCCCCCCATCACAGTCGTTCGTCCGAATACAGCACCGACGTGGCAAAGATGGTGCAGGCACCGATCATCCATGTGAACGCCGACGACCCCGAAGCCTGTGTCCGGGTTGCCCAACTGGCCTTCGCCTATCGTCAGCGGTTCAATAAAGACGTCGTCATCGACATGGTCGGGTATCGCCGTCACGGGCACAACGAGGGCGACGACCCCAGTTACACCCAGCCGGTCATGTACCGAAAGATTGCGGAACGCCCGAGTGCTCGAACGATCTTCACCCAGGCCCTGATCGATCGGGGCGAACTGAGCATCGAAGAAGCCGAGAAGGCCATCGAGTACTTCCAGCAGCTGCTTCAGATCGCACTCGACGACACCCGCGAGGCCGCCCCACCGGAAGGGATCCTGGCCAAGCCGGCCCCGCCGCCGGTCGGAGTGCTCCCGCACGTCGATACCTCGGTCACCCGGGAAACCCTGGATGCGGTCTATGCCGCTCTGTCACATGTGCCCGAGGGTTTCGAGGTGCACCCCAAGTTGGCTCGTCAGTTCGTGACGCGAGACAAGATGTGGGAAGCCGGGGATGTCGACTGGGCACTGGGCGAGGCCTTTGCGATGGGATCACTTCTGGTGGAGGGAACCTCGGTTCGGCTGGCTGGTCAGGACAGTCGGCGTGGAACGTTCGCACACCGTCACGCCACGCTGAGCCACTACCAGACGGGCGAGGAATACACCCCGCTCACAAATCTGTCACGCGAGGGCGTCGACTTCTGGGTCTACGACAGCACGCTGTCGGAGTATGCGGGTCTGGGATTCGAATACGGGTACTCGTTGGCCAACCCCGATGTCCTCACGATGTGGGAAGCCCAGTTCGGCGACTTCGTCAACGGCGCACAGATCATCATCGACCAGTTCCTCGTCGCCGCCGAAGACAAGTGGAACGAACAATCACCGCTGGTGATGATGTTGCCGCACGGATACGAAGGGCAGGGCCCAGAACACTCCTCGGGCCGCCTCGAGCGTTTCCTGCTGCTGTGCGCAGAGGACAACATTCAGGTCACCAACCCGACCACCTCGGCCCAGATGTTCCACCTGCTGCGTCGTCAGATCGTGCGCGAGGTGAACAAGCCGCTCATCATCTTCACCCCGAAGTCGGGGCTGCGGGCCAAATACTCGCGCTGTCGGGTCGAGGACTTCACCTCCGGAACGTTCCAGGAGGTCCTCGAACCTTCACCGATCGAAGACAAGAACGCGGTGTCGCGGGTCGTGTTTGCATCGGGCAAGGTGGCCGCCGAGGCCGAGGAGTTCCGAAACGAGAACGGTCTCAACGCCGCGGTGGTGCGCATCGAACAGCTCTATCCCTGGCCATTCGACGATGTCGCCGCTGCGCTGAAGCGCTACCCGAACGCCACCGAGATCGTGTGGCTGCAGGAAGAGCCGGAGAACATGGGTCCGTGGAACTCTGTGAAGGGTCGTCTCTACGAGGCCCACGGCGAGACCCATCGGATTCGTCGGGTCAGCCGCACCGAGTCGGGCAGCCCTGCGACCGGCTCCCGCAATATTCACTTGCAGGAGCAGGCCGCACTTCTCAAACGAGCCTTCGGGGCGCTGTAATACTGCCTCACTCCTGCGGCTCGTTCCTCACCGCTGACCGTCGTTCGGGCTCGCTCCGCTCAACCAATACCGAACGCACCCCATGCTGCTCCGTCCCTCCGCAGCCTCACTCCTGCGGCTCGTTCCTCACCGCTGACCGTCGTTCGGGCTCACGAGAGTGACATGCCGAGCACGGTCTCGAGATCGGCGATCGCCTGAGCTTCGCCGGTCACCTTGATCGTCTCGATCCCCATTGCGCGCGCCGGTTTCAGGTTGATCCCCAGATCGTCGAGGAAGACAGCCGAGGTGGGTTCGATCTGAAGCTCGTCGAGGACCGCCTGGTAGAACTCGGGTTCGGGCTTGCGAGAACCCATCTCGGACGACTCGAAGATCCGTTCAAAGCAGGACATCGCATCTGCGATATCGGCGCGTACCTCACCGTCGGAAACCACGTTGTTGGTGAGGCACACGATGCGATACCCAAGCTCTGGCAGCCGGTCAAGAAGG
>CALGOA010000059.1 GCA_937958015.1 uncultured Acidimicrobiales bacterium | reverse complement strand
GGCGCCGGTGCTGGCGCTGGCAGCCAGAGAGGTCGCAAACGCCGAGCGATCCTCGGGCTGGGGTCCGATGGGTTCCAGCGGACCGAGCGGAAGGGAACCAGTGGCCTGCCAGAACGGATCGATGGCGGCACGAATCTCCTCAATGCGGGTCACGATTTCACAATAGGGTCGATGCCATGAGCATCGAAATCCCGGTCCTGCATTCCGAACGGTTGACGCTCCGACCGTTCCATCCCGACGACTTCGACGATGTTGCTCGCTTCTATGCCGACGAGGTGAGCGCTCTCTATGGCGGTCCCTGCGACCGAGCTACCGCATGGCGAAAGTTCGCCACCTATCCCGGTCACTGGATGCTGAAAGGTTTTGGCCCGCTGGCGATCGAGGAGACCGAAACCGGATTGTTCGTGGGGTGGTCCGGTATGTGGGGTCCCGAAGGCTGGCCCGAACCCGAAATCACCTGGGCCCTACTGCCCGAGTTTCACGGGCGCGGGTACGCGACCGAAGCCGGGCGTCGATCGTTGCGATCGGCCTATGAGGACTTGGGTTGGACGACGGCAATAAGTGTGATCGATGACCGCAACACCGCCTCGGCATCTGTCGCAACCAGAATCGGAGCGACCCGCGAACGGCCGTACGAGATCTTCGGCAACCCGGGACATATTTACCGGCACGCAACGCTTGAGGTGCTCAACCGGAACTGAGCAGAGGCCGACACCCCCGAACTGCTCCCGGACGTCGTCAACCACCGCTAATCGACCGAATCGAGCGGTTCGGGCGGGTTCGCGGCGCAGGACGTCGGTTCGGGCGGGTTCGTAGCGCAACGCCGGGTCAAATGCGCTCGAGTCGAGCCGGCACGTGTTTGTGGAACGGCGTGCCGGCGAATGCGTCACGGTGGCGTTCGTCGGTGAGGCGGTTGGTGGCGACACCGGTGATCATGTGTTCGCCGGTTTCGTCGGGATAGTCGAGTCCGAGTCCGTTGGGGATGCTGATGTGGCCCGGACGCATCATGTCGGTGATCTCGACGGTCGAGACCGCTTCGCCCCGGGCGGTGATGATGCGAACCTTTCCGTCCTCATCGACACCCAGTCGGGCTGCATCGTCGGGGCTAATTCGTAGTGCACCGGACCGGTCTCGCTTGCGCCAGTCCGGATCTCGCATAATCGCATTGGCGGTGAATGAGCGGCGCTCACCTGCCGCCAGCACAAAGGGAAATTCCTCGCTGGTCAACTTTGGCCCGGTCGAAGGCAGCTCGTCGAACAGCTCCAACATTTCGGGTAGGTCGAGGTGAATCTTGCCGTCCGGGGTGTTTACGTAGTCCCAGCAGTGCTCGTACTCGTCGAGGGTGAAGACCACGCCCCGCTCGCTGTTCAACAGTGCCTCGAACAGGTTCTCGCCCAGTTCGAGACCCTCGCCCGCGATTCCAGCCCGGTTGAAACTCGCAGCGAACTTGGGAGCGATTCGGTGGGCAACCGCCCACAGCAGGGCCGCCTCCTGTGCGCCGTTGGCCAGGGTGGGCCCAAGCGTCTCGTAGAGCACGATCTGGGCCGCAGCACCGACGGTCGGGTCCGCCGCAGCCGCTTCAAAAAACGCTCCTGCGAATTCGGCTCGACCCTCCGTGGCCGCCTGTCGGAGCGAGTCCAGGGTGGCGGCCGGGATGAGTTCAGCCGCCTTCAGAATTCGGGCGTGGATCTCCGGTTCGGTAAGCGTGCCCTCCGCGGGTGGTAGCAGCGGTCGTCGCAGTTGGAAGACGTTCTGAGGGAAGTCGCCGGTAAAGAAGGTGGCCTCCCACTTCTCATATTGGGATGAAGCCGGCAGGACGTAGTCGGCATGGCGGGCGGTTTCGGTCATTGCAACGTCGATCACCACGACGGTGTCGAGCGCTTGGAGCGCCTCGATCCATCGTGGCGTGTCAGCCAGCGACGACACAGGGTTGGACGACTCGATGATCATCGACCGAAAACGATCCGGATGATCGGTCAGAATCTCGGACGGGATGACGTTGCACGGCACGAGCCCGGAGATGATCCGTTCGCCGGTAACAGGGGAACGGCCGGACTCACGGCCGCTGGCCGTTATGTCGACGAGGTGTGAATGTCGGTTTTGACCGCCCTGTTTGGCGAAGTTCCCCGTGAGAACCCAGAGCATCTTGTTTATGTAGGAACACAGGGTGCTGTTAACGCCCATCTGAATGCCGAGGTCTTCGTACACGCATGCGCTGGAGGCCGTGGCGATCCGCCGGGCGGCGTTGCGAATGAGTTCCTCGTCCACTCCGCAAACTTCGGCGTAGTCGGCGATGGGGACCGAGTTGAACCGTTCGAGGACAGCATCGGTTCCGACCACGTGGTCGCGCAGGAAGGCGTCGTCGGTGAGTTGTTCCTGCACGATGACCGCAACCAGCGCTGAGAGACACCATGCGTCGGTTCCCGGCTGAACCTGCAGGTGGAAGTCGGCCAGATCGGCGGTCTCGGATCGGCGGGGGTCGATCACGATCATCGACCGGGCGTCGTCGGCTGCGATCGCCTTCAGCACCCGTCGAGCCTCGGGGATGCCGTGGGATTGCCACGGGTTCTTCCCGATGAAGATCGCGACCTCGGTGTGGTGGAAGTCGCCGGTGGTGTGCCCACCCACCATGCGTCCGTCGATCCAGAACTCGCCGGTCTTTTCCTGAGCCAGGGCGCCGCTGCGGTAGCGGCCTCCGAAGGCCCGCTGCAGAGCGATGCCGTGGGGTGGATTCAGGTGGTTGCCCTGACCGCCGCCCCCGTAGTAGAAGATCTTGTCGCCGCCGTGCTGGTCGCGGGTGTCGAGGAGGCGGCTGGCGATCTCGCTTATCGCCGTTGCCCAATCGATCGGTTGATGGGTCCCGTCGGGCATCCGTTTCATCGGACTGGTCAGCCGGTGGCGCCCGTTCTGATAGTGATCGAGACGAAGAGCCTTTTCACAGGTGTATCCCTTCGACTCGGGATGGGCCTTGTCGCCTCGAACCCGAGTGAATCGCCCGGTCTCGCTCACCCGAATCTCGACTCCGCAGTTGTTCTCACAGAGGATGCAGGCGGTGGCATGCCATGCGTCAGGGTCGTGGGGTTGGGTGGGGGCGCTGGTTGCCTCGGCATCGGTGGGGCTGGCGAGATCGGTCATAATCGGACCGTAGCCGCATACTATGGCGAACGCCATACTCGACCTGAGATCGGCTATCATGCAGGGGTGCCACGGACTTCAGATGCTCGGGATCGAGCGATAAACGCAACCGCAACGTTGCTCTGTCGGCAGGGATACGCCGCCACCGGTCTCAACGAGATTCTCGAAGAGAGCGGTGCACCAAAGGGTTCGTTCTATTTCCACTTTCCCGGCGGCAAGGAACAACTCGCCACCGAGGCCATCGTGTCTGCCGGTTCGTATGTAGAGCACATGATGTCCTCCGGGCTGTCGTCAGCAGAGTCGGCTGAACATGGCGTTCGCCGACTGGCAAAGATGTTTGGCGACTGGATGGAACGCTCGGACTATCGGGAGGGATGCCCGATCACCACGGTGACGCTGGAGACGCCGCCGGGGGATGGTGAACTGGCGGAAGCCTGCAGTACTGCGTTTGCAAGTTGGGAACTCCGCATCACCCAGTTCTTTCTCGAGCATGGGTACCCCACGGATCGCGCCGCCGACCTTGCGAACATCGTCCTGTGCACGCTGGAGGGAGCATTCGTGTTATCGCGCAGCCAGATGAGCCGCCAGCCGTTCAAACGTTCCGCCGACCTTCTGGTTGAACTCCTGTAGCCGCGCCTCAGCCACGCAAGCGGCTAACGAGCCGTATTCGCTCCGCAGACGATGATCCCCACCCGCTTGCCGGAGGTATCAAATCGTCCACTGCGGTGGGCGGCCACGGCGACTGCTGCGGAGTGTTCGATCAGGAGTCGGAAGCGGTCCCACACCCACTCCCGGGCGGCGATGGCTTCGTCGTCGGAAACGGTGACGCTGGTGGTCCGGGCCTGGGACAGGATGCTCCACGCCAGCGCCCCGATGCTCGTCGCCCCAAGGGCGTCAGCAGCGATCCCCGACACCTCGACCTCGACCCGTTCACCCGCCGCCACCGAGGCCGCGAACGCATTGGTTGTTTCGGTCTCGCAGATCACGAGCTCGGTCCGCCCGTCCAGCCAGGAGGCGGTTCCCGCCGCGAGCCCGCCGCCGCCGCAACTGACGAAAACAACGTCGAGCGGACCCCCGTCCTCCTCCATTTCCATCATGCACGTACCCGCCCCCATCACAACGTGGGGCGCTTCATAGGCGTGGACGCCGAAACCGCCCTGCTCGTCGATGAAGGTCTCGCTCGCCCCAAGCGATTCTGCGTAGACCTCGCCGACCTGATGCACCGTTGCCCCATAGGAACGAAGCCGCTCGACCTTGGTCGGTGCCGAAATGGTCGGAACGAAGATGTTGGCGGGCAGCCCAAGTTCCCGTGCCGCCCAGGCCACGGCTGCACCGTGGTTGCCACCGGACGCTGCGACCACCCCACCGGGGCCGATTCGACCGTCGGCCTGGGCCCGGACCAGTGCGTGGGTGGCCCCGCGGGCCTTAAAGGTGCCGCTGTGCTGGAGCAGTTCGAGCTTGTACACGATCCCGTCATCGTCGAGTACGGGTGTTCGACGAACACGCGGCTGAATCAGTCCGGCTGCGGCGCCGATATCGGAGGGGATTGGGTGAGAAGTCTCGGTGCGGTCGCTCATCGTCAGGGCAGACTAACGGTGCTGTGTGTACCCCGCTTCTTTCCCGACGTTCGGAGAGTCCTGAGGAAACGATGGATATTGCCGCATCGCTCGGCCGATCTCTGGTGGTCGGCGACCTTGTGGTGCTCACGGGCGACCTGGGTGCAGGTAAAACACAGTTCACCAAAGGTGTTGCGAAGGCGCTTGGGATCAGTGAGCCGGTGACGAGTCCAACGTTTGCTTTGCATCAGCAGTACGAGGGTGATCTGACGCTGCATCATCTCGACGTCTACCGATTGGATGACCTCGCTGAGACGCTGGATCTCGACCTCCCCGAGTTGATCGAGAGTGGCGTCACCGTCATCGAGTGGGGTGACTCGATCGAGAGCGAACTTCCCAACGACCGGTTGATCGTCCGCATTTCTCACGATCCTGTCGATGACTTTGCGCGAACCCTCACCTTCGAGTGTGACCCGACCGCAGAGCCGAAGTGGCGCGGTCGGATCGGCGAGGTGCTGCGGTGATCACGCTCGCGCTCTCCTCTTCCACGGCTCTGGTGGGAGTGGCCGTGGCCCGCGACGGTGTTCTGCTCGCGGAACGATCCGTGTTGACCGATCGACGCCACGCCGAGGAAATCACGCCAATGGTGGCCGAAGTTATGGGCAGCGCCGGTGTCGCGATCTCGACGATCGATCGGATCGTGCTCGACGTCGGGCCGGGCCGGTATACGGGGATGAGGGTTGGAATCGCCACTGCGAAGACGCTCGCGTTTGCGATCGGTGCTCCGATCGTGCCGGTAACCAGTCTGTACCTGCTCGGCGAAGCGGCCCGCCCGATCGTTCACGACGGTCCACGATTCGCGGTGATCGATGCCCGGCGAAATCAGGTGTTTGCCCAGAACGTCGACGACAGTGCGTCGCAGCCGCTCGTCGTCAGCCCGGCCGAACTGATCGAGGTTCTCAGCGCCGGTGCCCTTCTGGTGGGCGACGGGGCCGACCGCTATCAGGACGAGTTCGCGTCGGTGGCGATCGTGAAGACGGGTGTTGCACCCAGTGTTTCTGCTGGTGCGTTGGTCGACCAGAACGCGGTCTCCGTGGCGGCGGCGCAGATCGAACCGCTGTATCTCCGAGAACCGGACGCAGCCATCAACATCAAGACTCGACCGGGCGGCGCGAAGGAAGCAACGTGAACCAGCTCGACTCACTACAGGTAAGGGAATTGGCCGAGGCCGACCTCGACGCCGTCGCCGAGATCGAATCCGTATCCAACGAGTCGCCCTGGTCCCGGTCGCTCTTCGCAGGTGAACTGGCGCTCTCGGCCGAGGAGAGGTTGTGGATTGTGGGCGCCGACGCCGAACGGGTGATCGGTTTCGCCGGCGCCATGTTCGTAGGGGGTGACGTTCATGTCATGAACGTGGCGGTGACTCCCGCTGTGCGTCGTCGTGGTCTGGGGCGGGTTCTGCTGGCCGAGCTCCTACGGCGCAGCGTTGCGAATGGTGGTCGCCACGCAACCCTCGAGGTTCGAGAAAGTAACGAAGCTGCGATCGAGTTGTATCGACGGTTTCGGCTGGGTCCGGTGGGAATTCGCAACTCGTACTATCCCGATGGCGAGGATGCTCTGATCCTGTGGGCTCACGACATCGACAGCCCCAGCTATGCCGCCCTTCTACAGAAGCTGAGCGGGCGGTCAGGTGTGATCGATGGTTGATTCGGTGCCGTCCTCGGTGGTGCTGGCGATCGAGACCAGCTGCGATGAAACCAGCGTGGCCGTGGTGCGGGATGGCACCACGATGTTGTCGAATGTCGTTTCCAGTCAGGTAGAGATTCACGCCCCGTTTGGCGGCGTCGTACCCGAGGTGGCCAGTCGCGCCCATCTGGAAACTCTGGAGCCGGTGTTGTCGCAGGCAATGACCGAGGCCGGCGTGAAACCCGGCGACGTGGACGTTGTGGCCGCTACCAACGGTCCCGGTCTTATCGGGGCGCTGCTGGTTGGGGTCACCGCCGCGAAGACACTGGCCCTCGCGTGGGATCGACCCTACGTCGGCGTCAACCATCTGGAAGGGCATCTGTTCGCCGCCTTCCTCGAGCGGCCCGAACTTGAGGTCCCGATGATCACCATGCTCGTGAGCGGCGGTCATACGTCGATCGTGCATGT
>CALGOA010000058.1 GCA_937958015.1 uncultured Acidimicrobiales bacterium | reverse complement strand
TCCGCTATTCCTAATACCATGATCCACGAGACGGATGAGGGAGCGGTTGGCGACGTGGTCGACCTTGGAATCGACGGATTACAGGACGCCGTAGAGATCGTCCGCGGCGGCTTCGGCGTGGTCTATCGGGCTACCGAAACCGAACTGGGCCGGAGCGTTGCGGTGAAGGTCCTGTCGAACGAGGTCGACGAACAGGCCCGGAGCCGATTCGACCGTGAACGTAAGGCGATGGGTGCCCTTTCGGGCCACCCGCACATCGTCAACGTGTTCTATACGGGCGTCTCCAACGAAGGTGCCCCCTACATCGTGATGGAGTTCCTATCGGGCGGAACGATGACCGACCGTCTGAGGGAGTCGGGCAAGTTGTCCTGGGATGACTCCTTGGCGATCGGTGTGCAACTTGCCAGCGCTCTCGAAACCGCTCACCGCGCCGGAGTGTTACACCGCGACGTGAAACCCAGCAACGTGCTGATCGACGGCCACGAAACGGCAAAACTCGGCGACTTCGGCATCGCCCGTCTCCACGGCGGACCCGAAACCAAGAGCGCCATGATCACAGCCAGCATCGCCCACGCACCGCCCGAGGTGATCAGCGGTCAGCGCCCCGATGCTCGAAGCGACGTGTATTCGCTGGCATCCACCATGTATCAGCTGCTCACGGGCACACCGGCGTTCTCCCGGCCAACCGACGAGTCGCTCGTGCCCATGTTCGCCAGAATCGCCAGTGAACCGATCCCCAACCTCCGAGCGAGTGGTATCCCGGATCCTGTAGCCGAGGTGATGGAGAAGGCGATGGCAAAGACGCCAGCCGATCGCTTCGAAACTGCGCTGGAGTTTGGCCGGGCTCTCAATGACTGTCAACGCCGGATGGGCCTCTCGCCCACCGCTCTCATGGTCGAGGGTGAACGAACAACCGAAACCCCGAACCGGGGTGCCGTTACCACCACGATCCAGAACCCGCCCTCTGCGCCGGTTCAGCCTGGTCCGCAGATTCAGGCACCAACTCCGATGCCAACGCCGGTCGCCCCGGTGGTTTCCGGACCGCACCCGGTGCAGCCCGCGGCAAACGTGGGCCCGCCGACCCCGCCACCGTTTACCCCCCACAGTGCGCTGACCCCACCAGCGGGAGGTGGCGATGAGAATCGGAACGTTCTGATCGGTGGCGCCATCGCTGCCGCGCTGATCGTCCTCGTCGGGATCATCGTGATCACCCGACCCGACGGATCAGGGTCGGCCAGCCCGACCACCGAAACCGTCCAGTCGGTGGTTGGTTCCAACCCCACTACCACTACCACCACCCCGACGACGGCCTCGACCACCACGACCACCGCGCCGACCACAACGACGACAACCACCACCACTACTCCCCCTCCGGTTCGGCCTGCATTCGCATCGGGGCTCCCGGATCTCGGAAGTGCTGAACCGGTGTTCGAGTCGTTCGCCACCATCACGGTGGCCGGACAGGGATACAGCGTTCGGGTACCAACTGCGTGGAACGACAGGACCGAAGTGGATGGGCAGGTCATTGTCTCGCCCGACCTCGCACGGACAAACAACGGTGAAGCGCTCGGCGCCATCCTTATCTCAGCATCACAGGGCATCGGGGTGTTCGACGCCCAGGCCTTCCTCGACACGATCAACGAGACCCTCGACGTCCAGGACGAGTGTGATGCCGTGTCCACTCGGGACTACCAGAGTCCTGGATTCTCCGGCTTGTTGCAGGCTCAGGACTGCAACGGCGAGTTCGGACGGTACGCCGCCATCATCTACGTCGCCTCCAATCCCAGCCGGGACGTCTACCTCGTCGCCGCCGGAGAAGCGATCTCCGAACGAGACCTGATCGCCATCGAAGAATCGATTCAGTCGATCCAAATTCTGGATCGGGCGTCCCTTCCCGACTTCACCTCCTAGCCGTCATGAACGACCAGCTGTCCGACTACCTTCGATCCACCTCGGTGTGGTCCGACGACGACGTCACCAACGCCGGCCTCGAGATGAACGAAGCCTGGATCGCCAGTATCGGTGGAGGACTCGGCTCCTTCGCTCTGGCCCATGTACTTCGAGTCTGTGGCCTACCGATCGAAGGGCTCACGGTGATCGGTGACGGTGACCGGCCGGCCCGGACCTATCGATATCTGGCCCGCAACAGTCAGATTCCCGACGGCGAGCGGCTTCGCTCGGATGCGGGATCCACGATGGACAGCATCTGGGGATTTCCCAGCTACGCATGGCGCGAGGCACTGGGTGAGAAAGGCCTCGCCAACAAGATCGCGCCCCTCTGGCAGGTGCTCACCGAACCACTGCTCAGCGACTACTACACCCCAAAGGGCGGCCAGGTTTACGAGTCGGTCGACCGAGAGTCAGCCCGCATCGGTTGGGATCAGATGGTCAACGTGGACAGCGTGCGAATGGTTCGTCGTCGTCATGGCGGCGGCTATTTCACCCTCACCCGACCGGACCCCCAAACCGGACTGCGTCGAGTGTTTCGCAGCCGCTACGTCCACGTTGCGGTGGGTTATCCGGGCGTTCGATTCCTGCGGGATCTGCAGGAATACCGCGAGGCCCACAGCGACTACAGCCGGGTGGTCAACGCGTACGAACCTCACGACCAGGTGTATGAGGAACTGCGCCGTAGGCCCTCCACCGTGCTGGTGCGCGGCAGCGGAATCGTGGCATCCAGGATCCTTCAACGTCTGATCGACGACCGGGACCGGTTCGGAGCCCAAACGACGATCATCCATCTCTTCCGCAACTACGTGTCCGAGCCTCAGGGAGAGAACCCTCGATTCCGTCGGCCCGGCGGCAACGGTGTTGCCTATCAGGGCTTCAACTTCCCCAAGGCGGCGTGGGGTGGGCAGCTGAAAGAGGATCTCGAGAAGCTCGATGGAGCATCGCGGGTGGAACTCATCCAGAAGATGGGCGGCACCAACACGCCGTTTCGGAGGGATTGGGTCGAGCAGCTGGAACGTGGTGCTCGCGAGGGTTTCTACCTTCAACAGGTCGGCACGGTGCAGCGAGTCGAACCCGGACCGGATCAAACGATCCGCACCGTGGTGAAGGCCTCGGACGGATCCGAACGCGATCTCAATGCCTCGATCGTCATCGATGCCACCGGTCTCGAGTCAGACCTCACCGAACATCGACTTCTCGGCGACCTCCTCGAACACGGTGGCGCCCAGCGAAACGCCTTGGGCCGACTCGAGGTAAACCCCTCCTTCGAGATCTCGGGCACCCGAAGTGATCCCGGCCGGATGTACGCCAGTGGATCCATCACCCTGGGCGGCTACTACGCCGGGGTCGATTCGTTCCTTGGCCTTCAGTACGCGGCGTTGGCGATTGCCGACGATCTCGCCAGCATCGGGGCAGTCGCTCCGCTGGGAGCGGTGCGTTCGCTCAACGAATGGTGGCGATGGGTGCGCAATCGGGCCCCGATCGCCCTGCCCATTCCCGCGGCCGGGGTGCAGGCATGACTCCCACCCTGATCGGTCGGATCCAGAGCCGGCTCATTCTGGTCCTCGCGGTTGGTATTCCCTGGACCATTCTGATCGGGCCGTTCCTCCCCTCCGACGGTGCTTCGTTGGGCGACGTCTACAGCATGACGTTCCGGGCGGTGTTCCTCGTCGCCATCGTCGGCGCCATCTTCTGGGAACCGGTGTACCACCTGATCCAGCAGTACCGCTGGGAGAAGGACTGGCCCACGGGGTTGGGGCTGATCACCGGCATCCCCGAA
>CALGOA010000057.1 GCA_937958015.1 uncultured Acidimicrobiales bacterium | reverse complement strand
CAGGAACTGGGTAACGTTCTTGGCGTTTTGCACAGCGGCAACGGACTTCTGCTGAAGTGCGTTGTAGTTGCTCGTGTCCACGTTCTTGTTGGGAGCCTGGACGGAGGGGTCCTCTGCGAGGTAGGCCTCCTGAGCAATGGCGGTACCGAGGTGTCCGACAACAGCCTTTGCGCCTGCTTCGTTCTTCGGGTTGGCCACAACGGTCCAGCCGTCGATCGGGGCTTCCACGGTGTCCTGGCCGTGCTCTGGGTTGAGCTCGGGGTAGGGGAAGAAGTCGAGGTCATCGAGCTCGTCCGGTGGGAACTGGGAGCCTACGAAGCCACCGATCACGTACATGGCAGCTTCGCCACCAACGAACGCAGCAGCGGCGTCTTCCCAGGTGCGGCCGTTGGGCTCACTCTGGTGATAGGGGAGAAGCTGGGCCCACTTGGCAAAGACGTCCTTGGTGCGGTCGTCGGTCCAGCTTTCCTTGCCGGCCATGAGGTCGACGTGGTACTGGTAGCCGTTGAGGCGGAAATTGAGCTGGTCGAAGGTTCCCATGAGGGGCCAGCGGCCGTCGTTACCGGCAGCGAAAGGCACAACGCCCTCGCCATCAAGAACCTCACACAGAGCGAGAAGCTCATCGAAGGTGGCTGGCGGGGTAGCGCCAAGGCTTTCCCACACGCTCTTGCGGTAGTGGACCTGCCAGCTGTAGTAGGTCCAGGGAACGAAGTACTGCTTACCTTCGTAGGTGGAGGCCTGCTTGAAGCCGCCGCCGAGGACGCCGTCGAGCTGGTCGGTCCATACGTCGGAGATATCCAGCAGGAAGTCCTGCGAGGCCAGGCCGGCGAGACGGAACGCAGCGAACCAGGGGGCTACGTCGTCTGGCGGATCCTGCATGTAGGCGCTGATCTGCTCCTGGTAGGTGTTGTGATCGACTTCGTTGAGTTCGACGGTGAGGTCGGCGTTCGGCAGAACGGCGAGTGCAGCCTGGAGGGCCTCGTTGGGGCGAGGATCGGAGTAGTTCGATCCAACGCGCACGGTCCCGGTTGCGGGGCCGTCGCCGCTGCCGCCGGACTCTTCGTCGCTGCCACCGCAGGCTGCGAGGAACCCGCTGAATGCGGCGATGCCACCAAGAGCAGCACCGCCCTTGAGCACGTCACGTCGACCGAGCGCAAAACCGACCTCGGACGGACTAGGCGACTGTTGTACTTCAGTCATATTCTCCCCTGATCCTTCGGCGTTGGAAACGCCGTTGTATCCGTCGAAGGAGGGTTCCCCGACGGCGCCCACACGGTGCGAGCAATCCCACAGAATCTCTCAGATTCTCACGCCTCAGTCAAGTACCCTCAGGGCCAGCAAAGCCGCTGAGTATGGGCGGATCGGCTTGTTTTGCTTTTTCGTTGCGCGACTTGCCGATGTTCGGATCGTGTGAGAATCTCGGTGGCATGTTCGAAACTGTGCGAATGCGGAGCTCCGAGTGAGTTCGGTTCGCCTGCGGCGGCCCGAATCCCGGCCCGAACCGGCGGTGGGGCGGTCATCGGGCGGGGTGAGTGTGTTCAAAACGGACGCGGCAGTGTGCGATTTGCACGAATTGAGCAGTGCGGAATCGGCTCGCTGATGCTGGCTCGACGTCGGCATGACGAAATCGTGAAAATTCTGCGAATCGACGGGATGGTGCGTGTTTCGCGACTCGCTTCCAGGCTCGGTGTGTCGGAGATGACGATCCGTCGAGATCTCGAAGCGCTGGCGTTTGCTGGGGTCGTCGAGAAGTTTCACGGTGGGGCGTCGCTCGTCGAGCGTCCCACTACCGAGGAGCCGGGCTTCGACGTGAAACGAACAATGCAGACCGACGTGAAAGAGTCGATCGCTCGGCGGGCCGCTGAACGGGTGCGGCCGGGTAGTTCGGTTGGCCTCACCGCCGGCACGACCACGTGGATGCTGGCCAAGTATCTCGATGTCCGACCGCTCACGGTCGTGACCAACAGCATCTCGGTGGCGGAGGTGTTGTATCCGCTGGCTTCTCCCACTCTCGATGTGGTGCTCACCGGAGGGGTGCGTACACCGTCGGACGCCCTCGTCGGGCCGGTTGCGGTCTCCAGCCTGTCCTCTCTGCACATCGACGTGCTGTTCATGGGTGTTCACGGGATGACCGGGCGGGCCGGCTTCACGACCCCAAATCTTCTGGAGGCCGAGACCAATCAGGCGTTCATTCGGGGTGCGGCCGAGTTGGTGGTCGTCGCTGACCACACGAAGTTTGGTGTGACCGGGTTGAGTACGATCTGCCCTCTCGGTAAGGCTGATTCGTTGATCAGCGACTCCGAACTGGAGGAGGCGACGGTGGAGCTGTTGCGATCGGAGATTCCTCGCGTCGAACTGGTCTGAGTAGGCTTTCGCCGGTCGTCCCTATCGAAAGTTCCGAGGGCCAAATCCATGTCGACACACGAGCTTTCGGACCTTCTCTGGGTTCCGAGCGAGACCCGCATCGCCAACTCACAGATGGATCGTTTTCGACGAACCGTGCGGCCATCGGCCGAAAACAGCGATGAGTTGTGGGCATGGTCGGTTGATCAACCGGGCGAGTTCTGGCGTGCGGTCTGGGACTACTGCGAGGTTGTCGGCACCCCCGGTGATCGGTTGCTCGAGACTCATGAGGAGTTCTGGCGTTGGAGCTTCCTGCCGGACGCCACGCTCAACATGGCGGAGAATCTGCTCGCCGAGCGGCCCGGTGCCAACGACGACGCCATCATTTCGATCGCCGAGAATGGTGAGTCGGGCCATTGGTCCTGGGAGCGGTTGCGGACTGCAACCGCCGCAACGGCCGCATGGATGACGTCGGTCGGTGTTGAGAAGGGCGACCGGGTGGCGGCGTGGATGCCCCACGTGCCCGAGACGATCGTCGTCTTTCTCGCAGCCGCATCGATCGGAGCGGTCTTCACCAGTACCTCACCCGACTTCGGTGTCGACGGTGTCGTCGACCGATTCGGGCAGACGACGCCAAAGGTTCTCCTCGCAGCTACCGGGTACGACTACGCCGGCAAATCGTTCGACCTGCGGGCCCGCCTGACCGAGATCGTGAAGGAACTCCCATCGGTCGAACAGGTGCTGGTGGTCGACGGTCCTGAGGTGACGACCGGTCCTGTCCAGTGCGGCGACGTACCGGTGACGTCATTTGCGGCGGTGCTGGAGGGCGAACCTGGCCAACTGGAGTTCGTGCAACTGCCAGCCGACCATCCGCTCTACATTCTCTACTCCTCCGGAACCACTGGGAAACCCAAGTGCATCGTGCACCGCACCGGCGGCGTTCTGCTGAAGCACCTCAGCGAACAACAGCTGCACTGTGACATTCGCAGCGGCGACACCGTGTTCTACTTCACGACCTGCGGATGGATGATGTGGAACTGGCTGGTCTCCTGCCTGGGGTCCGGTGCCACGGTGGTGCTGTTCGACGGCAACCCCGCCTATCCGACGCAGACGCGGTTGTTCGAAGAGGCGGAGCGGCATCGCTTCTCGTTCCTTGGCGTGTCCGCCAAATTCATCGACGGATGTCTGAAGGCCGGGCTTGAACCGTCTCGTGCGTTCGACCTCGCCTCGGTCCGGACCATCTGCTCGACCGGATCACCGCTAAGCAACGACTGGTTCGCCTGGGTCTATGACGCCCTTTCGGCCGACATCCATCTGGGTTCCATGAGTGGCGGCACCGACCTGTGCGGTTGTTTGGTTGCGTGCGATCCCACCAAGCCCGTCGTGGTGGGCGAGATTCAGGGCAACTGCCTCGGTATGAACATCGACGTGTTTGACGCCGACGGCGTACCGGTCGATGAACAGGGTGAAAAGGGCGAACTGGTCTGCAAGACGCCGTTCCCCTCAATGCCATTGGAGTTTTGGCAAGACCCGGGTGACGAGCGTTATCGGTCCGCCTACTTCGATCGTTTCGACGATGTCTGGGCTCACGGCGACTTCGCAAGCTGGGAGGCTGGAGGGGGCATGGTTATTCACGGCCGCTCCGATGCCACGTTGAACGCCTCCGGGGTTCGTATCGGGACTGCCGAGATCTACAACGTCGTCGAGCCGATCCCCGAGATCGCCGAGGCAATTGCGATCGGTCAGGAGTTCGACGACGACACCAGAATCGTGCTGTTCGTCCGTTTGGTCAACGGGGTGGAACTCACCGACGAACTCGTGGCGACCATCAAGTCCGAGCTTCGCACCAAAAGGACCCCACGCCACGTTCCGGCGCTCATCAAGGCGGTGCCGGACATTCCGCGAACCCGATCGGGCAAGATCACCGAACTGGCGGTCACCAACGTTGTGCACGGTCGTCCGGTCACCAACACCGAGGCCCTGGCGAATCCTGAGGCTCTGGAGTTCTTCCGAATCTAGGCAGCTCCGCTGTAGGGGCGCGGCCAAGTATTTCTACTTGGTTGTCGCTGGTTGTTTTGGTCCATTCATGCCGCTTAACGCCCAAGCGTGTCGGTCCATGATGTCTGTGATCAGGGTATTCACTTTCGGGTGGTGCATTCACACCGCCAACCGAGCCGATGATACAAGCAGCTATATCCAGCTCCAAAACTAGTCGAATTGACCAGAAAGCTAGACCGGGCAGCCCACGAAGTACTGCCGGATGAACGCCGATACCTGAAGCAACACTCTCTCCTCGATTGCCGTCGGGGACCGCCGCCTAAGGAATCAAATGACCACGAACGACCACGATCGCCGCCGCGCCGGCGCTCTTATTCTCGGTGCCGGGCTTGTTTCGGCCCTCGCCGTTGGAGCGCTCGCCTTCACCGCAACCTCGGCTGCCTTCAACGACACCACCGACAGCGCCGGCAACTCCTTCACCGCCGCGTCGGTCGAATTGACCGACGATGACTTCGGCGGCGTCAACTTCATTGCCACGGGCATGATTCCGGGCACCGCCGTGACCGACTGCATCGAACTCGAATACCTCGGTGATGTCGATGCTGTTGAACCGCTCCGCATCTACGGCGCCTTTGCGGGTGCACTGGCCGCCGACCTCAACGTCACCGTTGAACATGGCGCTGCAGGAAGCACCTGTGTCGCCCCCGGTGCCCTCACTCCGGTGTACAGCGGCACTGCCGCCGCCCTGCCGACCACCTACGCCGCAGCTGCAGCCGGTGTTGACCTCGACACGACAAACACCACCGCCGCCTACGTCTTCTCGGTTGAGATCGACGCCGCCGCGACCAACACCGCCCAGGGTGCGAACGCAACAGCCAGCTTCACCTGGGAGGTTCAGTCCTCCTAGTCGGAGGCTGACGGCGACTGATGACTGCTGTAGTCGGTGCGGACACTGAGGTGTCCACGGCCGAGCCGGAAGTGGACGGGCAACCGTCCACTTCGACGCGCCGGGAACGGTTCCTGACCGTCTCGCGGTTCATGGCGATGACCGCAACGTTCACGGCGTTGTGGTTGATGCTCTTCAGCCTGTTGCCAACCCTCATCGGGTGGGACGCGATGGTCGTGTCCAGCGGTTCGATGGGCCCGGTGCTGAGCGCCGGCGACGTGATTCATATCGACGGCGACTATCCAGCCGAGACCTTGGGGTCGGGTTCGATCGTCACGTTCGACGGTCCCAGAGACATGCCGATCACCCACCGCATCGTGGCAGTGGATCGGACCGCCGATGGGTCCGTCGCATTCCAGACCAAGGGTGACGCCAACCTGGTGGCCGACTCGGCGGTTGTCGCCGCGGCAGAAGTGAACGGTGTCGCCCGGCTGGTGGTGCCATTCGCCGGCCTGCCTTCGTACTGGGCCGGGACAGGGCAGTGGTTCAAGCTGATCCCGTTCCTCATCCTCATGTTCCTCGCCGCAGCGATCACGATTGACACCATCGCCTTCTACGTGGCCGGCTGGGTCCTCTGGTCCGGGGGCCTGATCCGCGGGGTTGCGGTGCTGTCGATTGCGATGGCGCTCACGATGTCTCTTCCGTCGACGAGCGCGGCGTTCGTTTCGACCAGCGATGGCAGCGGTTCTTTCGAGATGACCACCACTTGGCTTGTCGACGCCATCGATCAGGACTCGCCGGTTGCCCATTGGCGTCTGGGCGAGCCTCCGAGCGGTGCGTCCACGGTCGTGTACACCGACGACTTCGAATCGTTCGGTGGTTACACCGACTTCGGATCCGGCACGTTCGTGGGTTCCACGGCACAGGCCCGGTCGGGATCAGCGTCCGGACTCAAGACCTCGAACAACGATCCCAACGGTGGTTGGCGCTCGTTGGGTACTCCGGTCACTGGAAGTTTCATCGTGGATGTGTGGGTCTACCGCCCGAGCGGTTTCGGCGGTGGCTCGATCGATCGGTTGGGCCTCGAGGACGGGTCGTTCAACGGTTACTCGGCCAACGTGGATCACAATGGAAACTCGATGCGGATCGACCGGCGAACCGGCGGTTCGGCCTCGGCCATCGGATCAAGTGTCGCGTTTAACGCCCCCGAGGACGCGTGGTATCGACTTGAGTTGGCTCGCAACGGCAGTTCGATCACGCTCACCGCATATGACGGCGGAGGCGCGGTTCTGGCTACCACATCGGCCGTTGACGGCACCACGACATCGTTCGACCGATTCGTCGTTCGGGGTGGCTGGGACTACTACATCGACGATCTCACCGTCACGCAGACCTCTACCGTCGGCACCGCCGTCGATCGGATCGCGACCCTTGATGGACAGTACCAGGGTGGTGTGGTGACCGGTGTTGTGGATGTTGCGACGGGTGACGGCGATACCGCAGCCGCATTCGACGGCGTCGATGACATCGTGCTGATCGGTGACTCGGCGTTGATCAACACCACGACGCGCCCGGAACGCACCGTCGAGTTGTGGTTCGAGGCGAACTCGCTGACCGGACGTCAGGTGTTGTACGAAGAGGGCGGCGGCACCAATGGCATCAACATCTACCTGGACGGAGGTGTGTTGTACGGGACCGCCTGGAGCAACTCGACCGGATGGTCCAACTCGCTGATCGTGTCGACTGGCGTGACCGCCGGTACGCGCTACCACGTTGGGATCAGTCTCGACGCAGTGACAGCCAGGAGTCTCGAGATGTACGTAGACGGTGTGTCGGTCGGTTCGGCGACGAAGACCGACGCCGCTCAGTGGAATGCCCACACCGACGACGGCGCCATCGGCGCCTTGAATTCTGGCACCCGGTTCCATGACGGAACCGCCGGTGGAGGCGGTTTCCACTTCGACGGCAACATCGACGAGGTGGTCCTCTACAACACGGCGCTTCCAGCAGACCGAATCCTCAACCACGCCAACGCCGGCCGATAGATGCTTGTTGCTGCATCAACCCATTGTCGGCAACTTCTACAGCATTGGTCGCACTTGCCGAATCAAGAAGTTGCCGCTTGAAGGCCCAGATGCAGTGAGGAAAAAACGGCATCGAAGAACAGCTCTCCCCAGGAGGCTGTTTGGATAACAGGCCGAGCGACGTCAGGCCCCGATTCGGAATCTGTGGGGCGGATTCCGGATCGGGGCCCGTCTCGTATTGGGACTGGTCTAACCTGAGCCGCCGTGACCACAGTTCGAGCCCCGGCGTCATCTGCAAACCTCGGACCCGGCTTCGATGTGCTCGGTCTGGCCGTAGATCGGTATGTTTTCGCCAACGACGAGGGTGTCGGCGATCTTTGCTGGGAGGATCACATCGCCCGCGTCGCATATGAAAAGGCGGGCGGAACGGGCGACATCTGGTTCCACTTTGAGGTTCCACCCGGCCGCGGTATGGGCTTCTCCGCTGCCGCTCGGGCCGCGGGAGCTGCTCTCGCCGCGGCGCAACGTTCCGCTTCAGCGGACGAGATTCAGCGGCAGGCATTCGACATTGTGCTGGCGCTCGAGGGCCACGGCGACAACGCCGCCCCTGCTGCGTACGGGGGAATTCACATCGTCGTGGACGACCAGTGTCATCGACTGGCCACCGGGTTTCCGGGCGAGTTGTTGCTCTGGGTACCTCGGGAGAACACCACATCGACCGACGAGAGCCGATCGGTCCTCCCGACGATGGTGAAGCGTTCCGATGCCGTTTACAGCCTGGCTCGCCTGGGTCTGCTCGTTGCGTCGCTCTACGAGCAGAACATCGATCTCCTTCACAAGGCCACGGGCGATCGCCTGCATCAGCCCACTCGCTTCGAGAATCAGCCTGCGACTCGAGTTGCCTACGATGCCGCCCTCGAGGCTGGCGCAGCGGCGGCGTGGTTGAGCGGCTCAGGACCGACGATCGGAATCGTCGCTCACCCGGGCCGTTCGGCATCGGTGATAGCGGCGCTCCCCGAAGATGGCGACGTGCTTCAGGTAACGACCGATCTCGCCGGTGCGATCGTCGTTGAGGACCTGTAGCTCCGTCAGCGAAACCGAGCCGGAGACAGCAGACCGACATCGATAGCCGGGTGTGTCGGTCGGTCGAGCACGAGGTCGGCGATGAGTCGACCCGCCGCCGGTGAGGTCTGAATCCCCACCCCTCCCTGACCTACGCACCAGATGAACCGAGGCGTGGTGGGCTCGGCTCCCAGTACCAGCGACTCGTCGGGGGCGAAGGTTCGTAGCCCGGCCCACCTTGAGGAGACGGATCGAATCTGGAGGTTTGTGTCGTCATTGATTCGTTCGATCGCAATTGCGATGTCGAGTTCCTCGGGTTTGGCGTCCACTGCCGGCGATGGCGTCTGGTCGGCCGGCGAACACAGAAGCTGGGCGCCATCGGGTTTCACGTACCAGTCGTGCGCAACGTTGACCAACATCGGCCAGTCGTCGGCCCGGTCCAGGTTGGCGTCGGGAAGGGCAGCCATCGGCACCATGAAGGCAGTCCGTCGTCGCGGTTCCAGGCCGACTGTGGAGACGCCGGCGGACTCGGCTACGAGGTCGCCCCAGGCGCCCCCCGCATTCACCACGATGTCGGCGCGCAGTTCGCCGTCGGTCGTGTCAACTACCCACCGGTCGCCCTCGGGGCGGGCGCTGTCGACCCTGGTTGCCGTTGCGATCGTGCCGCCAGCGGCGCGCAACATCCTCACAAACGCCTGATGAAGGCCGCCAACGTCGATCTCCATGGAAGCGCGCTCGAGGATGGCGAAGTTGGTGCGCTCGGGGTTGACCATTGGGCAGAGCGCAGCTGCCTCCTCCGGGCTGATCTGTTCCGACGGTGGGTCGCCGTCGGCCCCGTCCGCCAGCGCCACGGCTAACTCCTCCTGCTGGTCGTCCCGCCCGACGAGGAGAAACGGCCGCGGCTGAAGAAGCGGCGTGTCCACCGATCCTGGTGGTGGTGCGTTGAAGAAGTCCCGCCCGGCGCGGGTGAGTTGGCGGTTGGCCGGGCTGCCGTAGTTCTCGATCCACTGCGCAGCTGATCGACCGGTCGTGTGGTACGCCAATGATGTCTCGCGCTCCACCAACGTGACCCGGGCGCCACCTTCGGCCAGAAACGCCGCAGCGCTGACTCCGGCGATGCCGCCACCGACGACAACGATCTGATCCTCCACGGACTGAATCTAATTCACCGCGTTCAACTACGGTCGATCTCGATGGATACACAGGATCGAGTTGTTGTAGTAACCGGCGGCGGGTCGGGGATCGGTGAAGCCCTGGCGACCGAGATGGCAAAGGCCGGCGCCCGTCACGTCGTGGTGGCCGATCTGGACGGTGCGGCCGCTGAGGCAGTCGCCGAACGCATCGCGACCTCCGGTTCTGGAGCCAGCGCCGTCGAGGTCGACGTGTCGGACGAGTCAGCGGTCGTCGGGTTGGTCAATAGTGTCGAGGACACGGTGGGCCCGATCGACATCTTCGTCTCAAACGCCGGCTACGTGACGGTTGCCGGACTGGAAGATCCGACCGAAAGCATTCAGCGGATGTGGGAGGTGCACGTCCTATCGCACGTGTTCGCAGCCCGAGCGGTGATCCCTTCGATGGCGGCTCGTGGCGAGGGGTATCTGTTGAACACGGCCTCCGCGGCTGGACTGCTGAGCCAAATCGGCTCGATGTCGTACAGCGTCACTAAGCATGCGGCGGTAGCCCTGGCTGAGTGGTTGGCGATATCGCATCACCATCAGGGCATCGGTGTCAGCGTCCTTTGCCCCCAGGCCGTTCGTACGAACATCATCGCCAATTCTCCCGACCGGACACCGGGCGAAGACATCGACATCGAGGACTTCGGCGTTGCCTCCGGTGACGGCATCCTCGAGTCCGACGAGGTCGCCCGTCTGTGCATCGATGCCATGGCCGAGGGCCGCTTCCACGTGTTGCCCCATCCCGAGGTCGGCGACTACATCAAGATGAAAGCCGGTGACATCGACCGCTGGCTGGGAGCGATGCGGAAAATGCAGGGTCGTCTCTATGGCGAGGCACCGCTGCCGGGTGACGCGATCCTGTAGAGCCAACTAGCGGTTGTCGATGCTGAAGTGCTGGTAGTCCTTCAGGGTTCGCCAGCGGCCGCCCCAGTACCAGCCGATCGCATCGAACGATTGAACGACGATGTCGCCCTCCCGGATCAACGCCGGGTTGTGGACGCCGGTGCGATCGGTGAACTGCTCTCCAACCGGCGGCAGAACCAACGAACCTCGAACGTAGGGATTGACCAACGGATTGATGTCGATCGCCTGTCCGAACGCGTGGCGGGACCACCCGTTGCTGCCAACGGCGCTGCGGCAGTTGAAGGCGCTGGTGTTGTTAGCGGCCATGCTGGCGTCGTCGGATCCGCCGAATTCGTCGACGGTTCGCATCGACTGGATGGGGTACCGACCCTCATACAACCGCTGGAAGACCACCAGAATGTCCTCGGCGGTATCGGCGTGGACCACCAGCTCACCCGTCTGGGCCCGCCCCTCGAAGTTCACGAAACTCATGGTGAGTAGACGCAACCGATCCGGTGCGACCGGGCAACCACTCCGCCATGAAACGCCGAGGTCAGCGCCGGTCACCGTGTCGATCCGGCCCTCGAAGGTCGGAAGTTCCAGCGGGGCGAGCCCGGTCTGGGCGATGAACTCGGCTGACTCGGAGAACCACAGAACGATCTGAGCCCGGGGAACTCCTTCGCGGAGTAGTTCACGCCAGTAGGCCTCGCCTTCTTCGTCGGGAAGACGATCCAACACATTTAGATACACCTGGCGTAGGAATTGAAGATCGCCCTGGGGTCCGGGTTCGACATCGAACCGCTGGCGAAACTCCTCGCTGACTGCGAACGAGTCGGCAATAACGGTGAGGTCTGCTCCGGTGCTGAGTAGCGAATACCAGTAGGCCATGCCGGCCTCGTCGGGTTCACGGTCAAGCACCGCCTGGTAGAACCGGGCTACCTGCAATTCGGTGGGTGTGTTGCCGACGTGTTCACCCGGAGCCGGTGCGATTGCGCCGGGAACCGAGGAAAGCGACAGGAAGAGCGCGGCGGCGACGATGCTCGCTACGGCGGCGCGAATCCTCATACCACCATTTCGGCCCACAGCCCCGAATTCTAAACCCATCCTTTGAGCGGTTTCGTGCCATCGGCCGGGGTGGCGCCGCTTCCGCGTTCAGGTCTGGAACACTCCTCGGCGTGTCTCGGTGGACCCAGAATCCCGGAACGGCCGGTTCCGTTGCCGCCGTGGTCGTCGTACTCCTGCTGGCGTTCGGCTACCGGACCTTGCGGGACGAACCGATCGAGGAGACCGAACTGCGGGAAGTGATCGAGTCGGTCCGCACCGAATTCGACGGAACTTCCAGTCGTGACATCGCTCCGCTGTTCGACTCCGCGGCAGCGGGTGACTCCGGTGCGTTGGAGGCGTTCACCCGGCTCGAAAACGACCGGGAGCCGCACTCGGTGGTGCGACTCCCTGATACTCAGCTCTACCAGGCCCGATACACCGCGGTGTCGTCCCAGAGCTACTGCGTGTTGGTCACCTGGACCGGCGAAAGTTTCGCCATTACGACTCGCCTGACCTCATGCAATGCGGTCGACGGTTCGGGGTGAGGCTCCTCTAGAGGCCGATGCGCTGAGCGAGTTGTTCGCGGTGATAGGACGGATCCCCGAACATCAGCTCGGAGCTCTTGGCTCGCTTGAAGTACAGGTGGGCCGGGTGTTCCCAGGTGAACCCGATACCACCGTGGATTTGGATGTTCTCGGCCGCAGCGTGGAAGTAGGCGTCGGAGCAGTAGGCCTTGGCCAGGCTGGCAACCGATGCCAACTCATCATTCATCTCGCTGGCGCACCACATCCCGTAGTACGCCGCGCTCTTGGCGCTCTCCACCTCGACGAGCATGTCGGCGAGCTTGTGTTTGATGGCCTGGAACGAACCGATCGGCCGACCGAACTGCACGCGATCCTTGGCGTACTGCGTGCCCATTTCGAGGACGAACTGGGCACCGCCGACCTGTTCAGCAGCCAGCGCTACCGCAGCCAGATCGAGAACGGTGGAGAGGGTGTCCCAACCGCCGCCGTCGGTTCCAATGAGCGTGGCCGGGGCGTTGTCGAGGGTGACCTTGGCCTGCTTGCGGGTCTGATCCATGGTGGCGAGGGCCTCGGTCGAGACACCGTCACCCTTGGCATCCACTGCGAACAAACTGACGCCAGCATCGGTCTTGGCCGCAACGATGAGAAGTGATGCCGTGTGGCCATCGATCACGAAACTCTTGGTGCCGGACACGCTGGAGCCGTCGGAGGTCGCTTCGATGCCCGAGTCATCCCACTTGCCATTCTCCTCGGTGTAGGCCAGCGTCGCGGTGGTTTCGCCGCTTGCGATGCCGGGGAGGTGAGCCTGCATAGCGGCTTCGTCACCCGAGTGCAGCAGGGCCAGCGTTGCCAGCGTGGTGGAGAGGAACGGTGCGCACAGAAGCGACCGACCCATCTCTTCGAGGACGATGCCGAGCTCCACGAAGGTGTAGCCCTGGCCGCCGTATTGTTCGGGAACGACCAGCGCCGGCAGACCCATCTGCTCGGCCATCTGACTCCAGACCGCCTGGTCATAACCAGCTTCTGTTTCCATCTGGGCCCGTACGGCCTCCTCGGAGGACTTCTCACTGAGGAACGAGCGGACGAATTCGCGCAGCTGTTCCTGTTCTTCGGTGAAAGCAAAGTTCATACCGCCCAGTGGATCACGGCCGAAGCAGCCACCACTAGTTGAGATGTGTACGCGTATGTACACTTTGGAGTATGAAACGTCGATTGGGGGTGCGTGAGCTTCGAGGGCAACTGAGCGCTGCGGTATCGGCCGCCTCGGGCGGAGAGCACATCGCCATAACGGTTCGGGGTCGCCCGGTCGCCACCCTGGGGCCGGTTGGTGATGGTCCAACCGACCTCACCCTCGAGTCGCTGGCGGCAACCGGGTTGATCGAACCGCCCCGACGACGGGATCGGCCGAAAGAACCCCACCCCCATGTCCTGCCCGCCGACATCCGTCTCGATCGTGTCCTCGATCAGGTTCGCGGTCGCACATGATTCTCTTTCTGGATACGTCCGCCCTGCTGCGGCGATACGTGGCGGCACCAAACCGGCTGTTGGTTCTCGACGCGATGGAAGCGGCGGACCACTGGGTGTCGAGCTCGCTGGCTCGAACCGAAACACTGCTTGCCCTGCAACAGTTGGCGTTGTCCCCCGAACACCTCAACGAATTGTGGGCCAGTGTCCGGGGCGAGTGGGACGCCTTTTGGGAGCTGCCGATGGATCAGCGGGCCCTGAACGTGGCGGTCGAGATGGGTGGACGGTTCGGGGTGGGAACCGTCGATGCCCTGCAGTTGGCCTGTGCGTCGAGACTTCCCCGACCCGCATCGTTCTGCACCTTCGAACGCCAGCAAATGGCGGCCGCAGCTGAGCTGGGGCTTGAGGTGATCGCTCCCTCTGTCTGAGCTGGAGAGCTACAGCTGGCTGTGGCGGTCGAGCCAGCCCAGCAACATGGCTAACGCTCTCGGGTCGTGGCGAAGTTGATGGCCGGCGCCGTTGATGATTCGGAGGTCGGCACCGGCATGTGCGTCGGCGACCGCTCGTGCGTCGAGCGTCGGAACCAGTTCGTCCTCGGAGCCGTGGATGACCAGCAACGGCCGATCCGAAAACTTCCGTGCGGCGTGAACCGTGCTGAGCGTCTGAAGTTCATTCCGCCAGCCTTTGCGATCCCGGGGAAACTGCGGATCCTTGATGACGTTCACCTTGCGGCTGTGCACGATCAGTTGGTCGGGTCGATTGGCCCAGTCATCGAAGTCGGCCGGGGTCGCCAGTACAGCGGCACCGTGAACCGAGCTGGAATCTGCTGCAGCCATCAGGCCAACGGCGCCGCCGGTACCGAATCCCACGATCCAGATGGGGGAGTCGGGGAAACTCCTCTCGGCATACGACACCGCCGCCCGCACGTCGCTCACCCAGCCGGCAAGACTGAAATCACCCTCGGAGGTGCCACAGCCCCGCATGAAAGGGCAGACAGCTTGCCAACCCATCGTGGTGGCGATTCGGTCAGCCAATTCCGGCAGGTCTGCACCGATCTTCGAGGCGTTCACCGTTCCCGACGGAAACCCGTGCACCAGAATTGCGACCGGAGGGCGCGTCGGTCGACCCACCGGGTGAGACACCGTGGCGGCCAGTTGGGGTCCGGCGTGGGTAGGGCCGACCCGTAGTTCGAGCGTCTCAGCCAGCGCCCGGTCCCCGATACTGCTTGAAGCCCCGATTGCGGGCCTCCAGTGGGGTGTCGGGGCCAAACGTGGCGAAGGTTCCAGCGGCCTGGAGTTCGTCCATGATCGACTCGTCGATCAGTTCATCGACGTCGTA
>CALGOA010000056.1 GCA_937958015.1 uncultured Acidimicrobiales bacterium | reverse complement strand
CAGCACGGTGATGTTGCCGGTCGACTTTCCCGCCTCACGAAAGGCGGTAGGTGTGAGCTTCCATGACGGTTCGATGTGGTCACCCCCGTCGTCGGCGAGCGTCCGGTCGAAGTAGTAGTTCACGACACCGAGGATCAGGGCTCCCAATACGCCGATGGATCCGGCCTCCGACGGTGTTGCGATTCCCCGGAAGATCGACGCGAGCACACCGATGATCAGCAGGACCGTCGGGATGATCGAGACGAGAACCTCGGCGACGAGCATCGACCCGACCCGCAGCAACACCGCACAAACGACAAACCCCAAGACGGCCGCAATGAGGGCGGCACCGAGATTGGATACCGAAAGAACGACGATGCCGATCAGGCTTGCCAGAATCAGTGAGATCGTGACCGTGTGCGCCGTGGAGACCGTGCCGTTGAGGGTGCGGTCCTCCTTCGGCATCGCTGGCCCGACCTCGGGTTTCAGGAACGAAACGCCGAGTGCGTAGGCCACGTAGAGACCGGAGAGCAGGAGTCCCGGGATCAGGGCGCCAGCGAATAGGCCGATGATGCCTACACCCATCTGCTGGGCGAGCAGGATCAAAACCAGACTGGGGGGTAGCAGCTGAGCCAACGTTCCCGATGCCGTGATCGCGCCTGTGGCAAGTTTGTGGTCGTACCCCAACTTGACCATCGCCGGGAGCGAAAGAAGACCCATCACGATCACGGTCGCGGCGACCACACCGGTCGCAGCGGCCAAGAGTGTTCCCACGACGATGACGGCCGCAGCAACACCTCCTCGCAGGGGTCCCATCATCATGCCGATGGCGCGAAGCAGCCGCTCGGCCAGGCCCGACCGTTCCAGAATGGCGCCCATCAACACGAACAGCGGCACGGCGAGAAGTGTGTTGTTTCCGGAACGACCCAGATTCTCCGCCCATTTGAGGGGGAGGCTATTGAGCGTGTTGGGATCGAACACGTCGAAGACATGGCCGAGGAACGTGAACATCACGCCGGTCGACGCAAAGGAGAAGGCCACGTTGTAACCGGTGAGGATCATCGCCATGAAGACGATGAACATCACCATCGCAAGAAATTCGCCGAGGTCAAGTCCGAGCATGGTCAGCGTCGCTTTCTACTCGACCCGCATCGGGACGTCTTGTTCGGGAATCTGGCCGAGATCTTCGCGATTGATCAGGGTGAACCCGTGTTTGATGGTGTCGGCGACGATTTGCAGCAGGAACAGGCAGAAGGCGACAAAGATCATCGCCTGGATCGGACCGGTCGGGAGCTGGCCGGCGTCGCCCTGTTGTTCCCAGGTTTCCCATACCCGCCAGCCCGAGGGCCACTGGCCGTCGGTCTGACCGGAGAAGTCTTTCTTGAACCCCAGCGACGTCTTCGCATAGGGCCGGAGGATTCGCAGCGCCATCACGAGGAATGGGATGAACAACGTGACGTGGAGCGTGAAATCGAGAAGCGCCTTTGTGCGGTTGCTGAACTCGGCCCACCAGAAGTCGATCCGCGGATTGACTCCTTCTCGAACGCCGTAGCCCACACCCAGGAGGGCGATGAGGGCGAACGACTGCCATGCCAGCGAGCCAACCTCGGAGATGATCAGATCTCGCTCGACAAACCGGGCGATGTATCGACTGAGCGAGCTGTAGAGCGCCAGTAGGAACACCCCCCAGGTAAGAACCCACACCGGTCCCATCAGCACCGATCCCACCAGCAGGCCGAAGGCGAAGGCGCCGGCTACGCCCGCTTCGATGTCATAGGAAGCGGTCATGACCACCAGGGCCAACAGAGCCGCCCCCAGCGCCATGAAGAATCCGGGTTTCACCGCGACGCCGATGCCGTTGATGGCAAAGTCGCTCACTCGTTCGATGCCGGCCCGAATGAAATCGAGCACGGCGAATTGGGTGGAAACGGCGATGGTTCCGACGATCAACAACCAGTGCCACCAGACGAGGTTGCTGATCAGAAACTCGGTATCGATGAAGGAGAACACCAACCCGACCACACCGAAGGCCAACGCCGCCCAACCGATCGGGTGAACCCGCCCGGCGATGCCATCGAGGCCATCGGTGACCAGCTCTCTTCGTTCCACCTGAGCCGAGATGTTCTCCAGAACGTCCTCGACGTCGACGGGATTGGTTAGGCCCATGGTGAGGTCCCGATGTCACGACTCAGATTTCCTGGATGTGATCCCACAAAGCTCCCCTATGTGCGTTTCTGTGACCGTGGGCACAATACCTTTTGAGTTGGGGGCGGGGTCAACCGTCTACGGTGTCGATTCGATGAAACCCCGGTCCTAGACCGTTGGCGGTATCGACGACGTGCGATCAACGGTCGATTTCTGCGGTGAACGGTCCGGCAAGTGAAGCTGCGCCATCTTGGCAGCCACGTTCGGCGGCTTTTCGGGATCCCGAAGTGACACGCCGATCGACGTGGCGAATGCCAGTGGCACCGACCACGCCGCCGGGGTCGAAAGCAGCGCGAACCCCCAGCCGTCGTCGACGACGCCGACCATCGTGGCCACGATTGCCGCTGTCGCGAAACCTCCGCCGGTCACCATGCCGGCGATGGCTCCGCGTGTTGTCACACCCGGCCACCAGATCCCCAGCACCAGAAGCGGACAGAACGACGACGCCGCGATGGCGAAGGCCCAGCCCACGAGAATCGAGATGTCGAAGGGTTGGGCCAACATTCCCAGCCCGGCCGCCACTGCGGCGCCAGCCCATGTGGCCCGCCGAAACTGTGGAACTCCACCCCCGGCGAGGTCGTGGCTCAAAGCGCCCGCCACTGCGATCAAGAGACCCGACGACGTACTCAGAAGGGCCGCTACCGCACCGGCGGCGACGATGGCGACGAGCACATCACCTCCCGTGCCCTGGGCGTAGTCGGCG
This sequence comes from uncultured Acidimicrobiales bacterium, assembly GCA_937958015.1. Lineage (GTDB taxonomy): Bacteria > Actinomycetota > Acidimicrobiia > Acidimicrobiales > SZUA-35 > JABDIY01. The sequence continues at coordinate 10,152 of CALGOA010000056.1, read as the reverse complement.
ACGACCGCAAGGGTCACGCTGTCGGTGTCGCCCGTTGCGAGAAGTTCGGGCGACGCGGTTCTGGCCACCGCTCCGAAGAACGGAAGTATCGCGTAGTACGGACCGAGCAGCACCAGGACCCAGACGGTCGTTCGACGAGCCGTCACGCCGTCGGGATTGGTATAGAAACGAACCAGAACGTGCGGTAGGCCCATCGTTCCGAGCAGGGTGGCGAGCAGGACCGAGTAGGCGAAGTACCGGGGATGGCCGCCGGCCAGACCCTTGTTGTTGAATGGCCGTAACCAGTCGTCCCCCGACAGCGCCTCGATCGATTCCTCGTGGGGTACCAGATCGCCCACCTGGTAGGTGATGTCGGTTCCGGCTTCGATCTCGGTCCGGACGCCGGCGACGGTAACCGTGATGTCGTCGTCGTACGAGATCGTCGTGGTCTCCAGAAAGACCGGAGCCTCCTGGCCCGAGATGGACGCGGGCTCCTGACTCCACATCTGCCACAGCAGGATCGCCGGAACCAGAACACCGAACATGACGATGAAATACTGAAACCCCTGCACAAACGTGATACTCCGCATGCCGCCCGCCGTCAGGTTGGCTGCGACCACCACGGCGAGGAGCACCACCCCGACCCAGTACGGAGCGCCCAGCAACGATCCGAGGAGGATGCCGGCGCCCTTCATCTGCGGAAGCAGGTAAAGCCAGCTGATCGCTAGAACGAAGCCGGCGGAAATCCAACGCAGCGCCGGCGCATCGAAACGTCCCTCGGCGAATTCGGGAATCGTGTAGCTGCCGAAACGTCGCAATGGCGCCGCCACGAACAGCAGCAAAAGGAGGTACCCGGCGGTCCAGCCGGCCGGTAGCCAGAGGATGTCGAATCCAAAAACCAGAACCAAACCGGCGAGACCGAGAAAGGAGCCGGCGCTCAGGTACTCGCCACAGATCGCGAAGGCGTTCCATGCGGGGTGGACTGAACGGGACGCCACGAAGAAGTTCGACGTGGTCTTGGCATACCGGATGCCGAAGGAACCGACCATCAACGTGGCCAGCGTGACGAGACCGACGAGGGTGATGGCGATCACGGTTCGGCTCGCTCTCGGACCCAACGCCGGTCGAGGGCGTTGGCCTTTCGTTCGTGCAACCAGCCGATGATCGCCAGCGTCGAATATAAACCGATCCCTGCGACAACCCAGTGCAGCGGTGGCAACGGACCCGACGGCAGGTCGGTCAGGTCGGGTGCCAGGATCAGGAGTGTCGGGAGCCCAAAGATCAGGACCAGGAGTATTAGAAGCGACCGAAGCGCATGGCGACGTTGCGCCGCCACGAGTTCAAACACACGCTCGGAGTCAGCGACATACCCACGGGTCCGCCGCCCGACACTGGAGCGACGGCCCTGCTGGCGAGCCGCCGCAGTTCGGGGATGCAGGACGATCTTGCGCTCGGGTACCTGGTCCTCAGGTGCGCCGGATTCCACGGTGCTCAGAGGGCGGCGAGTTCGGCTCGGAGCGGTCGCAGGTAACGCCGGCTCACCGGCACCGCCCGGTGTCCGACGGTCGCAGTGGTCTTGCCATCGGTGCTGATCAGTTCTCTGATACCGGTGGCGCGGACGAGATAACCCCGGTGGGTTCTCACGAACCCGGCCCCCGCCCACTGGCGGGCCAGCTCCGACAGCGTCTGGCGGATCAGGTGTGATCCGTCGTCGGTATGCAGTCTGACGTAGTCACCGGTCGCCTCGGCGACCATCACGTCGCGACGTTCGATGAAGTAGGTCCGGTCACCGACACGACACTGGATCCGCACTCTCTGGACCGCCTCGCCGGCTCCGGGGTCGGCTATCCCCTGCTTACGCTCACAGATCCGTCGCAACGCTTCGGTGAGTCGCTCCTCATCGACCGGCTTGAGCAGGTAGTCGATCACCTCGAGTTCGAACGCCTCCAAAGCATGTTCGTCGTGGGCGGTGACGAAGGCGACCAGCGGCGGGTTCTTAAAGTTCCGCAACGTCCGGACCAGATCGAGCCCGTTCAGGCCCGGCATTTGGATGTCGACAAGCAGCGCATCGACGTCGTCCTCTTCATTGAGCAGTCGGAGCGCATCCGACCCGGTGACCGCAGTGAGCACCTCACCGACCGATTGCGAGCGTCTCAGCATGAACTCGAGGTCATCGAGCACGGCGCGCTCGTCGTCGACAGCTAGGACCTTCAGGTCTTCCATGGACTCCCCCGTTTACCCGACGTTCCGGGCGTACTTTGGCACCTGCATGGTGACACACGTTCCCGCTCCGCTTGCAGTGCTGATCACCAAACCGTACTCGGGGCCGAACGTTCGGCGAAGCCGTTCGTCCACCGCAAGGACCCCGACGTGGGGGGTGGATCCCCGACCGCTCAGTGCCTGCTCCAGTGCATCAGGGTCGGTCCCGACGCCGTCGTCTTCCACCACGATCTGGGCCTCGGCGCCCTGGTCATCGACGGTGATGCTGAGCTGACCGCGCCCCTCCCGCTGTTCGAGGCCATGTCGGATTGCATTCTCGACAATGGGCTGAACGGTGAGGAAAGGGATTCGAACGGCAAGCGCTTCCGGAGCGACGCGAAGGCTGGTCTCGAATCGGTCGCCGAACCGGGCCTGTTCCAGTTCCAGATAGATCTCGACCAACCGGATCTCTTCGGAGATGGTGGAGAGGTCCGCTCGGGTTCGGAAGGTGGCTCGCAGGAACTCCGCAAACGAGATGATTAGGGATCGGGCCCGGTCCGGATCCCGATTCACGAAACCGGCAATGGCCGTGAGTGAGTTGTGGACGAAGTGGGGCGAGATCTGGGCTCGCAACGCCGATAGTTCGGCCTGGGCTGCTGCGGTTCGTGATTGTTCGAGCTCGGCCAGCGCCAGCTGTGACGATACGACGTCGGCGAACTCGGCCAACTCAGCCAACGGAGGACCGACATCGGGTCCGGTGACAACGTGGAGTGTGCCAACCGGCAGACCATCGAGTTGCAACACCGCAACCGCAACGTCGATGGCGAACGCCCCATCGGTTATCTGGTAGACGGTGGGAGTTCCCAAACGCTGGCGGTCGATCACGGCAGCGGTTTGTTCTGCCACGGCGTCGGCTCGTGGGAGCTTTCCTACGCTGGCGATCACGTCATCGGTGTCGGTGACGATTGCGACGTCGACGCCCAATATCAGGGCCGCGGTCTCGGCGATATGAGATCCGGTGTCGGGACCGAATCCCCGGCGCAGTTCACTGGACAGCGCATTGATGGCTCGCAGCAGGTCTGCGTTGCGCATCTGAACCCTCGGCCCGCTCGATCCCCTTCGCCTCAGCACAAACCCACACTATGACAACCCGCTGCTCACCCGTTGGTTCGACCACCTTCTACCGTGTGATCCGTATTCAGAAACGGCGGGTCGCCGCCGATAGAAAAGCGTGGCTGTCGTGACTCCAAAATCGGGCGAGTACCACCGGATTCGAAATCGCAATCCAAAGCTGTCCTTCGATGAGAACTATCCGATCAGCTGGCACAGCACGATCCCTGAATTCGCCTGCGCATGCAACGCCGTGTCGTTGCTCATGCCGCACGTGGAGCCGTTCGTCGTACGTTCGGTCGAACGCGTCGCCGACGAACTTCCCGACGATGTCCGACCGGCCGCGCTCGCCTACGCCCGGCAGGAACGCCAACATCACGCCCAACACCGACGTTTCAACGATCGCGTGTTCGCGGAACATCCCGGTCTCGGGTGGATCGACCGCTTGATGGCCACGACCTTCCGATTCCTCGACCGGCGCAGCGATGAATTCGGCGTGGCGTTCGCAGCGGGGGCCGAAACGATCGCCTACGCCGGCGCCCGTTGGACCGACGACCGGATCGGCACGCTCTTTACCGATGCCGAACCTACGGCGAGGCGCCTGTTTCTGTGGCACCTGGCTGAAGAGGTGGAACACAAGGGTGCTGCGCACGATGTGTGGGAGTCGTTCAGCGGAAACCGTGTGAAGTACGTATTGGGCACGATCACCAGCGTCATGGTTCTTGCGTTCTTCGCCTTCATCGGAACCCTCGGACTGCTCTGGACCGAACGTCGCCTGTTCTCCCCTCGGGCCCACTGGAATCTTCTCGTGTGGAGCGTGACCTACGTGTTCGAATTCATGCCCTTGGCGGTGGTTTCCGCCCTGCCGGGCCACCATCCGAACGATCTGGCCGACCCGGTGTACCTGCCGACGTGGCTTAAGACCCAGGTGGACAACGAACTGTAGTGCTGACCGACCTGCTGTGGCCCGCCACCGATCGTGCGGTGTTCATCCAGTGGGGCGTCGCCGCAGTGTTCTGGACCGTCGTGGTTGGCGCCACGTGGCGGATCGACCGTGAACTGCGGTTCTTTGTGTGGGGGCTCCTGATGATGAACCTGTCATGGTTTGCGCTCAGAGCACTGCACTAGTCGAGCGCTTCCGATACCACCGGATGACCTCGATCAGTCCCGTGATGGCCAATGCACTCCCGAAGGCTGCTGCGAAGGCGATCGTCTCGCCATTCTCGCGTTCCTCCAGCCAGTCGCCGAACAGGTAACCCAATCCCCCGGCGTAGGTGGCCCAGATCAGTCCGGCGGCGATGTCCCAGCGCGAGAACCAGTCGACGTACGGCTGTCGGGTGGCACCGCAGGCCAAGGTGAGAATGGTTCTACCGCCGGGGATGAAGCGAGCGGTGATGAGCAATAGGCCACCACGTTCTCGGATCTGGCGGGACATCTTGTCGATCGAACTCTGCCGCTTTTCGAAGAAGTGGGGAAACCGGGTGGAACCGAAGCGACCGATGCCGTAGCTGACGGTGTCGCCCGCCATCGCCCCCAGTGCTCCGGCGGCGATTACCAACAGGATGTTCAGGTCTCCGGCTCCGGCCGAGACGCCACCGATGATCACCGTGGTCTCTCCCGGCACAACGGGGAAGAACCCGTCGATCATGGCGATGGTGAAAATCAGAACGTAAAACCACGGACTGTCGGCAAAACCCTCCGACCACTCCCAAAGTGATTGGAGCGATTCCCACAGGCCAGCCACTCCGTAAATCTAACCCCTGGATCGACCCCACCGTGGCTTGGCATCTCTCGCTACCCATCGCTCAACTGGGGGTTGTCGCCGACGTTCAGTACTGTCGTCGAATGGATCTGCGTGAAACTATCGAGCGTCGAATGTCGGTTCGGGCCTTCGCCGAAACCCCGGTGGAGGACCGGCTCATTCGGGATCTGCTGGCGGTGGCCTCCCGGTCTCCCTCCGGTGGCAACGTGCAACCGTGGCGCATCTATGTCGTGAATGGCGACGCCCGAGACCGCCTGGTCGACGATGTCAGGGGTAAACCTGCGGAGGAGCTCGAGTATCCGATCTATCCGGACAAACTGTGGGAACCGTACCGCTCCAGCCGTTTCCGAGTCGGAGAGATGATGTACGAAACCATGGGCATCGAACGTGAGGACAAACCCGCCCGGTACGAGTGGCTTGCCCGGAACCAGGAATTCTTCGGGGCGCCGGCTGGACTCTTCTGCTTTGTCGATCGGCGAATGAACCATCCGCAGTGGAGCGACCTGGGCATGTTCCTCCAGACCTTCATGCTGCTGGCAGTGGACGCCGGCCTGGATACCTGTGCTCAGGAGTCGTGGAGCGCATATCCAAAAACCGTCGGAGAGTTCTGCGGCGCACCGGAGGAACTGATGTTGTTCTGCGGCATGGCGATCGGCTACCGGGACAGCAGCCATCCGGTCAATTCATTGCGATCCGAACGAACCGCGGTGGACGACTTCGCGACGTTCCTCTAACCGGAACGGCTCACAATCGAGCGGTTACCGACGCCGGCTTGCGGAAGATGAGGCCCTCGGGCGCGCTCGACAACGACGGGTCCAGCGCCATGGAAGGCAGTAGGTCCAGCACTGCGTGCACGGCGGCGATGGTTTCGGCCCGGGCGAGATGAAGGCCCAGGCAGGCGTGAGGACCTTGAACGAACGTGAGATGTTGCCTGAGGTTGTCCCGGTCAATATCGAAACGATCCGGCGCTGCGAACACATCGGGATCACGATTGCCGGCCAGCAGCGAGATCGTCACCAGCTCGCCTGCCGGGATGACCGTTCCGGCCAGCTCGACCGAAGTGGTCGTGTACCGATCGATGACTGCTGCCGCCGGCTCGAGACGAAGGGACTCCTCAACCGCAGCGGGAACTAGGCTTCGATCTTCTTGTACCCGGGAGAGGGTCTCGGGGTCTTTGAGCAGGTGCCACAAAACGTTGCTCGTCATTCCCTCGGAGGTCTCGATCGCGCCAAACATGACCACCGCGACCGCTGGGGCAAGTTCTTCGGGCCGAAGATGTCCACCCTGCTCAATCGTGGCGATCAACGACGACGTGCCGTCGCTTGCCAACGTTTCGTTCACGCGTTCACGGATACTGTCGACCGCTGCGCTACCTAGACCTGAGACCGGACGCCCGAGCGACAGGTCGACGATCGCGGTCGAAATGTGCTGGTACCAGTTCAGCACCTCGGCTGAATCGACGCCCTCCAGGCCAAGGAAGCGGGTGATCGTGTTGACCGCCAATGGCCCGGCGAGCGCCGACCGCAACTCGATCGAATTGTCCTGAACACCCGCTTGAATGAGTCTGCGGGCCTCGTCGCCCAGCCACGATTCGAACCCGTCACGAACGGCGCGGGGACGGAAGTACTCGGCGAAGGCGGTTCGGTGTCGGATGTGCTCGTCGCCCTCGAGCGACAACATGCTCTGACCAAGGACGGCGGCGGTGGTGAACCGTGGATCATCGACCGTGAAACGTTCAGCATCCCGCATCGCCTCGATCGTCTGATCCCTGCCGGTGATGAACCACGCGTGAACTGCTGGGATCCACGACACTGGCTCGACGGCCTGCAGTCTCGCCAACACCTCATAGGGCGCCGACTCAAGTTGATCGACCGTGACCGACGCGCCGACGGGATATCGCCCGGGCTCGACACTCATCGCCGGTCACAACCCGCTGCGCCCCGGACATCTTCCTTCCGAGCCACCAGTGCCACACTCCTCGCCACACCTCAGTCTGCCGTCGCGCTGCGTCAACCCGACAGAGCCGCAATACTTGGGCGGTGGAACGACGCTCCCGCCGCCGACTGGCATCTGTCGGAGTCTCCGCCACCCTTGGGTTTGTGGTGATGGGCTGCGGTGCCGAGGCTGCGCTCGATGGCGATCCGCCTCCCACGATCGTGGTGGAACCGTCGGAACGATCGGCCGAATTCGAGTTCGAGGTAGTCCAACCGGTGCTGGGCACCACCAACTGCCCGGTTGCCGAGATCAGATTTGAAGATCGAAGCAGCGGTGATCCCGAGCGGTGGTTCTGGGAATTCAGCGACGGATCGACCTCGTTGGATCAGAACCCCGTCGTTGAAGGAGCCGTGTCCGAGGCGACCCTTTCGGTGATCTGGGGTAACCAGCGCGACAGCATCACGAAACGTATCGAGATCGCTCTGTGTTGATCGGTCTCAACCAGGCGTATTGACAACCGCACATTGGATGGCTGTTGATGCGCCGCTAGCCACCATGAGCCCCTGACCTGTTTTCAACCCGGCCACCATCGACGAGGTGAACATGGCTCCGAAGACATCGCCGTCGGTCAACTGGGGCTGCATCGCCACGCCCGAAGAGGCGGATCGGAACACATTCGTCCAGTCCATCATCGCCTTTGCTTCGCTCGGACGCAGGCCAGCAATAATCCACCGGCCCGAGCCGGTCCCCTCGGCGTAGGCCTTGAGCTCGGCTCCTACCGAACGATCGATGGTGTGGCAGTCGTCAACGATGACCAGCGCTGTTCTGCTCAGGTCCGTGCAACCAGCGAGGGAGACAACACCGGGGACTTCATGGAGGCGAGATTCGTCGTGAGCCACGACGACGATGTCACCGTCGAGGCCCAGAAGACGGGCCTGGGTCGCCAGCTGAACGAGGGTGGTCGTACGCCCGGACCCGGGACCCCCGATCACCGCCGCCCGGTCGGAGATCGTCAGCGCCGTCGGCTCGAGCTGCCGAATTGATAACCCGACCGGCAGTGACAGCCTCGAGCCCTCAACCGTCGGACGCAGCTGCAGATCCGTTGACGAGATGACCGGCTGCAGGGTTCGAAGCCTCACCGGGGGCCGTTTCGAGGCGGATTCGGCCGACTGCAACGCGTCGGTCAGTTCCGTGGTTGTGACCAGAGCCGCGACCCCGTCCAGACCGGTCGCCACATCGACCACCATGCGGCCATCGAGAACCGGAATGTCGCGAGGGCGAAGTCCGAATGCCATCACTGCGGCAGGATCGATCAAGCGATGGATAATCGATCGTTCGATCTGGGCGGAGATCCGGCTCGGAATCTGTCGATCGTTGGTGGCGCTTCCGACAACCGAGATGTTGAGCGGGGCCGATTCCCGAACCAGGGCCGTCAGTCGGCCCAGGGTGGCGTGATCTCCGCTCTCATTGAGTCGCTCGACCAGCGTGCCGAGGCCATCGAAGGCGACGACGACCCTGGGCAGAAGGTGTCGGGTCGAGGGGTTTCCGTCGGTCGACTTTCGTTGAGCGACCAATCCGTCGACGAGATCCAGCGCACGCGTCAAGGATTCATCGTCGTCGTGGCAGATGTACGCACCAACGTGTGGTGCATCCCGTAGTGCGCTGAATCCGGCCGTTCCGGAGTCGAACAGATACAGGTGCAGGTCATCGGCACTAAAGCGGCGGATCGACTGGACGAGGATCGCCAAGAGCGTCCCGCAGGTCTGGGCCCCCTTGGCCCCGTACACGATCACGCTCTCCTCCCCCGGTGTGAACGGCAAGGACTCCCGTCGCTGCTGGCCGGGGGCGTCGAGTTGGCCGAAGGCGATCGAATCGTTTGAATCAACGGTCCACGCCTCCAGATCGCTCAGGCTGAGGGTTGCTGGCAACGGTGGCAGCCAGGGCGGTCGTGGTTCGGCCAGACCGGACTTCTCGTAGGCCAAACAGACCTGGTCAACCATTCGATCGATGTCCGTCGGACGCTCGTCGTCGCAGTCCACCGGGACCTCGGGCCGGGTTGGGAGGATGCGATAGTCCTCGAGAAAGAGCCCCGACATCTGGTCGACGACGGGCGATTTGCCCCCTGCGTAGGCTGCCTGGAACGGGACCACGTCGCCGGCGCCCATTCGTACGAATCCGCGACCAACCTCAGATCTCTGCAACCGTGCGGCGTCTGTAGTGCCGAGAACATCCTGGGAGTCGCTGTCGTCCTGAACGCGCAGGCTGATGCGCAGGTTGGTGTTGCTTTTGATCTTCGCATCGACGACTCCGGCCGGTCGCTGGGTAGCGAGCAGCATGTGGATGCCGAGCGAACGTCCCCGTTGGGCGATGTCGACCAGGGAATCGAGGAAGTCGGGCAATTCCGCAGCCATCGTTGCGAACTCATCGACGACAACGACCAGCCGGGGCAACACTCCACCCCCTCTTCGGTAGTCACCCAGATCGGCCACACCTGCGTCCCGGAACGTCACTTCACGAAACCGCAGCTCGGCCTGGAGACTCCGTAGGGCCCGGGCGCCGAGGTGGTCGTCCAGATCGGTAACCATTGCGACCGTGTGCGGCAGATCTGCACACCGCTCAAAGGCCCCGCCGCCCTTGTAGTCGATCAGGACGAAGTTCACGACGTCGCTTGAATAACGGGTGGCGAGGGAAAGAACGAACGAGCGCAGGAGTTCGCTCTTGCCAGCGCCGGTCGTCCCCGCCAGGAGCGCATGCGGTCCGTCCCGAACCAGGTCGACCTCCATGAGACCCTCGCTGGCAACGCCGAGCAGGGCAACGAGATCGGGGTCAGGTCCGTTCTGCTCCCACCGTTCGAGCACGCTGCCCGCATCGATCCCGCCTGTGATCGACGGCAGCAGAACCTGGTCTGGTAGTTCCGCTGCGGCCTGAGTGGCGTCGGGATCGGAGTGTCGTGCCAAGGACCGGGCGACGGTCGAAGCGTTCAGTTGGTCGAGAGCTACCGGAGTCAGATCGGAGCGGTGCGCTCCGGAGGACATATCAGCGAGGGACAGAAGTCCCTCGGAGTCGACGCTGACGATCCAGCGACAACTCGCTGGCAGTTGGTCCTCGTGGTCAGCGAGCACAATTCCGCGGATCCCCGATGGTTCTGAGAGCGCACGGCGCAGGGG